>NZ_JAZGQL010000019.1:0-47537 GCF_036421995.1 Plantactinospora veratri
CACCGGGGAGCAGTGTGCCCCTTCGACCTCGGCGGCCGGCGGCCGGGTCCCACGACCCGGCCGCCGGCCGTCTTTTCGACGACATCCGCCGACACGGTGGACCGGGCCGGACGGAACCCGACCCGGTACGGCAGGATGCCTGTTCATGAGCGCGCAGTCGCCGGCTGGCATCGACGAACCTGAGAAGGCTGACCACCCGTCCCGGTCGGACGGCTTCGTCCGGGGGCTCTCCGAGGCCATCGGCGGCCCGATCGGCGCGCACGCCAGTGGTGTCGAGCGCCGGGGCACCCAGGCCAGCGGCCGGTTCTGGACGGCCGCCCGGATCGTGCTGGCGCTGACCTGCCTCACCCTGGCCCTGCACTGGGTGCAGAAGTCGCCCTGCCAGGACGGCGCCTGGCAGAACAACGTCCAGTACACCCGGTTCTGCTACACCGACGTGCTGGCCCTCTACTACGCCGAAGGGCTCAACGAGGGCAAGGTGCCCTACCGGGACCACCCGGTGGAATACCCGGTGGTCACCGGATACTTCATGGGCGCGCTCGGCCTGCCGGTGCACAGCATCGGAGTCGACCGGCCCGAGATCAACCAGGCGCAGTGGTTCTACAACCTCAACGCGTTGGTTCTCGGCGCGCTCGCGGTGGCCACCGTGGCGATGATCCTGGCACTGCGCCGCCGCCGCCCCTGGGACGCGGCGATGTTCGCGCTCTCCCCCGCGCTGCTGGTCACCGCCACCGTCAACTGGGACCTGCTCGCCATCGGGTTCGCCGCGATCGGCATGTACGCCTGGGCGAAACGACAACCCCTGGCCGCCGGCATCCTGCTCGGCCTGGCCACCTCCGCGAAACTCTGGCCGCTCTTCGTGCTCTGGCCGCTCTTCCTGCTCGGGCTGCGTACCGCTCGGGTGAAGGAGATGGCGCTGACGATCGGCTCCGCCGTCGTCACCATCGTGGCGGTGAACCTGCCGGTCGCGATCCTCTACCCGGAGAACTGGCGACGCTTCTTCGACCTGAACAGCGAGCGGGCGGTCGACTGGGGCACCCTCTGGTATATCGGCCGTTACCTGGACAGCAAGTGGAACAGCGGCGGTCCCGGTGACGAGGGGCCGTTCCAGTGGCTCAGCAACAACATCCCGACCCTGAACACCCTCTCGTACGCCCTGATCACCCTCGCGTTCCTCGCCATCGGCGCGCTGGCGCTCTTCGCCAAGCGGCGGCCCCGGCTGGCCGCGCTGGTCTTCCTGATGGTCGCGGCGTTCCTGATCTTCAGCAAGGTCTGGTCGCAGCAGTTCAACCTCTGGCTGCTGCCGCTGCTGGTGCTGGCCCGGCCGCGCTGGGGCGCCTTCCTCGCCTGGCAGTTCGCCGAGATCGGCTACTTCGTCGCGTTCTATGGCGAACTGCTCGGGGCCGGCGGCAAGCAGGTCTTCCCCGAGGGAGTCTTCGTGCTCGCGGCCACGCTGCGGCTGACCACCGTCGTGGTGCTCTGCGTGCTGGTCGTCCGGGACATTCTGCGGCCCGAGGGCGACCCGGTCCGGCACACCTACCTCGACGATCCCGACGGCGGGATCTACGACGGCGCTCCGGACGCCTCCTGGCTCGCCCGACTCAAGGGCCGGCCGGCACCGGCCGAACCGGCCCCCGCCACGACCTGACCGGCCCGCCCCGAGCGGAGAGAGCCGGGACCGCAGTGGGGCGGGGCGGAATCAGAGCCGGTAGACGACCGTCTCCCCGACGTCCTCCCGGCTGATCCCGAGCGAGTCGACCGGCAGGTCGACGGTGGTCTGCAACGGGGTGTCGGCCACCCGGTCCCGGAGCACGATCACCGTACGCACGCCCATGTTGCGCAGGAAGTCGATGCTCGCCTGGTCCGGGAAGTTCGCCGTCGCCTGGCGCACCTCGGCGAGCCGGTCGGGGGTGAACCCGCTGCCGCCGTTGACGATGTCCTGGAACCGGCTGGTCGACCAGAGCATCACGTGCTGGTCGGTCTTCTGGTCCGAGGGAAGCACCAGGATCGGCCCGTTGGCGACCCGCATCGACGCCGGCTGCACCGGTACCACCGGATGCGGGGTGGTGTTCAGCCCCTCGACCAGTACCAGCGCGATCGGCAGCAGCGTGACCAGCCGCAGGAACGGACCCGGCCGGGGCGGTACCCGTTCGACGGCCGAGATCTGCCGGGCCCGCTCCGCGAACGCGCCGACCGAACCGGCGGCGAGGACACAGAGCAGCAGGGTCACCCAGATCATCAGCCGGCCCGGAGTACGCAGGCCGTCCCAGCCGGGCAGGTGCTCGAAGAGTGGCAGATAGGTCCAGGTACCGCCGAAGAACCGGCTGCCCATCGCCAGCACCCCGGTGGCGAGCACGGCCGCCAGCAGCAGCAGGCGCTGGCGTAGCGTCCAGATCGAGAAGAAGAGGCCGCCGAGGGCGAGCGCGAAGAGGACGTACCCCGGCAGCAGGGTGGTCTCCGGCAGCCCGGGCAACCCGGCCCGGACAGGCTCGTGCAGATCGCCCCAGATCAGCGACTCCGGCGGAGCGGTCAGGAATCCACCCGGCGGCGGGGAATAGTTGTGCAGCTCCTCGGCGGTCCGCCGGGCGTTGGGGTGCAGCTCGGCGACCTTGAAGTACGGGATCGCCAGCAGGGCACCGGTCGCCGCGAAGATCGCGCCGCCCCAGAAGTCGGCCAGCAGCAGCCGGAATCCGAACCACTGGCGCCGGGGACGGCGCAGGATCCGCCGGACCAGCCAGCTCAGCAGCACCACGACCGCGATCAGACCCATCACGTACGCGAAGACGAGGCCGATGCCGAAGCCGAGGCTGAGCTGCCAGGCGGCGACCAGCCAGCCGGCGAACGCCCAGCCGGAACGTCGCCGATCCGGGCGGTAGCCGCGCCGCAGCGACCAGCCGTGTCCCCGGGCCAGCATGGCCAGAGCGAGCGGGATACCGCCGTTGGAGAGCACGTGCAGGTGACCGGCCTGGCCGAGCAGCCACGGCGCGTACGCGAAGCCGACCCCCGCCACGGCGGCGCCGATCCGTCCCGCCCCGAGCTGCCGCACCAGCGCGTACGCCCCGAGCGCGGCGAGCGCGTGGGCCAGCACGAAGAGGATGTTGTAGCGAAGGATCGCCGCCTCCGGACCCTGACCGATCATGCCCGCCGGGGCGTACCCGAGCAGGGTGTCGGAGAAGGCGAAGGTCCAGGTCTCCGGGAAGAAGGCGTTGCTCTGCCAGAGCTGGGCCGGCTTGGTCAGCAGGATGTGCCCGGACCAGGCGACCTGCCAGGACTGGAGCGCCGGGTCCCAGTAGTCCTGCGGCAGGGTGTGCCGGGGGTAGCGCAGGGTCGGCCAGGTCATCAGGACCGCCAGTGCCAGGGCGCCGAGTCCGGCCAGCGTCCACTCGTGCACCAGCCGGCGGTTCACCGCCCGGCCGATCCGCCGGAGCCGTCCCGGTACCACCTCGGGAGCCGGCGCGAACGAGGCGAACGGGTCGGCAGGCTTCGCCGGCTCCGCACTGCCGGCGGACTTCTCCGTACCCTCCTTGCCGCCCTTCTTCCCCGCTCCCTCCTTCTCCGTACTGTCCTTGTCCTCCCCGGCGTCGTCCTTCGCCTTGCCGTCGGATGGCTTCGCCTTGCCGCCCGCTGGCGCCTTGGCCGCGCCGCCTTCCGCCTCCTGCCCGGCGACATCCGCGTCCTTGGCAGCGCCACTCTCGGCGGCCTGCTTGCCTTCGACGGCCTGCTTGCCTTCGGCGGCCGCACCCTCGGCGGGAGCGTTCCTCTGCTGCCCCGCGTCGCCGGTCTTCGCGGCCTCGTCCTGGTCGGCCGGCTCCGTCGACGGCGTGCCCGCCCCGGCCGCGCCGGAATCCGAACTGGCGGGGGTACCCGATGCGGGCGGCGTGGCCGCCGGCCCGGTCGTGGCCGCACCCGGGTCCGGGGCCGGGTCGGCGGCGCCGGTCGGCGTACTGGACCGGGTTGTCTCGTTCGCGTTGGACTGGTCCGTCGACATCGGGTCTTCGCCCCTATCGGCCTACGCGGTCGCGGAGATAGGCGATGTCCGTGGC
Organism: Plantactinospora veratri; assembly: GCF_036421995.1. Classification (NCBI taxonomy): domain Bacteria; kingdom Bacillati; phylum Actinomycetota; class Actinomycetes; order Micromonosporales; family Micromonosporaceae; genus Plantactinospora; species Plantactinospora veratri. Next base: position 4,044 of record NZ_JAZGQL010000019.1, read on the forward strand.
CTGACCGTCGACCCCGCCGGGAGTCTCGACGATGACCGGTGCGCCGGCCGCCCGCACCACCGCCACCACCAGGTCGGGGTCGATGGTGCCGCCGGTCAGGTTCTCGTGACGGTCCCGCCCGGAGTCGAAGGCGTCCTTGGAGCCGTTGGCGTGGATCAGGTCGATCCGGCCGGTGATCGCCAGTACCCGGTCGACGATGTCGAGGAGGTCCTCGCCGCCGGCATGTGCGTGGCAGGTGTCCAGGCAGAAGCCGACGTTGTAGTCGCCCACCGCGTCCCAGAGCCGGGCCAGGTTGTCGAAGCGCCGGGCGCAGGCGTTGTCGCCGCCAGCGGTGTTCTCGATGAGTACCGGAACGTCGTGCCCGCCGGAGTCGGCGGCCTGGGCGAACGCCTTGCGCCAGTTGTCGAAGCCCTTGGCGATGTCGTCGCCCGCGTTGACGTGCCCGCCGTGCACGATCAGGCCCTTGGCGCCGACCGCCGCGGCGGCGGTGGCATGCCCGAGCAGCAGCTTCCGGCTGGGGATGCGGATCCGGTTGTTGGTGGTGGCGAGGTTGATGACGTACGGGGCGTGGATGTAGACGTCCACCTCGGATTCGCGCAGCCGGGCGGCGTCGGCCCGTGGCTGTGGCGTCTTCCAGTCCTTCTGCGGATCGGCGAGAAAGAACTGGACCGCGTCCGCCTTCCGGAGGGCCGCCTCGTCCAACGGGTCCGTGGCGTCGACATGGGCTCCGATACGCATGGAGGCGAGCCTACGTCGCTCCGGTCGGTCGGGCGGGGACGGGCGCACCTCCGGGTCGGACAGCTCGACGGCGTACGGCCCGAGACGACCCGCGTCACCGCCCGGCGGATGGATCGTTTCTCCAGGTGAGATCCGTTCGCCCGGCACAGGTGAGATCCGCTCGTCAGGTGTCTCGTCAGGGTGTCCGGGTCGGATCGGTCCACGAGTCGTGCCGGAAGAGGGAAGACGTGATCCTGTCGCTCCGCCGCCAGGCCACCGTAGCGGTCGCCGCGCTCGTCGCGGGCGCGTCACCGCTGCTGTCGGGTGTCGCGGTCGAGGCGTCGGTGTCGCTCACCGGGGCCGGCGCGGCGCCGGTCCGGATTTTCCCCGCCGGGTCGGTCGGGCGAGTCGAGGTGGGGTCGGTGCCGCATGGTCCCGATGTGGCCGGCCCCCGGAGCGCCGGTGCGCCGCAGGAAGCGGCGCCGGGCAGCTACCCTCCGCCGCCCGACCGACTCGGCGGGGCTGCCGCCCTCCGGGCAGGGCGGGCCGAGCCGGTCCGGCCGGCTGAAGAGATCTCGCTGCTGGTGCTGGTCGCCACCATCTGTGTGGTGGGCGTCTCGGCAGGAGCAATTCGGGCGATTTTCGCTCAACGCACAAGACAGACTGTTATCGCGTAAGATGACAATACAATAGGCTCCGCGGGGCGCCTTCCATCCAACTCATCGGTGTGGTCGTTCCTCCCCAGGTCCCACCCAAAGAATGCGGACGGGATGCGCCCCGCGGCTCTACGTCGAAGAGCCTCCTCCGGACACGCTCCGGAGGAGGCTCTCGGCGCCGGTCCGGCCGAGGCTCTCGGCGCCGGCCCGGCGGGGACCGCACGGCGCCGGCGAAGGAGTCCCGGCCCACGCCGGCCGGCCGGTGGGGTACGGGGGTCCGACGACGCCCGACGCCGGTGGACCGGGTATTCTGCTCAGGTTGTCCGTGGCGCGACGGGATCCCTCCCGAGACCGCGCGGCAACGACGCATGACCTCCTGCCACGGAAGGACCGTGGCCGCTAGCCCAGAGGAGGTGAGCACGTCTTGCGTCATTACGAGATCATGGTCATCCTCGATCCAAGCCTCGAGGAGCGCACCGTCGCCCCGTCGCTCGACACGTACCTCAACGTGATCCGGACCGCGGGTGGCTCGGTGGAGAAGCTCGACGTGTGGGGTCGCCGACGCCTCGCGTTCGAGATCGACAAGAAGGCCGAGGGGATCTACGCCGTCATCGACCTGCAGGCAACGCCTGCGGCGGTGGCCGAGCTGGACCGGCAGCTCCGACTCAACGAGTCCGTGCTGCGCACCAAGGTCATCCGGCCGGAGACGCGCTGACGCGTTTCCGGCACGCCCGGATCAGCCTCATCCGTCCTGTCGTACTGCTCTGGCAGCCTTTCAGGGACTGATGAGTGCGCGAGGAGATGGTCATGGCAGGAGATACCACCATCACGGTCATCGGCAACCTGACCGACGACCCCGAGTTGCGTTTCACCCCGTCCGGCGCTGCGGTCGCCAAGTTCCGGGTCGCCTCGACGCCCCGGTTCATGGACCGCACGACGAACGAGTGGAAGGACGGCGAGCCGCTCTTCCTCTCGTGCACCGTCTGGCGGCAGGCGGCGGAGCACGTCGCCGAGTCGTTGCAGCGCGGCGCCCGCGTGATCGTGTCGGGCCGGCTCCGGCAGCGGACCTACGAGACCCGCGAGGGCGAGAAGCGCACCGTCATCGAGCTTGAGGTCGACGAGATCGGCCCGTCGCTGCGGTACGCCACGGCGAAGGTGCAGAAGATGTCGCGCTCCGGCGGCGGTGGCGGGTTCGGCGCCTCCGGCGGTGGCGGTGGCGGTGGCCAGGGCGGTGCCGGCGGAGGCAACTTCGACGACCCGTGGGCCACGGCGGCTCCGGCCTCCTCGCGCTCGTCCGGTTCGGGCGGCGGCAACTTCGACGACGAGCCCCCGTTCTGACCCGCGTGCCGAGCACACGGGATCGCAAACCAGGAGCAAGAGCAATGGCAAAGGCTGCGGCACTGCGCAAGCCGAAGAAGAAGGTGAACCCGCTCGACAAGGACGGGATCACCTACATCGACTACAAGGACACCGCGCTGCTGCGCAAGTTCATCTCCGACCGCGGCAAGATCCGCGCTCGGCGGGTGACCGGGGTCACCTCCCAGCAGCAGCGGCAGATCGCCCGTGCGGTCAAGAACGCCCGCGAGATGGCGCTCCTGCCGTACACGGCCACGGCCCGCTGAGAGGAGGCGCCGACATGAAGATCATCCTGACCCAGGAGGTGTCGGGCCTCGGCAGCCCCGGCGACATCGTCGAGGTCAAGGACGGCTACGGCCGTAACTACCTGCTGCCGCAGGGCTTCGCGATCGCCTGGACCAAGGGCGCGGAGAAGCAGGTCACGGTCATCCAGCGGGCCCGCGCGGCCCGGGAGATCCGCGACCTCGGTCACGCCAACGAGGTGAAGGCCCAGCTTGAGGGCCTCAAGGTCAACCTGACCGCGCGCGCCGGCAACGGTGGGCGGCTCTTCGGCTCGGTGACCCCCGGCGACGTGGTGGACGCGGTGAAGGCGGCCGGTGGGCCGTCCCTCGACCGGCGTCGGCTGGAGCTGCCGGGCGCCATCAAGTCGGTCGGCAGCCACCAGGTGCGGGTCAAGCTGCACCCGGAGGTCACCGCGCGGTTCGACCTGAAGGTCGTACCGGGCAAGTAGCCGGCCAGGCGACAGAGCAAGTTCCGGGGTGCCGTCCGCTTGGACGGCACCCCGGAATCGTCTTGTCCAGGAACGGGGCAGCCCCTCGGCCCCTCAGCCGACCGGTTGACCACTGATCGCGCTGAAGAAGACGGTGGAGAGCCCACCACCGACGACCGCTGCCGCGAACCCGATGGTCACCGCCCGCCAGGTGCGGTTGAACCAGCGCATCAGGGCCGCGACCACCAGACCGGTCGCCAGCGCCGCGAGGAACCGGGGCACCCCGGCCACCAGCGCGGAGATCGCCTGGCCCCGTTCCGACTCACACGCGCCGGAGACCCCGGGTACGCAGTCCACCGGCACACTCGCGTCGAGCGTGAGTACCCAGACGAAGACAGCCAGTACGGCGACCGCGTACCAGGCGACGGTGTAGAGGACGGCGGTGAGCGGGCCACTGGGCCGGGGATCGAGCAGGTCGTCTTCGAGTCGTCGACTCAACGGGCTGGGCCGCCCCGTCCGGGTCGCCGAGGTCGGCAGGCCACCGCTCGGTCCGCGTCGGGTGGTCGTACCCGCTCCGCTGACGCTGCGGGTCGAGCCGACCGTACCGGCGCGACCAGCGGCGCGACCGCGGCCCGGTGCCGCTGCCGGCCGCCCCGTCGGTGTGCTGGGCTGACTCGCTCGGCGGGCCGGCGACACCGGCCGGGCAGGTGCCGGGTAAGCAACCGCCGGAGAACGCGGCGCAGAGTCCGGAATGCCCATCCAGCGCGGATCGTCGCCGGCCAGCCTGGTCCCGGACCAGAACGCGTCGGCACCGTCCGACTCGGTACGGCCCCTGTCCCGGGTACCGCTGTCGGCGGTGGTGTCGCGTCCGCCGCCGGCGTCCCGGGCCAGCCCGGCGAGTTCGCCGTGCCGCCACTCGGTGGTGTCGGTGAACCGGTCCCACTGACCGGTGTCCGTGGACCGGTCCCACTGGCCCGTGTCCGTGGACCGGTCCCAGCGTCCCGGGTCGGTGTTCCGGTCTCGGCGCCGGCTGGTGCCGGTAGCCCCGGGCGGATCGCCGTCGGTGATCCGGTCCAACATCCCGGTGTCGGTGAACCGGTCCCATGGCCCGGCATCCGTGCCCCAACCCGCGCCGGCCGCGTCCGAGCGCCGGCCCGGGTCGGCGTGCCGACCCCGGTCCGCCCGCTCCTCGCCGGCCCGGCGTACCGGCCCGGCGTCCCGGTAGCGACGCACGGGCTCGGCGTCCGGCTCGCGTTGCCGCCGTCGGGCACCGGTGCCGGCCGAACTGGTCGGCGTGTTCTCGCCGCGCCACGGTCGACCGGTACCGCCGCCGGATTCGCCCTGGCCGGCCGAGCGTACCCAGCGGGCGCTCGCCCTCGACTGTTCGGTCCCCGGCTCCGGCTCGATGGAGGGGGCGGCGTCCGGCCGCTCCGCGAGCTGCGTCGGCTCCTCCTCGGCCCGGTGCCGGGAGCGCCGCCGCCCGACGGGCGCGACCGGGCCGGCCGGATCGTCGGACTCCCAACCGGCCGGCGTGGCGCGGCGTCGACGTCCCGGCGCCGGCTGCGCGGAGTCGTACGCCGGGTCGGGCTCCCGCTCGCCGGCCCCGCCCCACCGGCCGGACGCGGAATCGTCGGTCCGCTGGCGCCAACCGGCAGTGGTGTCGGTCGGGTCGCGGCGGCCGGTCGCGGTGGGCGGCGAATCCGTGGTCGCTCCGACGCCCCACCCCGAGGTGGGCGCGGCCGTGGGGTCATCGTCCGGGTCGGCGCGGCGTCGCCGGCCCGTCCCGGACCTCGTCGGAGGGCCGCCGAACAGCCCGCTGTTCGCACCGGCACCGGTGGTGGGCGCGGCGGCAGCCCATCCGCCGGAGGTGGGTGCCTCGGAGATCCATCCCCCGGCCGGGGTCCCGGCACCGGCACCGGTGGTGGGGGCAGCGCCGACCCAGCCACTGGTGGGCGTGGTGGCCGCCCAGTCGTCGACCTCGTCCGGGTGTCGATCGGCAGCGGCGCGACGCCTGCCGCGCCGCCCGGTCGTCCCGGTCTCGGTGGTCTCGCCCTGCGTGCCTCCGACCGCGTCGCGTGCCGCGCTGCCGGTCGTGTCGCGCCAGGTGCTGCCTGCCGCGTCGCGTCTCGTGCCGCCCGCCGTACTCCCGGTGGTGTCGCGCCAGGTGCCCCCTGCCGTGTCACGCCAGGTGCCGCCGGTCGCCTCGCTCCGCCGGCCGACGGGGTCGCCGCTACCGCGCCAGCGGTCACCGACGCTCTCACCGCCCGGGGTGTCGTCGACCGCGCCACTCGGACCGCGCCAGTATTCGCCGGTGCTGTCCCAGGTCACTTCCGGGGCGACCCGCTGACGCCCCGGGCGGCCGGTCTCCGCGGCCGGCTCGGCCAGCATGTCGGGGCGATGGTGCCGGCCACCGTCCCGAGGGTCCAGGTCGGAGCCCGAGGGCCGGTCGGCGTCGTCGGTGGCCCAGCCGGCACTGCCGGTGTACGCCCGGGAGGCCCCGGACTGGAGCGGCTCGGTGGACTCCCGGGCCCAGGACGGCGTGTAGCTGTCGACCGGCTCGGGTGCGCCACGGTGCCGGGCTCGTCGTCGGCTCGGAGTGCGGTAGGTGACGTCGGAACGCGAATAAGGATCACCTGGCCAGGGCGGCGCCGGGTCGCTCCGGCCGCCACCGTCCTGCCACTCATGTCGGGCGAGCTCACCCCGCCCCCGATCCCAATGGTCCACAGCCGAGGCGTGACCTTTCTGGTTAGCCGATCGCGAGGAGTCTGGTAGGTCGTTCGCGAGTACCGTACGCAGATTGCCGTCGCCCGATGATACGCCGTCCCGGTAGCCCGAATTTGACCTGTTTCTTTCCTCCACATGCTGGGGACCGAGTCGTCGCAGGTCAGGCACGCTCCAGGCTATCTTCCCCAATCGTTGTCCACAGGCTGTGCACAGGGCCGCACACACCCCGTCGGGAAACCGTCCACAGGTTGTCCCGAGCTCCGTCCACCGGCGTGCTTGAGAGTCTGACCTCGACGTCCGTATCGTTGCGCCCTGACCCTGCCACCCGTGCCGACGTCCCCCGGTCGAGCCGACTGGCCAGGGCCGGCCCGGCCCGCCGGCCGACCGGAGCCGTGGGTCAGCCGGGAAATGTCGTACGTCGGCGGTTCGCTAGGGGTCAGCCGGTGTGGCGGAGGGGGATGCCCGTGTCGGTCACCGATGACGTGCGTGGGGAGCCGCGCCCGTCGCGTGGGGAGTCGCGCCCGTCGGGTCCGCCGACGGAGGTGCCGGCGCCGCGCGACGGGCAGTTCGACAAGACTCCGCCGCAGGACATCGCGGCCGAGCAGTGCGTGCTCGGCGGCATGCTGCTCTCCAAGGACGCGATCGCCGACGTGGTCGAGATCCTCCGGACCAACGACTTCTACCGGCCGGTGCACTCGACCGTCTTCGACGCGATCCTGGATCTGTACGGCCGGGGCGAGCCGGCCGACGCCATCACCGTCGCCGCCGCGCTCGCCGACTCCGGCGACCTGGCCCGGATCGGCGGTGCGCCCTACCTGCACACGCTGATCGCCAGCGTGCCGACGGCCGCCAACGCCGCCTACTACGCCCGGATCGTCGGCGAGCGCGCGGTGCTGCGGCGCCTGGTCGAGGCGGGTACCCGGATCGTGCAGCTCGGCTACGGCTCCGCCGGTGGCGGCGGGCGGGACGTCGACGACGTGGTGGACCTGGCCCAGCAGGCGATCTACGACGTGACCGAGAAGCGGGTCAGCGAGGACTTCGCGGTGCTCGCGGACATGCTCCAGCCGACGCTCGACGAGATCGAGGCGGTCGGTGCGCAGGGCGGCGTGATGACCGGGGTACCGACCGGCTTCACCGACCTGGACCGGCTGCTCAACGGGCTGCACCCCGGGCAGTTGGTGATCGTGGCTGGCAGGCCTGGTTTGGGCAAGGCGCTCGCGCTGGACACACCGCTGCCCACGCCCGACGGCTGGACCACGATGGGTGAGGTCCGGGAGGGAGACCGGCTGCTCGGCGCGGACGGTCGGCCGACCCGGGTGACCCACGCGTTCGAGGTCATGCACGACCGGCAGTGTTACGAGGTGGAGTTCTCGGACGGATCGACCCTCGTCGCCGATGCCGAGCACCTGTGGAAGACGACCACCAGGGCGAGCCGTCGGCAGGGTGGTGAAACGCCTCGGCGAGTCTACCGGTCCGACGAGTCGACGAACCGGCTGCGTGAGTTCGCCGAGACGACGTCGACTGCCCCGAACCGCCTGGTCAGCGTGGTGGAACCAGCGATGAACAGCGTGACCACCGCGACCCACGACAACGTCTTCACCACCGAGCAGATCCGGGCGACCCTGCGGACCACCGACCAGGATCGGCGCCTCAACCACGCCGTCGAGAACTGCGCGCCCCTGGAACTGCCCGAACGCGACCTGGCCATCCCGCCGTACACCCTCGGGGTGTGGCTCGGCGACGGTCACCGCGCCGCCGCCCGCTTCAGCACCGTCGACGACGAGATCGTCGCCGGGGTCGAGCACGACGGATTCCGGGTACGGCCGTCGGGTCCCGCCGTCGGCTGCGCGTCGTGTGGCCGGCCGACGCCGAGCCAGGCGTCGTCGTCCCAGGGTCGCCGGTGCGCGGAATGCCACCGGCGGTACGGATCCTTTTTCGGAGCCCTGCGGGCGCTGGACGTCCTGGACAACAAGCATCTGCCTGCCGCCTACCTGCGGGCGTCCGAGGCTCAGCGTCGTGCCCTGCTCGCCGGTCTGATGGACACCGGCGGCGCGGTCGCGCCGACCGGCAAACTCCAGTACACGTCGACGTCGCACCGGTTGGCACTCGACGTGCGGGAGTTGGTGGTCAGCCTCGGCTACGGCTGCACGATCGGGACCAGGCGGGTGAGGGGCCGCAGCGAGGAGACGTCGACCACCTACACCGTCACCTTCAGCACGCCGGACGAGGTCTTCCGACTCGGACGGAAACGCCAGGCGCAGCGCGACCGTCGCCGGGCGACCGACACGACCGGGGCGGGCGCGAGATACATCGTCGCCGTACGGCCGGTGCCGACCGTGCCGGTGCGTTGCGTGACCGTCGACAACGCCGACCACCTCTACCTGGCCGGTCGGTCGATGATCCCGACCCACAACTCGACGGCGTCGATGGACTTCGCCAGGAACGCCGCGATCCGGCACAACTGTGCGAGTGCGATCTTCTCGCTGGAAATGAGCAAGGTCGAGATCGTGATGCGCCTCCTCTCGGCGGAGGCCCGGGTGCCGTTGCACGTACTGCGCAGCGGGCAGCTCTCGGATGACGACTGGACCAAGCTGGCCCGCCGGATGGGCGAGATCAGCGAGGCGCCGCTCTTCGTCGACGACACCCCCAACATGAACCTGATGGAGATCCGGGCGAAGGCCCGACGGCTCAAGCAGCGGCACGACCTCAAGATGATCGTGGTCGACTATCTCCAGCTGATGAGTTCGCCGAAGCGCACCGAGAGCCGTCAGCAGGAGGTCGCGGAGCTGTCCCGAGGGCTGAAGCTGTTGGCCAAGGAGGTCGAGTGTCCGGTGATCGCGGTCAGCCAGCTGAACCGTGGCCCGGAGCAGCGTACCGACAAGCGCCCGCAGTTGTCTGATCTGCGCGAATCGGGTTGCCTGACCGCCGAGACGCGGGTGCTGCGCGCGGACACCGGCGCCGAGACGACCATGGGTGAGCTGTTCGCCGCCGGTGCCCGGGACGTACCCGTGTGGGCGCTCGACGACCGGCTGAGGTACGTACGTCGGCACCTCACGCATGTGTTCAGCACGGGCGAGAAGCAGGTGTTTCGGCTGCGACTGGCGTCGGGCCGGGAGATCCGGGCGACCGCCAACCACCCGTTTCTCACCTACGAGGGATGGACCGCCCTCAGTGAACTCGCCGTCGGCGGCCGGGTCGCCGCCCCGCGCCACGTCTGCGCACCAGAGCAGGTCACAAGCTGGAGCGATCGGCAGGTCACCCTCCTGGCCCATCTCATCGGGGACGGGTCGATGCTGCCGCGGCAGTCGATCCGGTACGCCAGCATCGACGAGGCCAACATCGAGGCGGTCCGCGACGCCGCGACTCACTTCGGCGTTACCGCCGCTGGAGACGATTACCGGCAGGCAAGATGCACAACGCTTCGACTGGTTGCGCCGTACCGGCTGACGCACGGCAAGCGGAATCCCGTCGCGGTCTGGGTTGACTCCCTCGGGTTGCTCGGCAAGCGCAGCCACGAGAAATTCGTGCCGACGGAGGTGTTCAGCCTCCCGAAGGATCAGATCGCGTTGTTTCTCCGACACCTGTGGGCCACGGATGGCTGCGTCTGGATCGAGCCGGACAACGGGAAGGGGCCCATCGGCCGGATCTACTACGCCTCAACCAGCCGGCAGCTCGTCGACGACGTGTCGCGCCTCCTGTGGCGCTTCGGTATCCAGTCGCGGACCAAGACCGTCAGGAAGGCCGGCTACCGGGATAGCTACCACCTGCACATCAACGGCGTCGGTGACCAGGAGGCGTTCTGCCGGGTGATCGGCGTCCACGGCAAGCGTGGTGAAGCCGCCGCCGCGCTGCGTCAACGGCTGCAAGGCGTCAAGGCCAACACCAACGTCGACACCATTCCCCGAGCCGTATGGGAGCGGGTGCGGGATGTCCTCGCGGAACGCGGGATGACGCACCGGCAGTTCGCCGCCGGGATGGGCACGCAGTTCTGTGGCACCGCGATGTGGGAGCGCAACCCATCCCGGGGCCGCATCGCCCGCGCGGCGGCGATTCTCCAGGACAACGAGCTAGAGATGCTCGCCACAAACGACGTGACCTGGGACGAGATCGTTGCCATCGAGCCTGACGGTGTCGAGACGGTCTACGACGCGACGGTGGCCGGGGCACACAACTTCGTCGCCAACGGCATAGCGGTCCACAACTCGATCGAGCAAGATGCCGACGTTGTCATCCTGCTGCACCGCGACGACTACTACGACAAGGAGTCTCCCCGGGCCGGCGAGGCGGACTTCATCGTCGCCAAGCACCGGAACGGACCGACGGACACCGTGACGGTCGCGGCGCAGCTGCACCTGTCCCGGTTCGTCGACATGGCCATCGTCTGAGCCTGCCAGAACACCGCGTCACCGCCAGGAGGCCGAGCCACCGGCCGGACACGAGTCACCGGCCGGCACGTCGCGAGGTGGCTCAGCCGAGCAGTGGGAACCAGCCGGCGGCCTCGCCGAGCACCAGCCGGTCGTGCGGGCTCAGCGGGAGCCGCCCGGTCCCCTTCAGCAGATAGTCGGTGTCCGACCAGTCGGGCGGGCGGATCGCCTCGGCGCTGAGCAGCCCGTCCAGGGTCGCCACCGCGATGGCGACGCCCTCCGGCTCCGGCCCGGGCGCGTCCGGGAGGTCCACCGTCAGGTCGAGGTGGTGCACGACCGCCTCGGTGACCAGGGTGGCGAGGAACTCCGGCACTGCCAGCACGTGGCCCTGGGTGCTGACGTACCCGAGCGGGTCGGCCGCGGCGGCGGCCCGGACCGCCGCCGGTGCGGTGTCGGTCCAGAGCCGGACCACCCCGCGCGGCCGGTCGAAGGCGGCGGCGGATCGGCGTACCCAGGCGGCGTGTCGTCCCTCGTCCGGATCGCTCGGCGACAGCCAGTAGCTGACGCCGTCCACGTCCGCCGGCCCGACCGCCGGGCTGGCGAGCGTGACCAGGGCCCGCTGGGCGTCGAGGACCAGATGCAGGAGCAGGTCGACGACGAGCCAGCCCCGGCAGCGGGTCGGCCGGAGCAGGTCGGCGTCGGCGAGGTCGACGACGGTCGCGGTGACGAGGTCGTACGCCGCACCGAGCGCCCGCTGCGGCCCCGCCGCCCGGGACGCCTCGCTGCCCGCAACCCCGGGCACCTCACCGCGCGCCGTCCGGGACGCGTCCACGCCGTCCAGCCGACCCACCTCCGTCCTGCCGAGCCACCGCTGTCCAGTCGAGCCCACCGCCACGAATGGCGGGATCCCCGCGCTCGGCGACCTACGCCCGCCCGTCGACGACGCGCGAGGTTCGTTGCCCGGGCACGGGGATCCGCGAAACTCCGGCAACCGGCCGATCCGGTGGCCGATCTCCGAGCGGAGACCGGAACCGTCCTGCCGGCGGGACCGGTCAGTCGAAGAAGTCGTTCAGGAAACCCTTGCGCTTCTTGTGCCGGTAGTGCCCGTGGTAGCCGTAGTGCGGCTGCCCGTGCTGCCCGTACGCCGGGGCCGGCGCCGGCGGGTAACCGTGGGCGGGCGGTGGCGGCGGCGGTGGCGGTACGTGGCTCGGGCCGCCGTAGGCGGGCTGGTGCGGAGCCGGCGGCGGAGGCGGGTATCCGGCGCCCGAGGCGGGCGCGTGCTGCTGTGCCGGCGCCTGCTGCTGGCTCCAGTTGGCCTCGGCCTCGAACAGCTTCTCCAACTCGCCCCGGTCGAGGAAGATGCCACGGCATTCGGTGCACTGGTCAACCGTGACGCCGCTGCGCTCGTACTGGCGCATGTCGCCACGACACTTGGGACAGGTCATCTGCATCACTCGACGGTACCCGGTCGAATCACCTAGTTCCCGTCAGCGCGGCCACCACTTCGGCATCGGACACCTCGTGGAAGTCGTCGTAGTAACGGCTCACGGCGCCGAAGTCCGCCGGACGTTCCGGGCAGAGCACCTCGTCGGCGGTCTCGCTGAGCACCTCGTACGCCTGCGGCGCGCCGACCGGGACGGCGACGACCACCCGTCGGGCGCCCAGTTGCCGGGCGACCCCCACGGCGGCCCGTGCGGTGGCTCCGGTGGCGAGCCCGTCGTCGACGATCACGGCGATCCGGCCGTCCAACCGCAGTGGCGGCCGGTCCCTCCGGTAGAGCCGCTCGCGCCGTTCCAGCTCGGCGGTCTCGGCCCGGACGACCGCGTCCACCTCCTCCGGCTCCAGCCGGCCGGCGATCTCCTCGTTGAGCACCCGGAGCCCGCCCGGCCCGACGGCACCGAAGGCCACCTCGGGCGCCTGGGGCAGGCCCAGCTTGCGGACCACGAGTACGTCCAGCGGTGCGCCGAGCGGCTCCGCCACCGCCGCCGCCACCGGTACGCCGCCCCGGACCAGCCCGAGGACGACCACGTCGGGGTCGCCGGTGATCGGGGTGAGCCGGTCGGCGAGTACGGCTCCGGCCTCCGCACGATCCCGATAGGTCGCGTTCATGCCTCAGGTTTACGCCCCGCCGGCCGACCCTGCTCGGCAGACGCCCGAGAAAGCCGTCGGAACGGCACCCGGGCCGACCGATCGGGTCAGCCCAGGGCGGCGGTGCCGAGCTGCCAGCCCAGCGCGGCGGCGCCGAGCCCGACGGCCAGGGTGGCGAGGACGTTCAGCCCGGCCCGGCGGCGCCCGCCCGGTCCGCTCCGCACCAACTGCACGGTCTCGTAGCCGAACGTCGAGTAGGTGGTCAGGGCGCCGCAGAAGCCGGTGCCGACCAGCGTCCAGACCCAGTCCGGCAGGGTGGCGGAGAGGCCGGCGAAGAGGCCGAGCACCAGCGAGCCGACGACGTTGACCGTGAACGTCCCCCACGGGGCCGGGCGGGACCGGCGCTCGACCAGCCAGTTGACCATGAACCGGCCGACCGCGCCGACCGCCCCGCCGACCAGTACCGCCGCCCAGGTCAGCATCGTCGTACCGCCCGGCGGGTCACGACCGCACCCGGTCCGCTGCCCATATCCCGAGGCGTACCGCGACCAGTGCTCCGGCGAGCGTGCCGAGCAGGTAGCCGACGGCGACACCGGGGCGGCCGGCGGCGAGAAGTCCCCGGGTCTCCACCGCGTACGTGGAGAACGTGGTGTAGCCGCCGAGGATCCCGGTGCCGAGGAACGGCCGGACCAGCCGGTGCGGGGCGGCAGCGGTGGTGACGAGCCGCATCAGCAGGCCGATCAACGCGCAGCCGGAGAGGTTGGTGACCAGGGTCGCCCACGGTACGCCGGTGGCGGCGTGCGGCCAGAGCACCGCCAGCCCGTACCGGCCGGCCGAGCCGAGCGCACCGCCGAGAGCGACCGCGGCGAGGACGTCCCAGCCGGGCCGGCCCGGTAGCGCGGCCGGCTCGTCGGGTTCGTCCGGCCCGGGTGGCTCGGCGGAACGGAACGGGTGCACGGAACGACGCGGGTTCCCGGAACCACGCGGGTTCGCAGAACGACCCGAATTCACGGGACGTAACGGGTTCACGGAACGGCCGTCGGTACCGGCGTGTAGTCGGGGTCCGGCGTGTCGCCGCCGGCCGGTCCACCCCGACCCGCGCCGGTGGCGAGCCGGAGCGCGGGGACCCAGCCGAGGAAGGCGACCGGGTAGAGCAGGTACCCGAACCGGGTCGACGGCATCAGCAGGATCGCGGCGAGCAACCCGTACCCGCAGAACAGCGCGGCGGAGGCGGCCGTGCGGGGCGGACGGCGCAGCAGCAGGACGGCGATCAGCGCCCCGGCCGCGACCAGCAGCGCGGCGGCGACCACCCGGCCGGCCGGCAGCGCCTGCGCGATCAGGTACCCCGGGAACGGCGACGCGGCCGGACTGCTGACCAGGCCGTGGCCGAGCGGGAAGCGCAGCACGTTCTCGACCAACGCCGCCGAGTCGACGAGCTGGGCCGGGACGAGCGCGGCGATCGGCAGGCCGAGCGCCCCGACCGCCAGCCGCAGCCCGCTCCGGCGGCCCCGGACGGCGGCGTGCACCAGCAGGACCAGCGCGACCGGCCAGGCGAAGAGTTTCAGCGCCGCCGCGAGCCCGACCGCCAGCCCGGCGGCGAGGAAGCGGTCCCGGGCGGCGCAGGCGAGGGCGAGCAGGCAGAGGGCGAGGACCGGGAGGTCGTCGCCGCCGGTCGCCAGGGTCAGCGCGCAGATCGGCAGTACCGTCGCGAGCTGTACCGCCCGGATCAGCGCGGCGCCCCGGGCGTCGGTCCGCTCCGCCGACGGCGCCGCGCGGCCGGCGGAAACCGCCGCCGGCCGACGCAGCAGCAGCACGGCAAGGCCGAGCGCGACGGCGGTGGCCACGGCGAACCAGATCCGGGCGTCCGTCCACCACGCGGTGCCGGCGAGGGCGCGGGGCAGCCCGAAGAGGGCCATCCCCGGCTGGTACGGGGTGTAGCCGAGCAGTTGCTCCCCGCCCGGCAGTGCGGCGATGGCGTCCCGGGTCAGGTACGACGTGCCGTGGTCGAGCAGCCGCGCACCGGAGTGCTCGACCACCACCACCTCCTCCTGGGCCCGGTCGAGCCGGCCGCCGACCCGTTCGACCGCCTGCCAGACCAGCGGCAGCAGGGCGGTGGCGGCCCAGGTGGCGACCGTCAACCCGCCCCGGGCGCCCGTACCGGCCAGCCGGGAACCGGGTCGGCTGTGCCGGACGAGAAGCTGTCCGAGCACCAGGATCGTGGCGACGAGGTAGCCGGCGACGGCGACGCTGCCCCAGGCCCGGTGCGGCAGGAGTGTGGAGGTGGCCGCGGTGACGGCGGCGAAGCCGGCGGAGAGGAGGTAGAGCACCAGGTCGGCGGCGAGGCCACCCGCCGCCCGGTCGGCCCGGCGCCAGTATCCCCGGCCTTCCGGCGCCCGGGTGGTCGGCGAGGTGTCCAGTTCGTCCGTGGCACTCACGCGGGCAAGTCTGGCAGACGCCCGGCGACGCGCGCGGCGGTTACGCCGGCAGGTGCGGCAGGCGCTCGGCGCGGCGCGGCCCGGGCCGGCGGCCGGGGGAGAGCCGCACCACGGCGCCCTCGTCGTGCAGGGCGGGGGCCAGCGTGCCGGGTCGGCCGCCCGCGCCCTGGTGCAGGGCGGCGAGCAGCCGGGCGGCCGGCATCGGTCGGGCGAAGAGGTGCCCCTGCCCGGCGGCGCAGCCCAGCTCCCAGAGCGCGCGGCGCTGCGGTTCGCTCTCCACCCCCTCGGCCACCACGCTCAGGTTGAGGCTCCGGCCCAGGTCGACGGTGGACCGGATCACCGCGGTGGCCTCGGCCGAGGTCTCCATAGCGGTGACGAAGCCCCGATCGATCTTCAATTCGTGTACGGGAATCCGGGACAGCACCGACAGCGACGAGTACCCGGTGCCGAAGTCGTCCAGGGCGAGCTGGATACCCGCGTCCCGGAGCTGCCCGAGTACCTGGTCGACCACTTCGAGCTGGCTGAGTGTCAACGTCTCGGTCAGTTCCAGCACGAGCCGGTCCGGTGGCAGGTCGTGCGCGCGCAGCCGGGCCAGTACGGAACCGGGGAACCGGGCGTCCAGCAGGCTGCGCGGCGAGACGTTGACCGCCACCGGCAGGTCGAAGCCGGCCTCCCGCCAGGTGTTGACGGCGATCAGCGACTGGTCGAGGACGGCCTCGGCGAACGCCGGCAGCAGCCCGGACCGTTCCACCGTCTCCAGGAACCGCAGCGGGTCGATGGTGCCCCGGGCCGGGTGCCGCCAGCGGGCGAGCGCCTCGGCGGCGACCACCTCGCCGCTGCCGAGGTCGACGATGGGCTGGAAGTTGACGGTGAACTCGTGGTCGGCCACCGCCCTGGGCAGGTCGCCGCCGAGCGAGAGCCGGCCGAGGTCGGCGGTGTCCCGGGTCGCGGCGTACGTGGCGATCCGGCGTCCGGCCCGCTTGGCCTGGTACATGGCCACGTCGGCGCGGCGCAGCAGCTCGGTCATCCCGCCGCTGCTCGGCGCGACCGCGATGCCGCCGCTGGCCTCGACGCTGATCCGCATCCCGTCCAGCTCGATCGGCTCGTGCAGCGCGGTGAGCAGCGCCTCGGCCCGGTGCGCGGCGACCGCCGGGGCCGGCAGACCGTGGAAGAGCACCGCGAACTCGTCCCCGCCGAGCCGGGCGACCAGGTCCTCCCCGTGTACGGCGCCGCGCAGCCGCTCGGCGACCTGGATCAGTACCCGGTCGCCGGCCGCGTGCCCGAGGGTGTCGTTGACCTCCTTGAAGTGGTTGAGGTCGATCAGCAGCAGCGCCAGCACCCCCTCGGTGCGGCGCTGGCCGAGTTGCTCGGCGCCCCGGTCGAGCAGGTGTCGCCGGTTGGCCAGGCCGGTCAGCGCGTCGTGCGCGGCGGCGTGCGCGTGCTCCTCGGCCACCCGGTTCAACTCGGCGTACGCCGACGCGTTGCGGACCGCCGTGCAGAGCGCCGAGGCGAAGGTACGCAGGGTGTACTGCTCCCGCTCGGAGAGCTTGACCGGCCCCCGGAAGCGCAGCCGCAGCATCCCGATGTGGCTGCCGTCGTACCCCTTCATCTCCATCGGGATGACCGAGCCGTTGACCGTCGAGGGCTGGCTGGCGAAGCCGTCGTACGTGACGGTCTCGCTGTTGCCCCGGACGGTGCGCCTGCTCTCCCGCAGCTCGACCTCGACCTCGTCGGCGGAGAAGAGGTTGGCGGCCTGGGCGACGGCGGTGTGCAGTACGGCGTTGATGTCGACGACGTTGAGCGCGTCGGTGGTGTGCGCCAGGTCCTGCCAGGCCTGCCGCTCTGCCCGGGCCCGCACCCGCGTCGAGTACGTCAGATGCAGACTGAGCGCCAGTGGGGGGATTGCCACCAGCAGTCGGACGTCGACCTTCAGGAGTATCAGTGTGAGGACCGCGACCACGAAACGCACCGCGTAGCCGACGAGTCTGAGATCCCAGTTGGCACTGAACTGTTGCCTGATCTTTCGCCGGGCCGCGAGCGCGATCACCGGCATGGCGACAATCTCGTCGACCAGCGCCGCGACCGTGTAGGCGAGTGCCACCAGGCCGATCATCTGCTGGAGTCCTCTGGGTGGCCACACCCAGTCCACGAGCGTCAGTGTCGTACCGGCGGCTGCGGCAACGAGCATGTTCTTGCTGATATTGAAAATCGCCTTAATGGGGGGCGTGCGATGGACCCTGCTTAAGATCGCCAAACTGACACCGGTGCAGAGCACCACCCAGGAGGTGGGTGCCACGGCCACGCCTATCACGATCGCGGTGTCGTTCCACGTGATGGCATGGGTTGTGGAGCGGATCCTGATTGGCGCCTGCACGCTCGCGCTTACCGTGATCGTCAGGATGAGTGCCAGCACCATCACCAGGTCGTCGAAGGACCTTGGTGGTCTGGGGGTGTTCAGCAGCGACAGGACTGTGGCGAGGACCGCGGAAACAGCGACGAGACCGAGGAGCGGCTGTAGCCGCTGATCGGTCTCGTTGTCGTTTCGCTGTCCCTGACTCACACCGGTTCCTCAACGTCACCGAACCCTTGTGGTCTGTAACGGTAGCAACCTCAACACCGCTGTGTGACGGGTCGAATCTCCTAGTACCAGTCGTTGGAGCGCATCGCCCTGTGCCCCCTTCGATAAGCTGTCCGCCTGCAACCGAATTGTTCGGAATAGTCCCCGTCGGTCTTTCCCGTTGTTCGATGGGGGAGAGCTTAGGGCTACAACGGCAGGGTTAGCGACAATAAATGTCGGTATACTCAGTATTAGTCAACTACCGTCTGATTCGTCACGCTCTGTCCATATATGGCATCCAGAGCGTCAGGCATCTACCGGGCCGTGGACGCAGGAACGGGAGGGCTTCCTCCGGGATACCCGCTCTGCCGGTGCATTGGAAGATCCGATCTGCGCGTTATAGGATTCGTTGCTGTTTCACGGCGAGGTTCGCGGCGTGGGTGAGAGACGTGATCCGTCCCACTCGATTGACGTCGAGTGTCGGTCGCTCGTCGGCCGGCTTCCATCGGATGACCTGGTAGAACTCGCTTCGTGTCGATCTGCTGACCCTGCGTCCACCCGTACGGCAAACCCTCTCATCTTGGGGGATAGCGTCCGTAGGTGGGGTTCTGTTACGCGGCGACGGATGTGACAAAAAAATGACGTTGATGAATGTGTCTTAGAGATGATCGGTAGGCTGCTCCCGGTGACTGGCCGAGTTCGTCTCGTTTGTCTGGTTTGGTGCCGCGATGATTGACATTCGGCTGCTCGGGCCGATGCAGGTCCTCATAGACGGGTCGCCGATGCCATCCGGTCCCCCGAAACAAAAGGCCGTGCTGGCGATGCTGGCGATCCGGCCCGGTCGGCTGGTCACAGTCGAGGAGTTGATCGACGAGCTGTGGCCGGAGGCGGCACCGGCGTCGGCGGTGGCGAACACCCGCGGCTACGCGGCGAGCCTCCGACGGATCTTCGACCGGCTGAATTCGACGAAGGGTCTGCTGGTCCGATGCGGTCCCGGCTACCAGTTGCGGGCGGAGCCCGACGACATCGACCTGCTCGGCTTCGAAGCCGAGTGCGAGCGGGCCGGCGAGGCTGTCGCTGCCGGGGGTCTGTCGGACGCGGACGACCTGTTCTGCCGGGCCGAGCAGCGGTGGCGGGGACCGATGTTGTCGGGGGTGCCGCTCGGACCGGTGTTGTCCGCGCGGCGGACGAGTGCGATCGAGCAGCGGCTCGGCCTGGTCGAACAATGGGCCGAACTCTGCCTGGCCACGGGCCGACCCCGCCAGGCCATCACGATGCTCCGCGAGCATCTACGAGCTAACCCCCTACGCGAACGCGGTCACGCGCTGTTGATCCGCGCCCACTACGAGGACGCGGACGTCCCCGCAGCCCTGAACGCATTCGCCACCGCACGAGCTCTGCTGATCGACCAGCTCGGCATCGATCCCGGGGAGGAGCTGGAGCGACTGCACAAGGCAGTACTCAACCGCGACCTTCCAATTACCCTTCGCGTGGAGACACGTTCGTCCGTCCCGGTCCGGGCCACCGATCCGACTGTCGTCTCCCCCATCCGGCGGGCAGATCGGGCGTCGGAGGCCCCGACTAGCTGGCTTCCTCGGCCGCTCGCCGACTTCACTGGTCGAACGGACGCCGTGTTGAGGCTGATGACGACGGCGGAGCACGCGGACCCGGCAACCGCAGTCGTGCAGATGATCGATGGGATGCCGGGAATCGGCAAGACGGCCCTCGCGGTGCACGTCGCCACCAAGCTCACCGCACGGTACCCAGACGCACAGCTCTTCATCGACCTGCAAGGACACAGCCCAGCCAGGCCGGTTGACCCCGCCGCCGCACTGGTGACCCTGCTACGGCAACTCGGCGTACCGGCAGGCCGGATTCCCGCCGAACTCGAGCACCGGATCGCGTTGTGGCGGTCGGAACTTGCGGCCCGGCGGGTCATCGTCGTGCTCGACAACGCGGGCGGCAGGGATCAGGTCGAACCGCTGCTGCCCGCCGCGCCCGGCACGCTCGTGCTGGTGACCAGTCGTCGTCGGCTGCTTGCCGGTGACGGGAACCCTCCCGAGTCGTTGGCGGTTTTCGACGAGGAGGATTCGATCAATCTGCTGGCACGGGTTGCCGGGCGGGACCGGCTACGAGCCGAACCAGAGGCCGCCGCGGCGGTGGCACGCCGATGTGGCTACCTTCCCCTGGCGATCCGGTTGGCCGGTGCCCGCCTCACCCACCGGCCCGGCTGGCGTGTGGCGGACCTCGCGCAGCGACTTGACCGAGGCGGCCACGTACTCGGCGAGCTTTTCGCCGAGGACCGGACCGTCGCCGCCGTGTTCGCCCTGTCGTACGAACCACTTCGAGAGCCCGTGAAACGAGTGTTTCGGCTGCTCGGACTCTATCCCGGTGAACACTTCGGGACGGGTGCGGTGGCTGCGCTGGCCGACCTGTCACTGGCTGAGGCGAGTCTCGTTCTCGACGAACTCGTTGATCGTCACCTGGTGGAGGAGCCCCGTGTAGACCGATTCCGACTACACGACCTGCTACGTGACTACGCCGAGCAACTGCTCACGGTCGCGCTGGAACCCGCCGACCGGAGGCTCGCGATCCATCGGCTACTCGACCACTACCTGCATCTCGCCCTCGTCGCCAACCGTACTGTCGAACCGGTCGCATTGGCGGACCAACTGGGACTCGATTCGCCGATGCGTCCCGACCTGGTCGCCGCGTTCTCGTCCGTTGGCCCGGACTGGCTCGAAGAGGAGCGGAGCAACCTGCTCTGTCTGATCCGCGTCGCAGTTGAAGGCCGGCATCTGGATGAGGTGTGGCGACTGGCCCGAGTGGTGTGGAGGTTCTATTTCATCCGTGGATACCACGACGACATCCTGGAAACCCAACGCCATGCGGTGGAGGCAGCAGATTCTCTCGGTAACCTCTCGGCAAGCGCGGCCGCTCACAACTACCGGGCCTATGCCTGGTTGCAGATCGGTGACCCGCAGCGGGCACTACGCGACCTGAAACGGGCGATTGAGGTGCGGAAATCTGTCGACGACCGGCAGGGCATGTGTATAAGTAGAACGAATCTCGCGATTGTTTACTGTCAACTGGGTAGGTTGACCGAGTCGCTGGCGATCTACCGTCAGTCCTTGGCCGACCGTCGACGATGGGCGATCGACGCGTCGTCCGTCCTGCCGAGCTACGGCTGGTCGTTGATGCTCCTGGGGGAGTACAGGGAGGCGCTCTCGGTCCACCGGCTGCACCTGTATGTCAGTCGCATCGCCCAGAGGCCGTTCGACGTCGCGTTGGCCTTGACCAACATTGGAGCGGTCAGGGTCCGCCTTGGTCAGCATGAGCGGGCGATTCGATACCTGCGAGCCGCGCTCTGGCTCAAGGACAGAACGGGTAACCCGTATGGCCTTCCCTTCGCGCTTGACAACCTCGGTACTGCTTACCGCGAGCTGGGACGGCTGGACGAGGCCCGGCAGCGTTACGAATTGGCACTTGCCACCGCCACCCGTCGAGGTGAATCGCTCAGCCAGGCCGCGGCTCTCAACGGCATCGGACTGACACTTGCGGCGCTGGGCATGCCCACGAAGGCGCTCGACTATCATCGTGAGGCGCTGACGCTGGCGACACGGGCCAGCTACCCGTACGAGCAGGGGCGGGCGTTGGCGGCAATGGCGGGACTGGAAACGCAGGATCCGGCTGAGGCGCGTCGGCACTGGGAGCGGGCGTTGGCGATCTTCAGAAAAATGGGTGTGCCGGAACGCTTCGAGGTGGAGCGCAAGCTGACTCGGCTGGTCCTGGCTGCGAGTGGTGACCAGTCGAGTTCTCGATCGCGGTGACGCTGCCCCCAACCGACGGAGGACCGGCAGGTGCCCGAGTCGGGCCGGTTCACCGGACGTATCGATCATCTATCGAGTTTCTATCTCGGCCCCGCCTAGGGTTCTCCGCATCGGTCGTGTCGTGGTCGAGCATCGGGGGAATCGACAAGAGACCGGCTGCGGTGGTCGCCCCCCGATCACCGCTGCGGTAAGGGTGAGGGAGCGGGTACGGCTGTCGTGACGCACCCGCGACAGGTTTCCAAGTGGCATCCGTTTCCTCACCCGAACCGCTGTGCCGCCAGTGGCGTTCCGACCGGGCAGCGGCTGGTGGAGCCGGCGTTCGCGGACCGGCCTTCCTCTAAGCTCGCCGTGTGACCGAGCCCGCGCACCTCACCCACGTCGATCCCGCCGGGTCGGCCCGGATGGTCGACGTCTCCGCCAAACCGGTCTCGGTGCGCCGGGCCGTTGCCGCCGGCCGGCTGCGTACCACGGCCGAGGTGGTCGAGCTGCTGCGCCGGGACGGGCTGCCGAAGGGCGACGCCCTGGCCGTCGGCCGGCTCGCCGGCATCATGGGCGCGAAACGCACCCCGGACCTGATCCCGCTCTGCCATCCGATCGCCCTGCACGGCGTCACCGTCGACCTGGAGCCCGGCGACGACACGGTCGAGATCACCGCGACGGTCCGGACCGCCGACCGGACCGGCGTGGAGATGGAGGCGCTGACCGCGGTGGCCACCGCCGGGCTCGCGCTGATCGACATGGTCAAGGCCGTCGACCCGGCGGCCTCGATCGAGGGGGTACGCGTGTTGCGCAAGGAAGGCGGCAAGACCGGCGACTGGACCCGACCGGCGGACCGGCCGTGATCCGGGCCCGGGTGGTGGTCGCCTCCAACCGCGCGGCCACCGGCGTCTACGCCGACACCAGCGGCCCGCTGCTGGTCGAGGGGCTGACGAAGCTCGGCTGCCAGGTCGACGAGCCGGTGGTGGTGCGCGACGGCGACCCGGTCGGCGTCGAGTTGCGCCGCGCGGCGGCCGAGGGTGTCGACGTGGTGCTGACCAGCGGCGGCACCGGCATCAACCCGACCGACCGGACTCCCGAGGTGACCCGGGCACTGCTCGACTACGAGATCCCGGGCATCGCCGAGGCGATCCGGGCGCACAGCCGGGAAAGGGTACCGACGGCCGCGCTCTCCCGTGGCCTGTCGGGTGCGATCGGCCGGATGCTGGTCGTCAACCTGCCCGGCTCCACCGGTGGCGCCAGGGACGGGCTCGCCGTACTCGGGCCGATCCTGGGGCACGCGGTCGACCAGCTCCGGGGCGGCGACCACCCGCGTACCGACTGAACTCGTCGGCGGGCGGTCGTACCGCGAGGATAGGCTCGGACGGTGAACGTGAGGAGCGCGCAGCAGGCGGCCCTACTCGGAGCGGGTGGGGCGGCGTGAGCACCGAGGCGGCCGTCGCCGCCGATCCGTCGGCCGGTCCACCGACGCTGGACTGGGCGCAGGCGCGTTCCAGGGTCTACGACGCCGGCCGCGCCGCCGCACCGGAACCCGTCGAGATGCCGGTCTCCGAGACCGACGGCCAGACCCTGGCCGAGTCGCTGACCACCCTCACCGACCTGCCCGCCTTTCCGACGTCGAGCGTGGACGGCTGGGCCGTACGCGGCACCGGGCCGTGGCGGATCGTCGGCCGGGTCCTCGCCGGCAGCACACCGCCGCCGCTGAACGAGGAGGGCACCGCCGTCGAGATCGCCACCGGTGCGATGCTGCCGGCCGGTGCGGCCGGGGTGCTCCGGGTGGAGGAGTCGACGCGTACCGCCGACGGGCTCGTCGCCGGCACGCTGCGGTCGGGGCCGGAGTGGCGGGCCCCCGGCGAGGAGGCGCACGCCGGTGAGGAGCTGCTGCCGGCCGGTACCCCGGTCGACCCCGGTGTGATCGGGCTGGCGGCCTCGTGCGGCTACGACACCCTCCGGGTCCGGCGGGCACCCCGGGCCGCCCTGATCATCTTCGGTGACGAGCTGCTCACCGCCGGCCGTCCCGGCGCCGGACGGGTACGCGACTCGCTCGGCCCGGCCGTTCCCGCCTGGCTGCGCCGGTACGGCTGCACCATCACCGCCGCCGATGTCGTCGGCCCGGTCGCCGACACCCTGGAGGCGCACGTCGAGGCGCTTCGCCAGGGGCTCGCCACCGCCGACCTGGTCTGCACCACCGGCGGCACCATGCACGGCCCGGTCGACCACCTGCATCCGGCGTTGCGCGAACTCGACGCGGAATATGTCGTCAACACCGTGGCCGTACGCCCGGGTTTTCCGATGCTGCTCGCCCGGGTGACCGGGCCGGACGGGCGGGGCCGGTTCGTCGCCGGGCTGCCGGGCAATCCACAGTCGGCGATCGTCGCGACCGTCTCCCTGGTCGCCCCGCTGCTGGCCGGGTTGCGCGGCCGGGTGATGCCGGAGTTGCCCCGGGTGACGCTGGCCGAGCCGGTGACCGGGCGGGGCGACTTCACCCACCTGGCGCTGGTCCGGGTCGACCCCGCCGACAACACCGCCACCCCGGTCCGGCACGTCGGCTCGGCGATGCTGCGCGGGCTGGCCGGGGCGGCCGGGTTCGCCGTGATCGCCCCGGGCACCACGGGCGAACCGGGCGACCGGGTGCCACTCGTACCGCTGCCGCTGCTGCCCGGTGAGCGACCCCAGCAAGGAGTGTGAGATGAGCGTACGGAGCGAGCCGGCCGTCGACACCGGAGCCGTGCCGCCGACCGGACGGTTGCACGCCGCCGTCGGCACCGCCCCGCTGGACGTGGCCTTCCACGAGTCCGTGGTCGCCGACGCCGCCGCCGGCGCGGTGGTCTCCTTCCAGGGCGTGGTACGCGACCACGACCACGGCCGGTCGGTGCTCCGGCTCGAATACGAGGGCCACCCGAGCGCGGCGGAGGTGCTGCGGGAGGTGGCGGCCGAGATCGCGGCCGATCCGGACGTACACGCGGTGGCGGTCTCGCACCGGCTCGGCCCGCTGGAGATCGGCGACGTCGCCCTGGTGGCGGCGGTGAGCACCGCGCACCGGGCGGCGGCGTTCGCGGCCTGCGCCCGGCTGGTCGACGAGGTCAAGGCCCGGCTGCCGGTGTGGAAGCGGCAGCTCTTCGCCGACGGCACCGAGGAGTGGGTGAACTGCCCCTGACGCCGACCGGCGAGCGAGCCGGTCGCCGTCGCTGGTCGTCGTCCGTCCCGCTACCGCTGGCCGGCAGGTCCGCGTGTCACCGCTGGCGTGTCACCGCTGGCCGGCGAGCCGGCGGTCGAACCGGGCGTGTTCGGCGTAGAACGCCGGCTCGGCGCCGGGCCGCCACGGCAGCGCGGCGACCAACAGGATGATCGCCAGGGCGAGCGAGTTCTCCATCAGGGCGCCGAAGAAGCCGTCCTGGTAGTGCGACACCTCCGGCAGCTGGTGCTCGTACGGCCAGATGGGTGAGATCAGGAAGAGCAGGTAGAGCCCGATCGCGGCCACGCCGTGCCGCAGGCCGGTCAGGGTGGGGAACCAGATCGGTGCGCGCAGTCCGGTGACCCCGGCGGGACCGGCCGTCGAGTGTGCAGGACGCGGCCACGGGCCCCGACTGGCGGTCCGGCGTCGACTCGCGGCGTCGGCGAGGATCAGGATCGCCGGGATCACCCAGACCAGATGGTGCGACCAGGAGATCGGGCTGATCACGTTGGTGGTGAGCCCGACCAGGGTGAAGGCGGTCAGCTCGTCGCCGTCGGCGTGCGAGTGCGAGGCGCGGGAGAGTCCGAGCGCCAGCAGCAGCATCGCGAAGGCGAGCCAGAGCAGGGTGGGGGTCTCGATCGAGTCGTACAGCCGGGCGAGCACGCCGGCCAGCGACTGGTTCGGCGTCATGTCCGCCGCGCCGACCCGCTCGGTCTGCCAGAGCACCGACATGAAGTAGGTGGTCGACTCGCGGCCGGCGATCGCGAAGGTGCCGACGGTGACGGCGATCGCGGTGCCGACCGCGGTCGCCGCGGCGCGCCACTGCCGGGTGATCAGCAGGTAGACGACGAAGAGCGCCGGGGTGAGCTTGATCGAGGTGGCCAGGCCGATGCCGACCCCGGCCCAGGCGCCGCTGAAGAAGAGCCGGCGCAGCGGGCCGTCACCGGCGCTGATCCGGCTGCCGCGCCGGGCCCGCCAGCGCAGCGCCACCAGGTCGGCCATGACCAGACCGAAGAGCAGCAGGTTGACCTGGCCGTAGCCGAGCGTCTCCCGGGCCGGCTCGATGGCGACCGCCATCGGCACGGCGAGGCCGAGGGTGAACCAGAGCGACCAGCCGAGCCGGTTGGTGATCGGCTTGAGCAGGGCGGCGAGTACGACCGCCAGGGTCGCGACGCTGGCGACGATGTTGGTCCAGCCGGCGAGACCGAGCGGGATGCTCGCCATCGGCAGCATGACCAGCCCGGCGAAGGGTGGATAGGTGAAGCCGAGGGTGGTCCTGGGTGCGATGAAGTCGTAAAGCTCGTGTCCGCCCGCCCACCAGACCACCGCGCCGTGGTAGATCTTCATGTCGAAGAAGTTGTACGGCCGTCCGAACGTGGCGATGGCGAGCCACGCGGCGTAGCAGACGACGGCGACGACGCCGATCCGTACGACTGCTCGACGGTCGATCCCACGAGCAAAGCGGCGGACTGGGGCGAGGCGGCCTAGCCGTCTTTCGACGGTCGCCGGCATGGCGTGGCCACCCCCGTACCAATGTCGGTCTTCCGCCCAGGTCCTCCGAGGAGCCTAGAACGGTGGGTCACTCGAATGCCTCCTGCGTTATGCGACCGTGTCCGATCCCACACTGGTTCGCGACATTTCCACCGCGTTAACGCAGGGAGTGCGGTTCAGGTGATTCACAGCTGCTCAGTCAGGTGAAACTAGCATATGTCCGGCATGGAGCGTGGCCCGATCGGCGAGATCCCGGCACCGCCCGGCACACCGACGGCCGACCATCCGGCAACCGGCAGCGGCGATCCCCGGGGTGGCGGGGTGCGGCGGGATCAGCCAGGCAGCTTCCGGGCCGCCGCCGCGGAGCGTACGGCGATCCGGGCGTCCCGGCGGGCGCTGCGCACCGCCCGGCGTACCCGTCGACGGCCGCCACCCACCGCGTGGCTGGCCCGCCAGCCCAGCCCCGGCCGGCCCTCGGTGTCCGCCGCCGCGAGCAGCAGCCCGCCCATCAGCCCGAGGTTCTTCATGAAGTGGACCTGGTGCAGGCGCCGCTGCGCCGGGTCCTCCTGCTCCCAGAACCGGTGCCCGGCCATGGTGGTCGGCACCAGCGTGCCGGCCAGCAGCGCCGCCGCCGGTCGGGTGAAGTGCCCGGTGGCCAGCAGCAGCCCGCCGAGCAACTGGGCGGCGCCGTTGGCCCGGACCAGACTCGTCGGATCGGTGGGGATTCCCTCGTGCATGCCCTGCAACAGCGGGGCGACCTTGTCCGTCACCCGCTTCGCCCGGTCCACGTGCAGTTCGGGGTTGGCCACGGCGCGGGCGCCGCTGACCACGAAGATCGTGCTCAACAGGGTACGGGCCACGGTGCGTACGGGTTTCATGGCTCAAGTCTTACCCGTTCGCAACGTTCTTCACCCCTCGAAGTGGGAGACTGGACGGCGCGGTCGCGGTACCGTCGCGAGCTGTGACGACCGTGCGGCTCCGCGCAGAGGGTCCGGCCGACGCCGTGGCGATCCGGCAACTTGTCGCCGAGGCGTTCGCCAGCCCGGACACCCGGCTGCCCGCGGAGGTGCAGCTCGTCGAGGCGCTACGGGTCAGCGACGCGTGGCTGCCCGAGCTGTCCATGGTGGCCGAGGTCGACGGCGAACTGGTCGGATACGCCCTGCTGAGCCGGGTCGAGGTGTGGCCCGGCGGACTTCCCGCGCTGGCGCTCGGCCCGGTGG
The DNA here is from genome assembly GCF_036421995.1 of Plantactinospora veratri. Taxonomy (NCBI): domain Bacteria; kingdom Bacillati; phylum Actinomycetota; class Actinomycetes; order Micromonosporales; family Micromonosporaceae; genus Plantactinospora; species Plantactinospora veratri. The sequence goes on from NZ_JAZGQL010000019.1 coordinate 31,363, forward strand.
CGGTGCGGCCGTCCCGGCAGCGTCGCGGTTACGGCCAGGACGTCGTCCGGGCCGCGCTCGACGCCGCCGCCGAACTCGGCGAGCGCCTGGTGGTGGTGCTCGGCAACCCCGCCTACTACCGCCGGTTCGGGTTCGAGCCAGCCGCCCGGTTCGGGCTGACCAGCCAGTGGTCCGGGCTGGGTGATCCGTGGCAGGTGCTGGTGCTGCCGTCGGTGGACGGCTCCGACGACCCGGTGCCGAGCGGCGAGGTGACCTTCCCGCCGCCCTGGTCACAGGTCTGAGGTCCGCCAGGTTGTCGGGTGGTGCCGGTCGCGGGGCGCCGCGCGGTGCCGGTCAGGCCGGCTGGGTCCGCAGGTACCGGCCGAAGTGCGGAACCGTGAAGGCCACCGTTCCGCGCTCGCCCGAGTAGATCAGCCCCTTCTTGATCAGCGCGTCCCGCGCCGGCGAGAGGCTGGCCGGCTTGCGCCCGAGCGAACGGGCGATCTCGGCGGTGGAGACGGCGGCGTCCATGTCGTCCCGGGGGGCACCCCCGGTGCCGTCGTCGCCGTCCGGCGCCTCGACCAGGGAGAGCGCGGCCATCGCCCGCATGTACTCCCGTTCGGCCGGGGTCGCCCGCTCGAAGCGGGACCCGAAGAACCCGACCGCCAACTCGGCCTCGGCCTCGGGCGCGGCGACCCGGACGTCGGCGGCGGTCACCGGGGAGCGGGGCGCCGCGTCCCAGGTCGCCTTCCCGTACGCCTGGACGAAGTACGGATAGCCGCCGGACTTCTCGTAGAGCAGGTCGAGCGCCTTCGGCTCGTATTCGACCTGCTCCCGGGCAGCGGGGGCGCAGAGCGCCTGGTCGGCGGCGATCCGGTCCAGCCGGTCGATGCGCTGGTAGCGGAAGAGCCGCTCCGAGTAGGACTTGGCGGCGGAGAGTACGGCGGGCAGGTGCGGCAGCCCGGCACCGACGACGATCAGCGGCGCGCCGAGCTGGGACAGCTCGTGGCAGGCGGCGCAGAGCCCGGAGACGTCCTCGGGGCCGAGGTCCTGCATCTCGTCGAGGAAGACCGCGACCCCGGTACCGACGTCGGCGGCGACCTCGGCCGCGTCGGTGAAGAGTTCGACCAGGTCGATCTCGATGTCGCCGGAGTCCGCCCGCCCGCTCGCCGCCGGTACGTCGATGCCGGGTTGCCAGCGGTCCCGCAGTCGGGCCGCCCCGGCACCCCGCCCCGAGCCGGCCGGAGCCGAACGCAGCGCGAACGCCTTGAGCACGCCGAGGAAGTCGTCGATCCGGTCGGGTGCCCGGTGCCGGGGCGCCAGCTCCCGGATCGCCATGTGCAGGGCGGCGGCCACCGGGCGGCGAATCGACTGGTCCGGCCGGGCCTCGATCTTCCCGGTGCCCCAGAGCCGGCTGATCGCCTGGGACCGGAGCGTGTTGAGCAGTACGGTCTTGCCGACTCCGCGCAGGCCGGTGAGGACGAGGCTGCGTTCGGGGCGGCCTCGGGCGATCCGCTCCAGCACGATGTCGAAGACCTCGAGCTCCCGCCCCCGCCCGGCGAGTTCGGGCGGGCGCTGGCCGGCGCCCGGCGCGTACGGGTTGCGGACCGGATCCACGTATCGCACGCTATCGGGCCGTCTAGCCGGGGCGCTAGACATCCGTAGACCGGGGTACTCGTGTCGCGCCGTCACCGGATCGTCGAGCAGAAACTAGGACCGTCTAGCGTGAATGCTAGACGGCCCTAGTTTTCCCTACCGAAGCCGATCCGCGCCGGCTGGTCAGCGCCGCTTCAGGCAGAGTACGAAGTCACCCAGGTCCAGCGGGTCGTCCTGTACGTAGTTGGCGTCCGCCTCCGGCGAGCCGAAGACCGGGTCGTTCTTGCACTGGTCCGCGTCGGTGCTGAACGGAATCCGGGACACCACCTCGTAGGTGCCCGGTCCACACGGCACCTTGCGAAGTTCCGGCTCGTCGTCGGTGCCGTCGTTGACCACACAGTCCCCCTTGGCGTACCGCTCGGACGGGGTGCCGGGGGGACGGCTCGGGGTCGACCCCGCCGAACTGCTCGGGGCGGGGGCACCGACGTCCGGCCCGGAGTCGTCGCCGGCCCGGTCGACCAGCCACCACACTCCGCCGCCCACACAGGCGCAGAGCAGCAGCAACATGATCCCGCCGACGATGAGAGCGATCTTCAGCCCACGACCGGACCCCGCCGGGGCACTGGCCGGACCGTACGGCGTAGCCGGCCCGGCGGGAGCGCCGTACGGGCTACCTGTCGGGTACGGTCCGCCGCTCGACGGTGGCTGGCCCCACGCCGGACCCGCTGCGTCGTTCGGCTGCCCATGCCCGGTGCCGACCGGCGGCGGATAGCCGGGCGGCGGGTAGCCGGGAATCGGTGGCGGCGGCGGATCGCCACCGGCCGGCGGGCCCGACGAGGGGGACTGGGACCGGTACGGGTCTTCGGGCTGCCCTCCGGCAGGCGTTCCGTAAATCGACATGCTTCTCCAGGGGCGGGCGCGCCGACCGCGTCACGCAAAGCTGGGAGGGTTGACGCAGGGGTCGGCTAGGCGCGGATCGTACGCGGCAGGTCGCTCGAACCTCCGCCGGTCTCGTCGGAGCGCCGGGAGGCGGCACTCCGCGGAACTATCGTTTCCGAAGACAGAGCACGAAGTCCAGTTCGTCCAGCTCGCTGTTGAAGAAGTAGAAGTTCGTGTAGTTCTGCACCTGGGCGCATTTGGCCTTGGCGTCCGGGGCGCCGGTGGTCACGCCGTTGTAGCGGGCGAGCACCTCGTAGGTCTGTGGTGTGCAGCCCGTGATCGCCAGCTTCGGCGCCGCCTCCGTACCCTCGTTCCGGACGCACTGACCGGCCTTGACGAACCGCGCGTCGGTGGCGGACGCGTCCGGCGCCGCCGGTGCGCTGGTCGGCGCCGGTTCGGCCGGTGCGCTGGTCTGCTCGGTCGGCTCCTCGGACTGCTCGGTGACCGGCGGCTGGGCGTCCGACGGCGTCTCGTCGCGACCGAGCAGGTAGACGCCGAGCGCCGCACCGCCGAGGACCAGCACCGCCAACCCGACCAGGACGGCGACGAAGGTCCGGTTGCCACCACCCTTCGGCATCGGGTCCGGCGTCGAGGTGGACCACGACGGATCCGGGGGCGGCGTCGCCCACACCGGGTCGGCGTCGGAGGCGGTCCAGCCGCCCGGGGGTGGCGCCGACGGCTGCCCGCCGCCCCAGTGCGCCGGCCCGCCCGCCTGGTCCTGATCGCCCCAGGGGTCGACCGGCTGGCCGTACTCGTCGGTGGTCTGCCGGTCCGGGTTGCTCCACGGCTGCGACGGACCGGGATACGGTCCGCCGGGCGGTCCGTAGTTGGCCATCGACTGTCCTCCTGGTACGGATCGGTGAGAGGCTCGCCACCCGCCTGGGACGAGCCTGCTGTGGTCACCGTAGCGTGACCCCCCGATGAGCTCACCTCCCGGAAGCGCGCCAACCTCGCCGGCCGGCACCGTCCCGGTCGAGCCGGAACCCGCCGCCCCGGTCGAGTCCGAGCGCGTCGTCCCGGTCGAGCCGGAACCCGCCGCCCCGGCGCCGGTGACCCGCTCCGCACTGATCTGGACCGCGCTCGGCGTCGTCTACCTGGTCTGGGGATCCACCTACCTCGGCATCCGGGTCACCGTGGAGACCCTGCCACCGCTGCTCTCGGCGGCCGCCCGGTTCGCGGTCGCCGCCGCTGTGCTGGCGGTGGTACTCCGGCTCTGGCGCGGCCCCGGCGGGCTGCGGGTGACCCGCCGCCAGCTGGGCAGCGCCGCGCTGGTCGGCGTACTGCTGCTGGCCGGCGGGAACGGGCTGGTGGTACTGGCCGAGTCGGGGCCGCCGTCGACCGCGGTCTCCTCCGGCGTCGCCGCGCTGCTCATCGCCATCGTGCCGCTGCTGGTGGTGATGCTCCGGGCCGGCACCGGGGACCGGCCCGGGCTGACCACCCTGCTCGGGGTGAGTGCCGGCTTCGCCGGTTTGGTGCTGCTGGTACTGCCGGCCGGCGGCGTCGGCGCGGCCCCGATCGTCGGGGCGCTGACCGTGGTCGGTTCCGCCGTCTCCTGGTCGGTCGGTTCGTTCCTCTCCGGCCGGCTCGACATGCCCGGGGACCCGTTCGTGGCGACCGTCTACGAGATGGTCGCCGGCTCGGCGGCGCTGGCCGTGCTCGGCGCGGCCCGGGGCGAGACGCACGGCTTCGACCTCGGCGCTGTCAGCACCCGCTCGTGGCTGGCCCTCGGCTACCTCACCGTGGCCGGGTCGCTGGTCGCGTTCACCGCCTACGTCTGGCTGCTGCACCACGCGCCGATCTCGCTGGTGGCCACGTACGCCTACGTCAACCCGGTGGTCGCGGTCACCCTCGGCGCGCTGCTGCTCGACGAGCCGGTGACCGGGAAGGTGCTGCTCGGCGGTGCGGTGATCGTGTTCGGCGTCGCCCTGGTCGTCTCCACCGAACGCCCACGCTCCTCGACCGGCCCACGCTCCTCGACCGGCCCACGGTCCTCGGCCGGTGCACGCCCGGACCGCACCGCCGGCCGGGTGCAGGGCGGGACGTGACACCGGGCGTGGTGGCGGCGGCCGGGCTCCTCGGAGTCCTGCTCGGACCGCTGCTGCGCCGACAGATCCTCCGGTACGCCGTACCCGCCGCCGGCCCGCCCGGGGAATCCCCGCCGGGCCCCGACAGCCCGGTCGGACGGTCGATCCGGCGGAACTGTCCGCACTGCGCGGCGACGATCGGCGCGCCGGCCCGACGCAATCCGCTCGGTGTGCTGCCGCCGACCGGGCGCTGTCCGCGCTGCCGGGGAGCCGTCGGTCCGCGCGCCGGGCTGGTCGAGGTCGTCGCCGCGAGCGGGTACGCCGCGCTCGCCGCCCGGGTCGACGACGTACTCCCGCTGCTGGCGTACGCCTGGATCGCCGGCTTCGGCATCGTGCTCGGCTTCGTGGACGTCGCGGTACGGCGGCTTCCCGACCGGCTCACCCTGCCTGCGGCGGCCGGTCTCGCCGGGCTGCTCGGCGCGGCCACCCTCACCTCCGGCCAGTTCGGCCGGTACGCGGTGGCGGCGGCCTGCGCGCTGTCGCTGGCCGGGGCGTACCTCGGGCTGGTCCTGCTCTCCCCCGGCGGGCTGGGGCCGGGGGACGTCAAGCTCGCGCTCGGGCTGGGCTTCGCCACCGGCTGGTACGGCTGGAGCACGGCCCTCTCCGGCGCGCTGGCCGGCCTGCTGCTGGCCAGCGGGTACGCCGCCGTGCTGCTCCGGCTGCGTCGGGTCGGCCGCCGGGACCATCTGCCGCACGGTCCGGCGATGCTCACCGGCGCACTCGGCGCCGTGCTCCTCGCCGCCTGACCGGCGGGAAACCCGGCGTCCGGTCGGAACGGCTCAGAGCAGCCGGAGCTGGCGGTCCTTCGGACGGCGGGGCACGTTGTCGCCGAGCCGTTCGAAGAGCCCGGCGTCGATCGCGTCGAGGAACGGCGACGGTACGCAGTCCCGCTCCTGGCCGTGTCGCAGCCGCCGGCCCACGTGGCTGAGATAGAGCCGGTCCTGTGCCCGGGTCAGCCCGACGAAGAAGAGCCGGCGCTCCTCCGCCACCTCCTCCCCGGTCGGCGTCGAGCCGGGAAAGCGCAGCGGCAGCAGCCCGTCCTCGCAGCCGGGCAGGAAGACCACCGGGAACTCCAGTCCCTTGGCGGCGTGCAGGGTGAGCAGGGTGACCGCCTCGGCGCGCGGGTCGAGGGCGTCCACCTCGGCACCCGTGCCGAGCTGCGACAGGAACAGCTCCAGGTCGTCGCCGCAGCGCCGGGCGAGCGGGGTGAGCAGGTCGGCCGCCGTCCAGATGTCGTCGGGGCCGATCCCGCCGGTGGCGTCCAGGGTGGGGGTGGCGTGGCGCTCGGCGAGTACCTGCCCGGCCAGGCGTACCCGGGCGGCGACCGAGCCGCCGAGCCCGTCGGCGTGCCGCAGCTCGCGGGCGATCACCGAGACGCCGGGGCGGTCCCGCAGCCGGTTGTGCGAGCGCTTCTGCACCGGGATGTTCGCCCGGGCCAGCGCGTCCAGGATCGGCGCCGCCTGGGCGTCGGTGCGGTACAGCACCGCGATGTCGGAGAACGACACGTTCGAGGTCCGGCCGTCGATCCGACCGGAGTCCAGCGAGCGGTGCGACAGCCCGCCGACGAGTTCGTCGACGGTGCGTACCACGAAATCGGCCTCGTCCGCGACGGAGGCCGCCGGATAGCGGCCGACCAGCGGTGCCTCCGGGTCGAGTCGGGCCGGGTCGAGCCGGCGGCCCCGGACCAGGCTGCTCGGCGCGATCGCCTGCACCGCGGCGGCCAGGATCGGCGCCGACGAGCGGTAGTTGCGGGTCAGCCGGACCAGCCGGGCGTCCACGAAGTCCTGCGAGAAGCGCAGGAAGTACGCCACGTCGGCGCCCCGGAACGAGTAGATCGCCTGGTCGGGGTCGCCGATCGCGCAGAGGTTGCCGTCGGCCGGGCTGAGCAGCCGGAGCAGCTCGTACTGGGTGGCGTCCACGTCCTGGTACTCGTCGACGAAGATCCACCGCCACCGGTCCCGGTACCGCTCGACCAGCTCCGGGTCGTCGCGCAGCAGCGCCACCGGCAGGGCGACCAGCTCGTCGAGGTCGACCAGGTCGGCGCCGCGCAGCAGCTTCACGTACGCCGCGTCGTCGTCGCCGGCCTCGGCCCGCGCGGTCGCCCGCTCGGCGTCGTCGGCGATCCGGAAGTTCTCCGGCAGCCCGGCGGCCCGGGCGTTCTCCCGCAGGATGGTCAGGCCGAGCGAGTGGAAGGTACCGACGGTGACGTCCTCGGCGACCGGCCCGAGCAGCCCGTCCAACCGGTGCCGCAGCTCCTCGGCGGCCCGCCGGGTGAAGGTGATCGCCAGGCAGTGTTCCGGATAGACGTTCAGCTCGGCGCAGAGGTAGGCGATCCGGTGGGTCAGGGTGCGGGTCTTACCGGTGCCGGGGCCGGCCACGATCAGCAGCGGCCCGCCGGGTGCGGAGGCGGCGACCCGCTGCATCGCGTCGAGCCGGTCGAGCAGCCCGGTGCCGACCTCCTCCATGCCGGCGAGCATCGGCTCGAACGGCTCGTGCGGCGACGGCGGCGGGGCGAGCGGCGGTGCGGGTTCGGCCGGCGGTCCGGCGGCCCGGGTCCGGCGGCGCGGCTCCGCCGGTGCGGCCGGCGCCGGGGCCGTCGACCGGGCGGGCCGGGCCGGCGCCTTCGGCTCCGTGGGCGGTCGCTGTCGCGGCACGGGTACGTCGAAGAGCGCGTCGGCGAAGAGCGTCTCCGCCTGCCCGGCGCCGCCCCGGCCGGCACCGCCGGAGCCGGACGACAGTTCACCGGGTTCGAAGAGGGTGATCACGCCGTACTCGCCGTCGTAGCCGGGGACCCGGCGCACCTCGCCGCGCCGGAGTCGGGTGATCGCCTCGGCGAGCGGTTCGCCGCCGACCCGGCGGATCTCGTCGACCGGGGTGACGGTGAGGATGTCCAACTCGGCGCCGAGCCCGGCGACCAGGGTGTTGAGCTGCCCCTCGACGGTCTTCGACTTCGGTCCCACACCGTTGATCTCACCGAGGATCTCGGCGAGCTGGATCAGGTGGGTGACCTGCGGCGCGTTCGCCGGCCGGTGCCCGTCCGGCCGGTCGGCCAGGTCCTCGACCCGGCTCAGCACGCCGACCGTGAGCGGCTTGCCGCACTCCGGGCAGCGCCCGCCCGCCTCCCGGGTCCGGGCCGGCTCCCAGTTGACCCCGCAGAGCCGGTGCCCGTCCGCGTGGTACTTCCCCTCCTCGGGGAAGAACTCGATGGTTCCGGCCAGCCCGTCCCCGGTACGCAACGCTTCCCGTACCGCGTAGTAGTCGAGGTCGGTGGCGAAGACGGTCGCCTCCCGGGCCAGGGCGGGCGGCGAGTGTGCGTCCGAGTTGGAGACCAGCCGGTAGCGGTCCAGGCTGGATACCCGCCAGTTCATCTCCGGGTCGGAGGAGAGCCCGGTCTCCACCGCGAAGATGTGCTCGGCGAGGTCGGCGTAGCAGTCCGCGATCGCGTCGAAGCCGGACTTCGAGCCGAGCGCGGAGAACCACGGTGTCCAGATGTGCGCCGGCACGAGGTAGCCGTCCGGGCTGGCCTCCAGGGTGATTTCCAGCAGGTCCCGGGAGTCGAGGCCGAGGATCGGCCGCCCGTCGGAGCCGATGTTGCCGATCCGGCCGAGCGTGGCGTTGAACCGGGCCACCGCGTCCAGGTCGGGCAGGTAGATCAGGTGGTGCACCTTGCGGGTCCGGTCGTCCCGCTTGTAGATGGTGGAGATCTCGACGCTGAGCATGTAGCGCATCGGGCTCGCCTCGGCGACGCTGGCCAGCCGGGGCGGAAGCCGGCGGGCGATGTCCCGCTCCGCCTCCGGGCTGAGCCGGTAGAGCCCCGGCTCGGCCGGGTGCAGCGTCTCGCGCAGGTGCTCGTACCAGGCGGGGTGGGTGAAGTCACCGGTGCCGAGCAGGCTGATCCCCTTGCGCCGGGCCCACCAGGCGAGGTTCGGCATCGTCAGGTCACGGCTGCACGCGCGGGAGTATTTCGAGTGGATGTGCAGGTCCGCGACGAAGGGCACGGCGGCGGAGGGGGAGCCGTCAGCGGGTGCGGCGCGCAACGGAGACACGCCGCATCCTGTCATGACCTTCCCGGCGACCGCGTCCCGCCACGCGCGAATGTGATTTCCGCACCCGCCGCGCCTGCCCGTGCCCCGCCGCACCCGCCCCGGAAGCGGGACCACTCCTTCCCCGACGTCGCAGGGCACTCTTTCCGGGAACAGCGCGATCTCCCCCGGGGTGCGGGGGTTAGCGGGAGCGGAGTTCGACGAGGGTGACCTGGGGTGGGGCGCCGACCCGGACCGGTGGGCCCCAGAACCCGGCGCCGTTGGTGACGTAGAGCTGGGTGCCGTCGATGGTGGCGTGCCCGGAGACGACCGGCTGCTGCAACCCGACCAACAGGTTGAACGGCACGATCTGGCCGCCGTGGGTGTGCCCGGAGAGTTGCAGGTCGACGCCGTGTTTCGCCGCCTCGTGCACGTTGATCGGCTGGTGGGCGAGGAGCACCACGGGGCGGCTCGGGTCGCGGCCGCCCAGCGCGGCGTCGAAGTCGGGGCCGGCCGCGAACCCCAACCCCTCGCCGGCCGGGTCGTTGACCCCGGCGAGGTCGAGGGCGCCGCCCCGGGCCAGGATCTCCTCGCGCCGGTTCTGCAACACCCGCAGCCCGATCCGGTCCAGCTCGACCACCCACTCCTCGACGCCGGAGTAGTACTCGTGGTTGCCGGTGACGAAGAAGCTGCCGTACCGGGACCGCAGGTCGCGCAGCGGTGCGGCGGCGGGACCGAGTTCGCCGACGGTACCGTCGACGAGGTCACCGACCACCGCCACCAGGTCGGCGTCGAGCCGGTTGATGGTGGCCACGATCCGCTCGGTGTGCGCCCGGCCGGTCAGCGGTCCGATGTGGATGTCGGAGACGGTGGCGATCCGCAACCCGTCCATGCTGCGGGGGAGTTTCGCCAGCGGGATCTGGACCCGGTCGATCTGCGGCGGGCCGAGGGCGGTGCGGACGCCGTACCCGACGGTTCCGGTCGCGGTGAGGCCGGCGAAGATCGCGGCGCTCCGGGCGAGCAGCAGCCGGCGGCCCGGGTCGTGGTCGGGCGCGGGCGCTGGCGCGGCTGCGACGTCCGCGCCGTCGACCGCGACGGGCAGGGCGTGGCCGGAGTCGGAGTCCGAGTCGGAGTCGGCGGCGCCGGTCAGCGGGCTGTCCGAGTCGGCCCCGACCGGGGCGGCCGCCGGTACGACGGCCCGGCTGCGGCGGCGCAGCGCGAACCTGGCCACCAGCATCGGGATCTCCAGCACGGCCAGCAGGACGAGCAGGTAGAACATGACGGCCAGCCAGAGGTAACCCGGCCAGGCCAGCCAGTAGAAGCCCTGCCGGGTGCCGACCAGTGTCGCCGGGGTGAGCAGAGCCAGCACCAGCACGGTCACGCCGCCGGCCCGGCGCCAGCGTCCCGGCCGGGTGGTGTCCCGGACCAGCCGCTTCCAGAGGTAGAGATGGATCAGGCCGGTGACCAGCGCCAACGTGCCTACGAAGCCGAGCACCGCGAACAAGCCGTGCCCTCCTCAGCCGCCCGCGAACGGCGGCAGGACGTCGACCGTGGCGCCGACCGGCAGCGTCGCCTGCCGGTCGTGCCAGGCGACGCCGTCGACCAGGAAACTCGCCATTTCGAGTACGGTGGCCAGCCGGGCGCCGTGCCGGTCGGCCAGCTCGCCGGCGAGCTGGTCGAGGCTGCCGCCGCCCGGCACGGTCTCCTCGGGTACGCCGGCCGCGGCCCGCGCGGCGGCGAAGTAGCGTACGACCAGGGTCGGTGTGGAGTCCATCGTCAGCCGCCGATCGCCGACATCGGCCGGGCCGGTTGCAGGAACGTCGGGTCGTCGATGCCGTGCCCGGCCCGCTTGCCCCACATCGCCACCCGCCAGCGGTCGGCGATCTCGTCGTCGGAGGCACCGCCGCGCAGCGCGGCCCGCAGGTCGGACTCGTCGGTGGCGAAGAGGCAGTTCCGGACCTGCCCGTCGGCGGTGAGCCGGGTCCGGTCGCAGTCGCCGCAGAACGGCCGGGTCACGCTGCCGATCACGCCCACCCGGGCCGGCCGGCCGGCGGCGTCCGTCCAGCCCTGCACGAGCCAGGTCTCGGCCGGCGCCCCGCCCCGCTCGGCGGGATCCGGCAGCAGGGTGAACTCGGCCCGCAGCGCGGCGAGGATCTCCTCGGCGGTGATCATCGTCGCCCGGTCCCAGCCGTGCTGGGCGTCGAGTGGCATCTGCTCGATGAAGCGGAGCTGGTAGCCGTGGCGCAGCGCGAAGCGAAGCAGCTCGGGGGCCTCGTCGTCGTTGACCCCGCGCATCAGCACCGAGTTGATTTTCACCGGGGTCAGCCCGGCGGCGACCGCCCCGGCCAGCCCGGCCAGTACGGCGTCCAGCCGCGGTCGCCGGGTCAGCTCGGTGAAGCGGGTCGGGTCGAGGCTGTCCAGCGAGACGTTCACCCGGTCGAGCCCGGCCTCGCGCAGCGGCCCGGCGAGCCGGTCCAGCCCGATCCCGTTGGTGGTCAGCGAGATGACGGGCCGGGGCGAGAGCGCGGCGACGGCGGCGATGATCTCCGGCAGCCCGGGGCGGATCAGCGGCTCGCCGCCGGTGAACCGGACCTCGGTCACCCCGAGCAGGCGTACCGCGATGCCGACCAGGCGGACGATCTCGTCGTCGGTCAGCACCTCCGACTTCGGCAGCCAGGGCAGCCCTTCGGCCGGCATGCAGTAGGTGCAGCGCAGGTTGCACCGGTCGGTGAGCGAGACGCGCAGGTCGGTCGCGGACCTGCCGTACCGGTCGACGAGGCCCCCGACGTCCGGCCGGTCCGCCGACGTCCGGTCCGGTGCTCCCCCGGATCGAACGGGAATGGTCATCGCTCGACGGTAGCGCGTCAGACCGACAGCGCGGCGCGAGCCGCCCTACCTACCGCATCCCGGTACGCCGCGCCGAAGAGCGCGGTGTGCACGAGTAGCAGGTGGAGCTGGTGCACCGGTACCCGTTCCCGCCAGCCGTCGGCCAGTGGCCAGACCTCCTGGTAGGCGTCCACGATCGTGGTCAGGTGCGGGGCGCCGCCGAAGAGCGCGAGCTGGGCAAGGTCGGTTTCCCGGTGCCCGCCGTGCGCCGCCGGGTCGACCAGCCAGGCCCGCCCGTCGGCGCCCCACAGCAGGTTGCCCGGCCACAGGTCACCGTGGATCCGGGCGGGTGGCTCGGCGCCGCCGTACCCGTCGATCCGGGAGATCACCAGCTCGACGAGGGTGACCTCGGCCGCGGAGAGCGCGCCGTTGTCGACCGACTGCCGCAGGTAGGGCACGAGCCGGTGTTCGCCGAACCAGACCGGCCACGGACCGGCGGACGGGGTGTTGTCCTGCGGCAGCGCCCCGACGAAGCCGGGCCAGTCCGCGCCGAAGGTGTCGGCGCCGGCCCGGTGCAGCGCGGCCAGTTCGGCACCGAACCGCGCGGCCGCCGCCGGGGTGGCCTCGCCCGGCTCCACCCACTCCAGGGCCAGCAGCTCCGGCAGCGCCGCGATCACCTCCGGCACCGGGACCGCGCCGGCCGCGCGCAGCCAGCGCAGCCCGGCCGCCTCGGTGGCGAAAAAATTCTCGGGTACGGGCTCGGCGGCCCCCTCCGGCCAGGATTTGGCGAAGACGGAGTTGCCGTCGTCCAGGGTGAGTCGGGTGGCGGCGCAGATGTCGCCACCGGGCACCGGCGTCTCCCGGATCCGCTGGTGGGTGAGGAAGAGCGGAAGCTGCCCGGGATGATCCCGCAGGTACGCCAGGTCCATCTGGGCAAGGTAACTCTTCGTCGACCGCTCTTGGCCAACCAGGTGTCGCGGCGCGGCGATGGGGAGTAGATATGAGAACGTGGCCGCCACCGCGATCCGACCGTACCGGCCGGCCGACCATCGGGCCGGTCGGCGGCTCTGGGCCGAGCTGGTCGAGCAGCACCGCGAGCTGTACGAGGATCCGAGCTTCGGCGGCACCGACCCGGGCGCGGCGTTCGAGGAGTACCTGACCCGGCTGGACCTCTCCGGTGTGTGGGTGGCGGAGCGGGACGATGCCGGGGTGGTCGGGCTGATCGGCCTGATCATGGACGGCCGGGACGGCCGGGTGGAGCCGGTGGTGGTGACCGCCCCGCTCCGGAGCCAGGGGATCGGCCGGGCGCTGCTCGACCAGGTGGCCGAGGAGGCCCGGCGGCGCGGGCTGGCCCGGCTCACCGTGAAGCCGCAGTCCCGCAACGTGGAGGCGTTGCGCTGCCTGCGGGGCGCCGGCTACGACGTACTGTCGGCGATCGAGCTGACCGTCGAGCTGCGGCCGCGCTCCGGGGCCCGACGGGGTTCCGTCGAACTGCACGGCCAGCAGTTCCACACCTGAGCCTCGACAGCGCGCGGATGGCGGCTTGGCGGTCTAACGATGGTTGCCGGGTCAGGAGCGGGTCAGGGTCGCGGTGGCGGTGTTGGTGGGGATGCCGAACTGCTGCCAGAACATGTCGATCCGACCCCGCCCGGCGGCGATCAGCGTCCAGTCCGCCGCGTCGACACAGATGTCCCGTGGGTCCCGGGTGGTGCGCTGGCGCAGGTGAATCTCGCGCTCGGTGGGCCGGGGAGCCACCACGGTGAGGGTTCCCCGGCAGCCGAGACTGGACGTCTCGAACGATCCGACGTCGGAGCCGGCGGCGAGCCTGACGACCACGGTCCAGGACCGGACCACACCACCCGGCTGGCTGACCCTTCCGGTCCAGCGGCCGACGAACGGGGCGGGCACGACCGGTGCGGCGGGAGGGGCGGCGGGAGTCAGCGAACTCGGCAGGGCCACCGGGGTTGGCGAACCAGGGGTACCGGGGGTGGGGTGCGGGCTTCCGGTCGGGGCGCCGACGGGAACCCTCGGGTCCCGGTCCTGCCGGGTCGTCAGATAGCCCAGCCCGACCGCCGCGACGAGGACCAGACCGAGCCCGGCGGCCGTCCAGCGCGGGTGACGCGACAGCCGTACCGGCAGCCGCCCCGGCCAGCGGGTCCGGGGCGACGCCGCACCGGCGGCCTGCCCGGCGGGCAGGACCGCCCGGGTGACCGGCGCGGGCTGGTCGGTCGGCGGCGCCGTGACGGTCGGCGGTGCCGGAGCGGTCGCCGTGGGCTGGTCGGTCGGCAGGGCGTGGGTGGTGGCGAGTGCGGCCCGGTCGGTCGGCGGAAGCGTCGTGGAGGGTGAGGACAGCCGGGCGGGTTGGTGTGGGGCGACGATGCTGCCGTGTGCGACCGCGAGTTCCGGCTGGTCGAGTACGACGGGTGGACGGCCCAACGCCCGGTGCAGCAGGGTGCCGACGAGCGGGATCCGGGTCGAGCCGCCGACCAGGAAGATCGCCGACAGGTCCTCCTCGGCGACGTGCGCGTCCCGCAGCACAGCCCGGGTCGCCCCCACCGTCCGGTCGAGCAGCGGCCGGGCCAGCGCCTCGAACTGTTCCCGGCCCAGCGGCACCTCCGTGTCCAGCACCGGGACGTAGACGGAGGTGGACGAGGTGCGGGACAGCATCTCCTTGGCCGCCCGTACGCCGTCGGTCAGAGTCCGCCGGTTGCGCAGGTCGGCCGGCGTACGCGGCTGGCGCAGGTAGTCCCAGGCGTCGTCGCCGGGCCGGAGGTGGGCGTAGATCGAGGCGACGATCGCCGCGTCGATGTCGAGCCCACCGGCGTCGGCGAGCCCCTGACTGGCGACCACGTCGAAGCCGTCGCCGGTCCGTCTGATCAGGGTGGCGTCGAAGGTACCCGCGCCGAGATCGTAGACGAGTGCGAACTGCTTCTCGGTGAGGTCGACGGCGGGCAGACCGACGAAGTGCGCGGCGGCGGAGACCGGTTCGTGCACCGTTGTGGGGGCCGGCAGCCCGGCGAGCTGCGCGGCGGTGGTGAGGGTGGCGAGCCGGCGGGCTCCCCAGGTCGCCGGATAGGTGAGGGTCACCGCGTCGAGGTGCCCGGCGACCTGCTCGGCGGTTTCGCGTACCCGGCGCAGAATCGCGGCGAGCAGCGACTCGACGGGGATCTCCCGCTCACCGAGGAGCACGAACCGGTCGTCGACGCAGCGTTTGGGGTTGGGTTCCAGAAGCGCGGGCCGGGAGGCACCGGCATGCTGCGCGTCGAGCCCGACGAGCATGGTCTCCCCGTCGACGAAGACCGCTGAGGGCAGCAGCAGAGCGCCGTCGAAGAGCACCGGGCGGACCTCGCCGTCGCGATCACGCAGAACCGCCACCGTGTTCGACGTGCCGACGTCGATGCCGAGGTGCACTGTGCCAAGCGGAGCCGGACTCCCACCCATCAATGGCTGATTCTATGCCGCTGCGACATCCCTGTCCGGCCGCGATCAGCCGTCCACACCGGACGCATCTACGGTTGGCGGGCGAGATCCGTGACGAAGGCGTGCCAGGCGGTGGGGGTGAAGGCGAGGGCGGCGCCGTCGCGGTCCTTGCTGTCCCGGACGAGTACCCGTCCAGGCAGGTTGTCCGCGACCTCGACGCAGTCCCCACCGTTCGGGGTGGAACGTGTGCTCTTGCGCCAGGCGGCGTCGGTCAAGTCCATGACTTTGCCACTTCCTTGAGGAGGTCCAGGGATTGGCGAGCTGGCAGTGCGACTGCGCTGACACTATCCCAGACCTCGTGCAGCGTGGCGACCTGGTTTGGGCTGGTCACGGTCTGCCCCACCAGGTGGTTGTCGAGGTAGCCGACGTCCTCGGCATCGGTGAAACTCGCGAGTGCCAGAGGGCCACCCCAGCCGAGATGCGCCGGGGCGTCGGCAGGAATCACCCGGATGGTGATGTTGGGCCGCTCCGTGAGCGTGATGAGGTGTCGGATCTGCTCCGACATGATTTCCGGCTCGCCGCGTCGAAGCGCCAGTTCCTCGATGATGGCAGAGACGCGAGGCGGGTTGGTGCGATCAAGAATGTCCTGGCGGCTCACCCGGAGCTGAACCTTGCGCTCCAACTCGTCGGTTTGCAGCGGACTACATGAGAGAACCATTCGCGCATACCGCTCGGTCTGGAAGAGGCCGGGGATCACCAGCGCGCCGTAGAGCCGTAGGGCGGTGGCCTTCTCCTCGTACTCCAGCCAGGGGCGCAACCAGACCGGGGCGAGTTCCTGCTTGACGAAGCTCTCGTAGAAGACCGCCAGCGACGTGCCGAACTCGTTGTCGACGGCCTGGAGATAGTCGAGCTTGACCGGCCGGGTGCCTCGCTCGACGGCGCTGACGTGCTGCGGCGAGAAGTAGAGGCGTGATCCCCACTCGTCCTGGCTGAGCCCCTCGACCGCCCTCCGGCGGCGCAATTCCCATAGCAGAAACTCGCTGGCTGACATGTTCATTCGCACTCTCCGGCTCTCTACGAGGGATGCCCGATTCTCTACGTCCGAATACCTCCGTGGCCGGTCTGACCACCCGACCGTCGCCCATCTTCCCCAGTCCGTCATCCCGAGTCCAGAGTGGAAGGCAGGCGCATTCGTCCGGATCCGTAAACGCGATCCCCGAGAGGACGGGCGGATGTGCGCGGGGGTGGGCGCGGGGTGTACGCCACCCCTGCCACCCCCCCCACCAACGCAACGCCGCCGGCGGAGGGA
>NZ_JAZGQL010000020.1:0-236519 GCF_036421995.1 Plantactinospora veratri
CGCCCGTAGACTAAACCGGTACCCGGGTGGGGGGGGGGGGGGGGGGGGGGGGGGGGGGGGGGGGGCCCCCCCCCCGCCCCCACCCCCGCATCCAACGCATCGCAGCGGGCGGAGGAAGGCACCATGGAATGGCGATCACGATCGAATTCGACACACCGCCGGGATTGGCGCCGATGGTGGCGCTATTGCCGGTGCGGGCTCCGTTGGCGTTGCCCCGACTCGTCCGCGCCCGCGCCGTTCCGCGTGCCGCGCCTGCGGGCCAGGAACTCGCGGTGGTGAGCCGCCGGCCGTACGCCCGATTCCGGCCGCACACCCCGATCCGCCCGCCGTTCCGTTGCCGGGAGTGCGGCGGACCCTGGCCGTGTCAGCCGGCCCGGTTGGTGTTGCTCGCGATGTACGGCGACGACCGGCACCGGTTGGCCGTCTTCCTGACCAGCCGGCTGCTGGCGGCGATCGAGGACCAGCCGGGCCGGGAACCGATGGATCTCGCCGCACGGTTCCTGGGCTGGCTCCCAGCGACATCACCGAAACTCGATGCTCGTGGCAGCGGGACGCGGCTCTCCGCTGAGCAGCAGAACTACGAAGAGTAGCTGTGGATAACCGGGCGTGTCGTCCACAGGGCGTCCCCAGGCCGGGCCGCCCGGCTCGGCACGCTGCCGCCATGAACCCGATCGATCGAGCCGTCCTCGCCGTCCGCTCGACCGCCGACCTGCTCGCCGCCGTGCCGTACCTGCTGGGCTTCCACCCGGCCGACAGCGTGGTGGTGATCGCGCTGCGTGGCAAACAGGTCGTCTTCGTCGCCCGTGGCGACCTGCCCGACGTCACGGCCGGGCGGACGGCCCCCGGCGGGGTCGACGAGGCCGCCGCACAGGTCGCGGCCGTCGTCGCGCGGCAGCGCGTCGAGACCACGACCGTCATCGGGTACGGCGAACCGGCCCGGGTCACCCCGGCGGTCGACGCGGTGACGGCCGCCCTCGGCCGGGTCGGGCTTCCGGTGCTCGAAGCGCTCCGGGTGACCGGCGACCGCTACTGGTCGTACCTGTGCGGGGACGCCGACTGCTGTCCGGCCGACGGGCGCCGGTTCGACTCCTCGACCAGCCAGTTGGCGGCGGCGGCCACCTTCGCCGGCCAGGTCGCCCTCCCCGACCGGGACGCCCTGGTCCGGCGGATCGCCCCGGTCGAGGGGCCGGCCCGGGAGGCGTTGCGGGAGGCGGCCGGAAGAGCGGAGTTCCGCCTCGGCGCCCTGCTGGGCAAGGCCCCGCCAGGGGAACCACAGGGCGGCCGGGCGCTGCGCCGGGCCGGCCGTACGGCGGTGCGCAGGGCGCTGCACCGGCACCGTACGGGCGGTCAGCTCACCGACGACGAGGTGGCCTGGCTCGGCCTGCTCCTGGTGCACCTGCCGGTCCGGGACGACGCCTGGCAGCGGACCGGTGGCGAGGAGTGGCACCTGGCGCTCTGGACGGACGTGCTCCGGCGGGTCGAACCCGACCTGGTGCCCGCCCCCGCCAGCCTGCTCGGGTTCGCCGCCTGGCGTGCCGGCCAGGGCGCCCTGGCCAGCGCGGCGGTGGAGCGTGCGTTGCAGGCGCAGCCCGACTACTCGTTCGCCCAGCTCCTGGCCGAGGCGTTACAGGCCGGGATCAGCCCCTCCGTACTCGACGACTGGCCCGACCTTGTCCGGGACGAGTCACCGCCCCGGCCGGGAGACGAGCACGGATGAGGATGCTCGTGGCACCGGCCGGGGCGGTGGGAGAGTCGGTGTCCTGCGCCGGAGGTGAGGCTCCGGCGCAGGATCACTAGCCGACGGTGCGGCTCGGGCCGGCTGCGGGCATTCCTTCCCCGGCCGCGTTGACCGAGCAGACGGCCAGGATGTAGGTATGGCCGCTGACCAGGCCGGACAACCGGACCGAGCGGCCGGTGGTGGACTTCGTCGAGACGATGGCGCCCGGCTCGGAGCTGTCCAGGTAATACACGGTGTACTTGTGCACCGTGTCGCTGTACGGCCCGGTCGCGGCGTCCCAACTGACGTCGATGTAGCCCGTCCCGGCCGTCGCGGTGATGTTCGGCGGGCCGGCCGCGGTCTCCAGGTTGGCGACCGTGGCGGAGGTGACCGCCGACGGCGCGCTGGCGTACGCGTCGCCGCGCGTGGCCACGACGTAGAACTCGTAGCGGTGGCCGGGCACCACCCAGTTGACGCTCCACGTGTCGGCCGGAATCTGCAACGGCAGCCGCGAGAACGCCTCACCGATGGTTGCGTTGCGTTGGTAGAACCAGTAGCCACCGGCACCGAACGAGTGTTGCCACTCCAGCCTGATCCCGCTCGTGGTGGAGGTGGCCCTTATCCAGCCGGGCGTGCTAGGCACCAGGCTCGGAATGCTCCCGGAGGGGATGGTGTAGAGCGCACCGACCTGGAACTGGTTCCACAGGACGTTGGCGAACGCACGCGCGATCTTGTGCTCACCGGCGGGGTTCGGGTGCAGGCCGTCGTAGGCGTCGGTGTACGGGTCGTAGCCGGTGGTGATGTCCACCAGCCGTACCGGAGACGTCGTCGTGTTCAACGCCTGCAACGCGGGACCCAGCTTGGCGTTGTACGTGCTGATCTTGGTGCCAAGGTCCGGCTGGATGTCCAGTGGTGTGCGTTGCGGGACGCTGGCGACCAGGATGCGGATGTTGGACCTGGCGGCTCGGGCGTTGGCGATCAGCGTACGCATGTCGGCGATCAGCCCGTCCGGATTGGACACGCCCCAGCCCAGGTCGTTGAAGCCGAGTTCGACCAGGAGGTAGGACGGCTGGTACTGGCTCACCCGGGCTCGGATGTCGTCCTTGGCCTGGTGCGCCTGGCGTCCCCACTGGGCGAAGTGGTCGCTGTCGAAGGTGAGACCGTCACGGTAGACGCCGTTGAAGTACGGCGGCGCCGACTCCTCCGGAAAGTTGGCGGGTTGGGCCCTCGGCACTCGGGTGGTGCCCCGGTACGGGCCGACGAAGGTGACGTCGCGGCCGGCGGACTTCAGGTGTTGGGCGAGCCGGTAGCGCCAGGTGTAGTCGCCCTCCAGCCCCTGACTGATCGAGTCGCCGACCACCATGATCGAGTCGACGAGTGGTCCGGCGGTCGACGTCATCGTCACCTCGGCCCACAGTTGCTTGTGGTCGGAGTGCGGTGACGAGACCAGTTGGGTCGAGTGGACGACCGCGGCCGGCGGCACGAACAGGTAGTCGTACTTGTTGAGCGTGTGGGTGGGATTGCCGCTCCGGCAGTAGTACTTCTTCGCGTCGTCCGCTATGTACTGGACCTTGATCTCGTTGCCGCAGGGGCTGAACGCCTCCTTGAACGCGCCGTGCGCCTCCTGGTACGGAATGCCCCCGTAGCCGCTGTGGTAGAGGTTGCTGAGCGCGTCGGAGAGCGGGCCGTCGTTGAGGTCGCCACCGAGATACACGTGGTAGCCGGCATAGTCGGTCGCGAGCACCCGCTTGACCTCTGCCGCCTCCCGCTTGCGCTGCTCGACGTTCTCGGCCGAGGCGACGAGGTGTGCGGTGCAGACCACGAGCGTCCTGGCGACGGAGCGCAGGCACAGCATCTCGCGCTTCTCGGCGCCCTCCAGCGCGCGCAGGTCGTGCGCCACCGGCTGCGGGTCGGGCAGGATGTTCTCGTTGTAGATGATGGCGTTGCCGAACGGCGACTCGTGCTTGCAGTTCGCCACCTGGCCACTGCCGCCCCGGATCGGGTCGAAGCGCAGCGTGTACGCCAACGGTAGCTGCGTTTCTATCCGCTCAAGCCAGTCCTGACAGCCCTCGTTGATGGTGAGGAACGCGAGCCTGGGCGCCCGGCTGTTGATGGCCTGCGCCAACGCGTCGGCCACCTCGTTGCCCTTGACGCCGTGCGTCGGGTGACCACCGGCCATGTTGAACTGCCCGATGATCGGGTCGTACGGGCTCGCGACCTGGGTGGACGGCCGCGAGGCTGGGGCTGGGGCTGGGGCTGGGGCCGCTGCTGCTGCCACCGGAGTGCCGACCAGGGACCCGGTCGCGGTGAGCAGGAGCGCGAAGAATAACGGTCTGAACCTCACCGGTCCCCCAAACTGTGCAGGGACGCAAGCACGACGGGTGCGCCCCCGTGCACGTCGTGTGGGAGATCATCTTCGTCTATGTGGTGCCCTGTCGCAAGAGGCGGCCGGCATGCTTTCCAGGGCGGGTCCTACCCGAGGGGCCGCCCTTGGCCGACGCTGTCCGGGGCGGGGGCCGGGTCGCAGGCCAGCGCGACGGCGAGGCTGTCCTCGTAGACGTGGTGCCGGACGATCAAGCCGTCCTCGACGGTGAGATGGAGGGCGAACCGTGTGTTGAACCGCTTCCCGGTGGCTCGTACCGTCTGCGCGGTCTCGCCGATCACCACCGCGTCCGGGCCGTCCACCAGGATCCGTTCGATCGTGGCCGAGCCCTGCCCCGGCACGCTGTTCGCGGCCAGGGTCCGGTGGTGGTCGACGACGTCCGCCCGGCTGCTCCGGGGCCGGATCCACGGCACCGCCGGGTGGGTCGGCTCGGGCCAGTTCACCTTCCAGTCGACCGCCTCGGCGTAGAGCGCGGCGGTCCGCTCCGGGTCGCCGGCAACGATCCGGCGCAGTAGTTCCTCGACGGTGGCTCGGGTGTCCATGACGTGCCTCCAGTGCTGATCACGCTTGCCCGTCGAGACTGCCAGCGCGAACGTGCCCTGGCGATTACCTGCCAGGTAGGGCGGACGGAGTTGAGCCGGGCGCGGAGTGCCGGTCAGACGGTGATCCGGGTGTCTCCGGCGTACACGTTCATGGTGCCGCCCCGGAGGAAGCCCACCAGGGTCATCCCGGCCTCGGTCGCCAGTTCGGCGGCGAGGGTGCTCGGCGCGGAGACGGCGGCGAGCAGCGGGATGCCGGCCATCCACGCCTTCTGGGTGAGTTCGAAGCTGGCCCGTCCGGAGACCAGCAGCAGGTGCCCGCGCAGCGGCAGTCGCTGCTCCCGGACCGCCCAGCCGATCACCTTGTCGACCGCGTTGTGCCGGCCCACGTCCTCGCGGAGCACGACGAGTTTCCCGTCGGCGGTGAAGAGCCCGGCGGCGTGCAGCCCGCCGGTCCGGTCGAAGCCGCGCTGCGCGGCCCGGAGCTGGTCCGGCAGGTCGGCGAGGGTACGCGCCGGCACGGTGACCGGGTCCGTCGACACGTCGTGCCGGGACCGGGTCCGGACGGCGTCGATGCTGGCCTTGCCGCACACCCCGCAAGAGCTGGTGGTGTAGAAGTTCCGGGCCGGATCGGTCACCGGTGCCGGTACGTCGTCGGCGAGGACGATGTCCACCACGTTGTAGGTGTTCGGGGTGTCGGTACCGGCACAGAGCTGCGCGGTGCGTACGTCGTCGGCGGTCCGGACGATCCCCTCGGTGAGCAGGAACCCGATCGCCAGGTCGATGTCGTCGCCGGGGGTACGCATGGTGACCGCCAGCGGGGCCCGCCGGTTCGGCCCGGCCGGACCCACCCGGATCTCCAGCGGCTCCTCGGCGGCGAGATTGTCCTGCCGGCGCACCGAGACCCGGCCACCCGCCGCCGCCGAGTCCAGGTCTATCCGCAGCACGCTCCGCCGACCACTGGCTCGTCCCATGCCCCAATCCTGCCTCGCGGCCGGCCGTAGCCTGCGGTAAGCCCCGGTACCGTTACCGGATGACCGGAACGGGACCGCCGACCGAGCCCTCGCCGACCGAGCCGGAGTCGATCGAGCCGGGGGTGACCGGGTTCGCGGCGGTGGTGCTGGCCGGTGGGGCGGCCCGCCGGATGGGTGGCGCGGACAAGCCGGCGCTGCCGGTGGGGGGACGCCCGATGGTGGACCGGGTGCTCGCGGCGGTCGCCGACGCCGACCTCCGGATCGTGGTCGGCCCGGACGCCGACCTGCCGACCGGGGTACGCACGACCCGGGAGCAGCCGCCCGGCGGCGGACCGGTCGCGGCGGTCGCCGCCGGCCTGGCCCTGCTCGCCGACGCCGCCCCGCCCGGCACGTCCGACACCGGCACCGTCGCCCTGCTCGCCGCCGACCTGCCGCTGCTGACCTCCGACGCGGTACGCCAGCTCCGTACCGCACTGTCCCGGGCTGCCGGTGCCGACGGTGTGGTCTTCGTCGACGGCACCGGACGGGCGCAGTTTCTCTGCGGGGTCTGGCGGGTCGCGCCCCTGCGGGCCGCGTTGGGCCGGGTTGCCGCCGCCCACGACGGCGTCCTCACCGGTACGTCGATGCGGGCCCTGATCGTCGAAATGACGGTGACCGAGCTGGCGTGGCGGGGGGCGGGGCCGCCGCCCTGGTTCGACTGCGACACTGAGGACGACGTACGCCGGGCGGAGGAGTGGATCGGATGAACGCGATGGACCGCTGGGTGGCGGCGGCCTGTGCCGAACTCGACCTCGACCCGACCGAGGTCGACGTACCCCGGGTACTCGACCTGGCCCGGGACGTGGCGCACAACGTACTCCGGCCCGGTGCTCCGGTCACCGCGTACCTGCTCGGGCTCGCGGTCGGTCGTGGCGCGGACCCGGCGGTCGCGGCGGCCGGCCTCGCCGCCCTGGCGACCCGCTGGCCGGCCGACCGGGCAGCCGCCGGCCCGACCGCCGTACCCGACGGCGATGCCTAGCACTTCAATTCCCGTCCGAGATCGTCCACGTCCCGTCGTTCACGTCACCAGGCCGGTGCGGTACGCGTACACCACCGCCTGCACACGATCCCGCAGGTCGAGCTTGGTGAGGATGCGCGACACGTACGTCTTGACGGTCTCCTGACTGATCACCAGCCGGGCCGCGATCTCGCCGTTG
Source organism: Plantactinospora veratri (assembly GCF_036421995.1). Classification (NCBI taxonomy): domain Bacteria; kingdom Bacillati; phylum Actinomycetota; class Actinomycetes; order Micromonosporales; family Micromonosporaceae; genus Plantactinospora; species Plantactinospora veratri. The sequence continues at coordinate 6,810 of NZ_JAZGQL010000020.1, forward strand.
GACAGGCCGTCGGCGATCAGGCGCAGCACCTCCAACTCGCGCGGGGCCAGCCCCACGTCGTCCGGCGTGCCCTCGGCGGGGCGGATCCGCGCCGCGTACCTGCCGACGAGCTGCCGGGTCACCTCGGGGGCCAGCAGCGCGGCGCCACTGGCGACGGTGCGGATGCCGTGCAGCAGCTGCGCCGGTGGGGCGTCCTTGAGCAGGAACCCGCTCGCTCCGGCGCGCAGCGACTCGTAGACGTACTCGTCGAGGTTGAACGTCGTCACCACGAGTACTTTGACCGGCTCGGCCACCCCGACGCCAGCCAGCAGGCGGGTCGCCTCGATGCCGTCGAGTACCGGCATCCGCACGTCCATCACCACCACGTCCGGGCGCAGCCGGCCGGCGAGGTCGACCGCCGCGCGCCCGTCCCCGCACTCGCCCACCACCTCCAGGTCGGGCTGAGCGCCGATGATCGTCGCGAAGCCGGTGCGGATCAGCGCCTGGTCGTCGCAGACCAGTACCCGGATCGGCGCGGTCACGACGCGCTCCCGGTGGGGATGCGGGCCCGGACGACGAAACCGTCATCCTCCCGGCGTTCCGCGCTGAACTCGCCGCCGAGCACGGTGACGCGTTCGCGCAACCCGGCCAGGCCGCGTCCGCTCCCACCCGGGCTCCCGGCGTGCGCGCCCGAGCCGTCGGTGCTGATCTCCACCGTGATCTCTCTCTCCCCGTGGCGAACGCGCACGCCGGTGCGGCTGCCGTGGGCGTACTTCAGGGCGTTCGTCAGTGCCTCCTGCACGACCCGGTAGGCGGCGACCTCCGCGCCGCCGGTCGTCTCCGCGGGGCTGCCCTCCTGGGTGAACTCCACCGGCTGCCCGGCCAGCCGGGTCCGCTCGACCAGAGCGTGCAGCTCGCCGACGGACGGCACGCGCGGGTCGGCGCCGTGGTCGGGGTTGAGCAGGTCGAGCAGGATCCGCAGGTCGGCGATGGCCCGCCGGCCGGTGTCGGTGATGGCGGTGAGGGTGGTGTCGAGGCTGTCCGGGGCGGCCGTCAGGTAGCGCGCCGCCTCGGCCTGCACGACCATCGCCGTCACATGGTGGGTTACGACGTCGTGCAGTTCACCGGCGATGCGGGCGCGTTCGGCGGCGCGGGCGGTCGAGGCGACGTGGCGGCGGCGCTCGGCCTCGGCGGCCCGGCTCTGCCGCAGCCAGGCCCCGCCGCCCCAGGCGAGGGCCAACGCCAGGTAGAAGGTGAGGAAACCGCTGACGCCCTCGGTCGAGCCCTGCCGGTGGAGGGCGACGGCCAGTGCGACGTACGCGGCGGAGCCCAGGACCAGGGTGGTGCGCCGACGACGTTCCAGGTGGACCCCCGCGCTCAGCAACGCGACGGCCAGCGCGGCGCCCGCGACCGTGTGGTAGGCGCGCAACTGGTCGATGGTGAAGCCGAGCGACACCAGGGCGAGGGAGATCGCGGGCCAGCGCCGGCGGAGGGCGAGCGGGAGGCACTCCAGGGCGATCGCCACCACGGCCAGCTCGTCGAAGGGACGGCCGGGCAGGTTGCCGAGTTGCGTACCGCGGTCCTGCAGCACCGGCAGCGCGGAGGCGAGGGCGATCAGCAGCGCCAGCGGGAGATCCCGGACCGTGACGGGCCAGCGCCGCCACAGGTCCGGGAGCATCCGTAGGTCGACCATCAGGAGACGGTAGCGCTCGCCGCCGGGGCGTCGACCGCACGGCGACGGGGGACGACGCGACCGCGGCGGTGGGCCAGCCACAGGAACACCACGGTCAGCACCAGCCCCGCCACCACCGTGTACAGGCTGCCCTCCGGACCGAAGTCGCCGCCGCTGAGCAGCGTCGGGCCCGACGTCGTGGCGTCCAGTAGCCCCTTCGACTCGCCGTTTCCGGAGACCACGACGCTGAAGATGCCCCCGGCGGCGAAGTTCCAGCCGAAGTGCAGCCCGATCGGTACCCACAGGTTGCGGGTGGCGGCGTAGCAGGCGGCGAGCATGAAGCCCGCCTCGATCGCGATGGCGGTCGCGCCCCACAGGCTGGCGTCCGGGTTGAGCAGGTGGATCAGGCCGAACAGCACGCCGGTCAGCAGGAGTGAGAGCCAGGTCCCGAGGCGTTCCTCGACGAGGCGGAACAGCAGGCCCCGGAAGAGCAGCTCCTCGGTCACGGCCGCGGCGGTCATGAACCCGAACAGTCCCACCACGCCGGTCACCGAACCCATGCCGTGCACGTGGTAGCCGCCCAGCAGGGCGATGTTGACGATGACGGCGGCGAACATGGCGAACCCGATCAGTGTCCCCCGGGCGATCCGGGCGCCCGCCCCGGCTCGGGCCAGCTCCGTGACGTCACGTCGTTCGGTACGGCGCACCACCCACCCGTACACGAGGACCGCGGCCACGGCGGTCGCCATCCCGAGGGCCAGGGAGAGCCAGGGGTTGCCCTGCACCGCCACGACGGCCTGACTGCCGACGAGGCTGACCGCCAGGACGGCCAGGATCTGTTTCAACACCCGCATGATGATTCCTTCGAGAGGCGCGCGGCCGGAGCGCCGCGGTCACCTGGAACGCTATGGATTCGCGGACCAGGAATCGTCACCGTGCGGTGGACACCTGCGGGTAGCTCTCCCGGGGGACAAGCCTGTTCCGTGGGCAGTCCCCCTGCCACGCTCAGCTAGTGGGACAGCTCCTCGGACGGGGGTCCGGGCGACTCGCGCCGGAGCCGGGCGAGTTCGGTCATCCGCTCGGCCATCCAGTGGCACCAGCGGATCCGGGGCGGTGTGCCGGCCAGGGCCAGTTCCAGGGTCGCGAAGGCGCCGAACTGCGGATGGAGCGGATCGTCCGCGTGCCGGGAGAGCAGGTCGGCATGCTGTTCCTGGAAGGCGTCCAGCCGGCGCTGGTACGTCTCGGCCTCGGCGAGGTAGAACTCGCGCATTCCCTCCGGGTCGGCGGCGGCCAGCGCGTACGTCCTGAGGAGCGTCTCGTCCCGGAAGGCCCGGGGTGCGGGCGGCTCGACCAGCCAGGCGGCCAGCACCTCCCGGCCGGCGGCGGTGAGCCGGTGGGTCTTGCGCTGCCGTGGTCCCGGACCGGTCTCGGCGTCGTGCTCGATCAGCCCGCTCGCCGACAGCCGGGCCAGCTCGGGATAGATCTGGCTCTGCTGGGCGGTCCAGTAGTAGCCGATCGGTTTGCGCATCCGCTGCACCAGGTCGTAGCCGGTGAGCGGGCCACGGTGGAGAGCGCAGAGCAGGGCGTAACCCAGTGCACTGACGGTAGCCAAACTGTTATCTCCCGCCACGACATCACTATGTCAATTTTGACATAGTCTCCCGACCAGCAACCGCACATCGAACGGGGAACTGATGCGCAGCGTTGGACGGTCCATCCTGGCAGCGATCGCCGTGACGGCGGTCATCGGCACGACGACGGCCTGCGGCGCGGCGGACGACGCCGGCCCGGGCAGCGACCCGACCGGGTCCCGGGCCGCCCGGCCGGCGGTCTCACCGGCGCCCGGCGACCACACTCTGGCGATCGACCGGGCCGGCCAGGAACGGACCTGGACGGTGCACGCCCCGGCGGGTTACCGCCCCGGCACACCCATCCCGTTGGTGGTCGCCCTGCACGGCACCGACCAGAGCACCGACCGGCTGCGGGACACCAGCGGGCTCAACGCCCTCGCCGACGCCGAGAACTTCCTCGTCGCCTACCCCAAGGCGCTGAACGGGCAGTTCAGCCGGGTGGCCGAGCAGGGTGACGACATCAACTTCGTCCGGGCGCTGGTCGACAAGATGGTCAAGGAGTGGTCGGCCGACCAGGGCCGGATCTACGCGACGGGCTTCTCCTCGGGCGCCGAGCTGACGTACGCGCTCGGGGTCGAGGCGGCCGAGGTGTTCGCGGCGATCGCGCCGGTCAGCGGGGCCTTCGCCGGTGGCCCGGCCGCCAGTGACCCGAACTACAAGCCCGACAGGCCGGTCTCGTTGATCACCTTCATCGGCCGGGAGGACCGCAACTCCTCCCGGATGTACAGCGGACTGTCCCGCTGGCAGAAGAACCTGGGCTGCTCCGTCGGGGAGCCGGCCTGGGTCGACAGGGCCAACACGGTGAACCGGACGGTCAGCACCTGCCCGGACGGCAGCCAGGTCGTCGACTACACGGTGAACGGGATGGGCCACGCCTGGCCGTCGGCGAGCGGCTACCCGGCCGCCGTGGACGCCACCGCCGCGATGTGGGAGTTCTTCGCCGCGAACCCCCGCCGGTAGCGGCGGCCCGCGCCGAGGGGCTGTCCTCCGGGTACTCCGGGACGGCCCCTCTACTGTCTGATCGGGGTCCGCACTGTCCCGGCCCACCGGTCGGCTGGGTAGGGTGTGCGGTGCCCTGACGGACGGAGGCGGTTATGGCGGCTGACAACCCTGCGGCGCCGCGGGACGAAGTGGCCGAGGGGAACCCGGCCGAGCACCACGAATCGATCCTGCTCGACGAACCGACCACCGCGGACCTTCGGGTGAAGGTTACCGAGGCCTGGCAGGAGTTCGCCCGGGCGCTGGCCGAGCAGCTACGCGGCCTGCCCACCGGTACGCAGATCGCGCTGACCCTCGACCCCACCGCCTCCGGCACCGGCGACGCCGTCTACTCGGTGAGCATCGAACTCGGCGAGGACGACCGGGTCGACCTGCGGGCCGTGGGCAACGCCGCCCTGCCCCAGGGGTACCGGCTCGACCGGGCCGCGATCGCCGACATGATCGCGCTCGGCTGGTCGCCGCCCGGCGTGGTCGAGGGTTCCGGCGGGCACTTCGGGATGCGGGCCAGCACGACCGAGGCGGGCCGGCTCGCCACCACGGTCTCGCGGACCCTGCGCGACGTGTACGGCGCACCGCACCCGGCCTTCCTCGTCTTCCTGGTCCACGACGAGTCCGACGAACCGGTCGCGGTCGAGCCGCTCGGCACCGCCCGTCCCGAGGTCGCCGAGGATCCGACCGCCGACCTCGACCTCGACCTCGACGAGGCGCTGGCGGCGGCCCGGGCCGCGCAGAGCGGCAACGACACGCTGGCCCTGGAGGACCGGGTCCGCACGGTGGTCTCGGCGATGCTGAAGTCGTCGGCGGACCAGCTCCAGGTCGACTCCGACGGCGACATCGGCATCCGGGCCGGTTCGGCGATGGTCTTCGTCCGGGTCCGGGACAACCCCCCGCTGGTCGACGTCTTCTCCCCGGTGCTCACCGAGGTCGAGCCGACCGAGCAGCTCTACGTCAAGCTCTCGGAGCTGACCAACCGGATGCCGATCGGCCGGCTCTACTGCACCAACGACACCGTCTGGGCCTCCATCCCGGTCTTCGGCCGCAACTTCCAGCCGACCCACCTGATGCTCGCCGTCCAGGTGATGACCGGGCTCGCCGACGAGCTGGACGACCGGCTGCACGGCGAGTTCGGCGGCCGGCGCTTCTTCGGCGAGGGCGACAAGGCGCAGCACCGGGAGACCGGCGAGCACCGGACCGGGATGTACCTCTAGCCCCGGGCGAGCGCCGCCGACACCGCCCGGTCCGGCGTCACCGATCGGCCGCTAGATCCGGATCACGCCCAACGTGTCGAGGGTGCCGAGGTCGGTCGCCTTGATGGCGCCGTCCGAGACGGTCCAGAGCACCCCGTCGACCATCAGCGATCGGCGGATCATCCCGCTCGACTCCGCCGTCCGCACCTCGGCGTGCTCGACCAGCCCGGTTTCGGTGAGGCTGCCGTCGGCGACCCGCAGCACCAGGGCACCGCCGCCGGGCACGCTCCTGCCGTCGATGCCCGCCGGTTCGTAGCTGGTCAACGGCACGACCAGGGTGTTGGTGGCCGGCCAGTAGAGGAAGGCGTGCGGGTCGAACTCGGCCTCGGAGTGGCCGTACCGGACGTGGTGCTGGGCGATCCGGATCGGCTTCGCGGGATCGGAGACGTCGAAGAGGGAGACCTGGGTGCCCTCGGTCCGCCCCAGCCGGTTCGCCTCCTGGCCGATCCCGATCAGCCGCCCGCCCCCGATCGGGTGCAGGTACGACGAGTACCCGGTGATCTTCAACTCGCCGGTCACCTTCGGGGACCGGGGATCGCGCAGGTCCACGGTGTAGAGCGGATCGGTCTGCCGGAAGGTCACCACGTAGCCGGTCCCCTCGGCGAACCGCACGCTGTAGATGCGTTCGCCCTTGCCCAGCCCGGTGACCCGGCCGGTCTCGGTCAGCGTCCGGCCGTCGGCGCGCAGCACGTGGACGGCGGAACTGGACTTCGGGTTCTGTCCCCAGGTACGCCCGCTGGTGGTGGCCACCCGCAGGTGCCCGTCCCACTCCGAGAGCGCGTACTGGTTGATCAGCCAACCGGGTACGGTGGCGGCGGTGACGTAGCGGGGCCGGCCGGGGCCGGCGATGTCGAACTGGTAGATGTCGGTCTGCTCGTCCTTCGGGTCGGGCACCCTGTCTCCGGCGGTCAGCTCCGGCAGCACCCGCCAGCGCTGGTCGCTGGCGAGATAGAGCCGCGACCCGTTGCTGTAGACGGTGTCGCCGTCGGCGGCGACCGCCACCGGGTCGCCGTCGCCGAGGCCGGCGGCGCCGAGGTCGAAGCTGAGCAGGGTGACCAGCGAGGTGCCGGAGTAGACCGCCGGCCGGCTCAGCCGGTCGCAGCCGACCCGCCCGGTGCTGGTCTGCCCACCGGCGCTGGTCTGGTAGCGGGGCAGCCAGGCGTCGATCGGCGCCTGGTCGATGATCTTCCGGTTGGCGGCGAGGTTCTTCTTCTCGTTGACCGGCCCCGCCCCCTTGTTCAGCGGGAAGTCGAGCCGGGGCCAGGAGCGGACCACCACCCGGACGGTCGAACCGACCTGGCGGGCGTCGACCAGGCCGCCGTCGATCCGGTACTCGCCGACGATCTTCGGCGCGCCGGCCAGGTCGACCAGGATCAGCCGGGGACCGACGATGCCGGGTCGGTCGTCGGCGGGCGGCACGCCGGGTCGGCCCCGCCGGATCTGCCCGGGCTCGACGGTGCCGTGCTCCCGGGCCAGCACCAGCGCCCGGTCACCGTGCAGCAGCAGGTTGGTCTCGGCCCAGCCGACGTCCGGGCCGGAGTCGAGCTTCAGCGTGCCGGTCAACCGCCGGCTCGCCGGATCGACCACCCGCAGCGTGCCCTGGCTGACCGTGACGATGCGCCGGCCGTCGGTCTTCACCAGGTCCGGTTCGTCCACCCCGGCCTCGTGCGTGTTGGTCCCCGAGTAATCGGACCCGGCATCGGGGGCGGCGGCGTTGTCCCGGGCCACCGCCGCGTCGGCACCGGCGGCGCGCTCGGCGCCACCGTTGTTGCCCCGGAACGCCGGTTCCATCGCACCGCCGGCGAAACCGTACGGCCCGACGTACGCCCTGGCGGCGGAGCGCAGCCCGGCCAGCGCGCTCGGGCAGGAGTCGAAGGCGACCAGCCGCAGCCCGCTGGCCGGTACCCCGGTGTCGCGCGGGGGTGCCGGCGCAGCGGGATCCGGCCCGGAGGTGCAGCCGGTGAGCAGCGTGCCGGTCAGCGCCAGGCCGGCGACGAACGCCGTACCGACGACGGCGCCGGATCGAGTTCCCCGTTCGGGTGTCATGCCCGGTTCGACGCGCCGACCCGCGCCCGCGGTTCCCGGCCGGTGGCTCCCGGTCCCGGACGCGAACCTGGTGCGGCCGACGTTCGGTCGACCGCACCAGGTCCCCTACCGCTGCTGCCGGGTCAGATCCACCGGTGGAGCAGGGCGAGAGCCGTCCGGGGAATCACAGCGGCGGGTAGGCGTTGATTACTCCTCGCGACGATGACGTCCGCCGTTCCGGGCTCGGGGCGCTGCGGCGGCTCGTCCGGATCGGGTGGTGCGGCACTGATCGCGCGCCTGCGTGGTAGCGGGTTCCGGCATGGCGGTCGCCCATTTCCTGATATCGGCTGCCCTTGGGCGACGTAATGTTCTTGCCCGGCTCGCGGCTCAAGTACCAATTGATGCCCATCATTACATGGGCATGCTCCCATAGCAACCGCAAGGAAACAGGGCAGACATATCAACGTGATCGAATGCCGCATCTGCACCGGCCAGCCGCAATATGGAGCGACTCGAATTCGATCGGGAGCAAGCCGTGCGCAAGGCGCGATGTGCCGCAGTCGACCATCCAACTACGGGTAGTAGCGAGCGTCGACGCCAGGTCAGGCCGGGGCGGGCACCACGGTGGGCGAGTCGACCAGCCGGGACAGCACGATCATGCTCCGGGTCGAGGTGACGAAAGGCTCGGCCCGGAGCCGTTCGAGGGCCTGTTCCAGGTGCGCGATGTCGGCCGCCCGGAGATGGACGAGCGCGTCGGCCTCGCCCGAGACGGTGTAGGCGGCGACCACCTCGGGATGCCGCCGGGTCGCCACCGTGATCTGGGTCGGGGTGGTCCGCCCGGTGCAGAAGAGCTCCACGAACGCCTCGGTGCTCCAGCCGACCGCCGCCGGGTCGATCACGGTGGTGAATCCCCTGATCACGCCGGCCGCCCGCAACCGGTCGACCCGCCGCTTCACCGCCGGTGCGGAGAGCGAGACCCGGGACCCGATCTCCGCGTACGAGGCTCGGGCGTCGGCGACGAGCGACGCAATGATTCTCTGGTCCACGCCGTCGATCTGCAACGTTCCGCCTCTCCCAGGCAACACATCTGGCTGTTAGTAAAGCTGTACCGTACCTACCCTTGGATCCGTGAACCAGCCGAGGATCCCAAGAAAGCGGACATATCTCATGTGTCCGCCGGAGTACTTCACCGTGGAGTACGCGATCAACCCGTGGATGGACACCGCCACCCCGGTCGACCGGGAGTTGGCGGTCAAGCAGTGGCACGGGTTGCGGGAGACACTGCTCGGCCTCGGTCACACCGTGCACGAACTCGGCCCCGAACCCGGCCTGCCGGACATGGTCTACGCGGCCAACGGCGCCTTCGAGGTCGACGGCACCGTCTACGGCGCCCGGTTCCGGCACCCGCAGCGGGCCGCCGAGGCCGACGCGCACCGGACGTTCCACGAGGCGCGGGGAGCCCGGTTCGTGGCGCCCGCCGAGATCAACGAGGGTGAGGGCGACTTCACCTACCTGCCGGAGGCGCACGGCGGGCTGATCCTCGCCGGGTACGGCTTCCGGACCGAGTCGGCCGCGCACGCCGAGGCGCAGGAGGTACTCGGCCGACCCGTCGTCTCGCTGCGCCTGGTCGACCCGCGCTTCTACCACCTCGACACCGCGCTGGCCCCGCTCGACGACGGCAACATCGCGTACTTCCCGGAGGCGTTCTCGGTCTCCGCCCAGCGGGTACTCGCCCAGCTCTTCCCGGACGCGGTCCGGGCCGACGAGGTCGACGCCTTCGCGTTCGGGCTGAACCTGGTCAGCGACGGCCGGCACGTGGTGCTCAACGGCGAGGCCAGCGGGATGGCCGCCAAGGTCGCCGCCGCCGGCTACCTGCCGGTCCCGGTCGAACTCGCCGAGCTGAAGAAGGGCGGCGGCAGCGTCAAGTGCTGCGTCGCCGAACTCCGCGCCTGAGCCGACCCCGCCCCCGCCGCACGCCCGGCCGGACGGCTCAGCCCAGCGTCGCCAGCTCGCTGATCAGTACGTTGGAGAGCACCTGGCCGTCCGGCTTCACCTGGCGCAGATACCACTTCTGCTGCGGCGTACGCGGCTGGTTGAACTGCCATGGGCCACGCGGGCTGTCGATCTGTCCGATCCGGCCCAGCGCCAGGTTGAGCTGCAACGGGGTGAGATTCCCACCGGCGATCCGGATCCCCTTGTCCAGCACCTGCGCGGCGTCGTACGAGGCCATCGCGTAGGTGGTCGGGGTCGAGCCGTGCGCCTTGCGGAAGGCGGAGGCGAACCGCCGGTTGGCCGCGTTGTTGAGGTCGGCGGAGTAGTTGAGGGAGGTCACGATCCCCTCGGCCTCCGGCCTCCGGAGATTCTCCAGCACCGCCCCCTCGGTCAGGAAACCCGGACCGTAGATCAGCTTGCGGTAGCCGGCCAGGCGCAGCTTCTTGAGGAACTCGATGGCCGACTCGCCGGAGAAGAAACAGTAGATCGCCTCCGGGTCGCGGTCGATCAGCTGCTCGATGTACGGGGCGAAGCCGTTCCGATCCGGCTTGCCCGGGAAGTACTTCGTCCAGATCACCGGGGCGGAGATCCGCGCGTCGGACTCGCCGAAGCTCTGCCGGAAGCCCTGCACCGAGTCGCGGCCCGCGTCGTAGTCCGGGGCGATGATCGCCACCTGGCCGTTCGCCCCGACCTTGCTCTTGACGTACGGCGCCAGTGCCCGCCCGGGCTCGTCGTTGATGTACGAGGTACGCCAGATGTAGACCACGCTCTGCAACGTCGACGGGGAGGCGTTGGAGCTGATCAGTGGGATCTTCGCCTGCTCCACGGCGTCCCGCAGGCCGGTTATCACCGCCGAGTTGACCACTCCGGTGAGCGCCAGCACCCGCTGCTTGACCAGTTGGTCCAGCGCGGCCCGGCCGGACTCGGGGGTCTCGCCCTCGTCGGCGACGACCAGGTCGACCGGATGACCGCCGAGCCGCTGGTCGTTCAGGTCGAGATAGAGCTGGAAGCCCCGGAGCATCTCGTCGCCGATCGGCCGGTACACGCCCGACTGCGCGGTGATCATGCCGATCCGTACCGGTTCGTCGCTGAGTGGCTCCTCGGTCTCCAGTCCGTCGTCCCGGCCGCACGCGGCGGCCAGCCCGGTGGCGCCGAGCGCGCCGAGCGAGCCCAGCAGCTTGAGCGCTCGTCTGCGGTCCATCTGCGACACGGATCCCTCCCGGGCGGCCTTGGGGTGCGCAACCCTCCCGGGGTTCTACCGGGAACGGGATGCCGCGTCAATGCCGCCTGATCTTCCAGCTAGCCAATGTAACTCGGCCAGCACCGCTGGCCACGCGCGGGACAACGGGTCGATCAACCCGAAATGCTCGCACTCGGGCAACTCGACGAACCGCAGGTCGGCGTCGTGCGCCCCGGCAGCGTACCGGCGGGTCGCCGCCACCGGTACCTGCCGGTCCAGGGTTCCGTGCACGATCGAGATCCGGACCGGGGGTGCCGCCGAGCGGGCCGGGTCCGCGGCCGCGTAACGCTCCGGGACCTCCTCGGGACCGCCGCCGAGCAGCGCGGCCACCGCGCCACCGTCCAGGTCGAGCCGGTACGCCTCCGCGAGGTCCAGCACCGGGGCCAGGGCAAGCACTCCGCGTACCCGCTCCGGGGCGTGCAGCGCCGCCCAGAGCGCGAGGTGGCCCCCGGCGGAGTGCCCGAGCAGGATCGGTGGGCCGGGTGCCGTCCCGCCGGCCGGCAGCACGGCCCCGACCAGCCCGGGGAGCGCGGCGATCCCGGCCGCGACGTCGTCGAGGGTGCCGGGCCAGCCGCCGCCCGGCTGCCCCGTCCGGCGGTACTCCAACTGGGCCACCGGGTAGCCCCGGCCGGCCAGGTCCGCCGCGAGCGGTCCGGTGTGCCGGCGGTCGTACTCGGCCCGCCAGAAGCCGCCGTGCACGACCACCACCAGTGGCCGGGCCGGACCGGTCGGCGCGGCGGGCAGGCGCAGGTCGGCGACGTGCTCGGGATCGGCGCCGTACCGCAGTCGCAGGTCCGGCGGCGGCGCCGGCCGCCCGAGCACCTCCCGGGGGTCGGCGGATGGCGTGGCGCTGCCGTCCTCGGTCATGGTGCCGACCGTACGGGTGCCGGTGTCGCCGCACCTCCCGAGGGGCCGGTGTGGCGCGGTGGCCGAGGGTGGGGGGCGCGTGTCGGTCGGGGTGGTTGCGGGAAGATGGTGGGCATGACCCACGTGCCACGTTCCCAGGAAGAGAACGACGACTCGGCTCCGGCGGAGAAGCGCCCCGGCGGCGCCGTGCTGGTGGTCGGCCCGGACGGGCGCCCGGTCGGCACCGTGCCGACCGACGGCGAGACGCCTGGCGAGGACCCGGCGCGGTTGATCGAGCAGCCGGCGAAGGTGATGCGGATCGGCAGCATGATCAAGCAGTTGCTGGAGGAGGTCAAGGCCGCACCGCTCGACGACGCCAGCCGGCACCGGCTGCGGGAGATCCACCAGCGGTCGATCGTCGAGCTGGAGGACGGGCTCGCCCCGGAACTGCGGGAGGAGCTGGAGCGGCTCTCCCTGCCGTTCGGCGAGGACGCCGCGCCGAGCGAAGCGGAGCTGCGGATCGCCCAGGCCCAGCTGGTCGGCTGGCTGGAAGGTCTCTTCCACGGCATCCAGGCGGCACTGGTCGCCCAGCAGATGGCGGCCCGGATGCAGTTGGAGCAGATGCGTTCCGGCGGTCGTCCGGCGCTGCCGATGGGCCCCGGCGGCGTGATTCCGGGGATGCCGGGCGGCAACGCCGGGCAGCCCGGCGAGGGCCCCGGCCCCGGACAGTACCTGTAACTTCCCGGCACCGACCGTGCCCGGCCGGGCGAGAACAGCCCGGCCGGGCGGCAACCGGGCGCGCTCGGTCAGGCCGAGCCGGCGATCCGGTCCGGGGACTGCCCGGCCGGTCCGGCGGCGTCGCCGCCGTCCGGCTGGCCGGAGTCGAGCAGCGACTCCAGGTACGCCGCCACCCCGTCCTCCTCGTTGCTCGTCGTCACCTCACCGGCAATCTCCAGTACGGCCGGATGCGCGTTCGCCACCGCCACCGCCCGGCCGACCCAGGTGAGCATCGGTACGTCGTTCGGCATGTCCCCGAAGGCGACCACGTCGGCCGCGTCCACCCCGTGCCGGGTGCAGTACCAGGCCAGCCCGGCCGCCTTGGTCACCCCGGCCGCCGAGATCTCGATCAGCCCGCTGTACGACGAGTGGGTCGCCTCGGCGAGCCCGGCCAGCGCCCCGGCCACCACCTTGACGAAGACGTCCGGGTCCTGGGCGCCGGCCCTGGCCAGCAGTTTCACCGCCGGGAGGGCGTGCAGGTCGGCCGGAGACTCGATCATCCGGATGTCGGGGTAGCCCCGGTCCCAGCGCAGCGGATAGTCCACCTCGTGCCGGAACTCGCGGCCGTCGGTCACCTCGACCGCGAAGCTCACCCCGGGCACCTCGGCGCGGAGCCGCTGGACCACCTCGGCGAGCAGGTCGGGCGCGAGTGGATCGGCCCGGAGCACCTGGTCGGTGACCGGGTCGTACACCACGGCGCCGTTGGCGCAGACCGTCGGCAGCGGCTGGCCCAGTTGCTCGTAGACGCGGGGGAGCCAGCGGATCGGGCGGCCGGTCACCAGCACCACGCCGGTGCCCTCGGCGGAGATCCGTGAGATCGCCTCGACCGTACGCGGGCTGACCGTCTGGTCCGCCCGGAGCAGCGTGCCGTCGAGATCCGTGGCCACCAGCCGGGGTAGTCGTCCCATCAACGCGAGAGTAGCCGATCGAGGTAGACCGCCACCCCGTCGTCGTCGTTGCGCAGCGTCACCTCGTCGGCGGCCCGGCGTACCGTCGGGTGGGCGTTGGAGACGGCGACCCGGGCCCAGCCGGCCCACTCGAACATCGGCAGGTCGTTGGGCATGTCCCCGAAGACCAGCACCTCGGCCGGGTCGACGCCGAGGGTCTGGGCCACCACCGCCAACCCGGTCGCCTTGTCCACCCCGGGCGGGCAGATCTCGATGAAGCCGAGGCCGGCCTGGGTGATCGAGGCCAGCTCCGCCGGTACGACCCGGCGAGCCGTTTCGAGCAGGGTGTCCACGTCGTGGTCGGGGGTCCGGGCGAACGCCTTGATCACGTCGCCCTCCAGGCAGTCGATCCGGGGCCGCGCCTCGAACCGGTCCTGGTAGGGCCAGGTCGCGTCGAAGTCACCCCAGAGCGGGGAGCCGGGGGCGTCCAGCGCCTCGACCATCACGGTCAGCGGGCCGACCTCGGCTTCCAGCAGCCGGAGCAGCTCGGTCAGGGTCGCACCGGGCAGCCGCTCGTCCCGGAGGACCACCGGCCCGGCCGGGTCGGTCTGGTCGACCACCCGGCCGCCGCCGGCCATCACCAGGAAGTCGGCGGCCCGGATGTCGTTGCGGGTGAGTTCGGCCAGCCTGGGGCCGCGTCCGGTGGCACCGACCACCGGAATGCCGGCGGCCCGGACCCGGTCCAGCACCTCGTGGGTGTACGCCGAGACGGTCTCGTCGGTGCGCACCAGTGTGCCGTCGAGGTCGGTGGCGATCAGCTTCGGCAACCCGGGTCGGGGCATGGCTCCTCCTCCACCCCGCCACCCGCCGCGCTCGGCAAGACTGCCGGATCCGGTCACTGCCGGCCGTGGCCGGCGGTGACGGGGCAGCAACCGTATCTCACCTTCCGAGGTCGCTCCATGACTTTTGTGTGAAGTGCTCTTCACCAAGAGGGGATCACTTCGGTTCGAGCACGTCCCGGCCGCCGAGGTACGGCTGGAGGGCCTTGGGAACCCGTACCGAGCCGTCCGGTTGCTGGTGGTTTTCCAGGATCGGCACCAGCCAGCGGGTGGTGGCCAGGGTGCCGTTCAGGGTCGCCGCCATCTGCGGCCGGCCCTGATCGTCCCGGTATCGCACGTTCAGCCGCCGGGCCTGGAAGGTGGTGCAGTTGGAGGTGGAGGTCAGCTCCAGGTAGCGGCCCTGCGACGGCAGCCACGCCTCGCAGTCGTACTTCCGGGCCGCGCTGCTGCCCAGGTCGCCCGCTGCCACGTCGAGCACCCGGTAGGGGAGTTCGACCTTGGCCAGCATCTCCTCCTCCCAGGCCAGCAGCCTGAGGTGCTCGGCGTGCGCCTCCTCCGGGCGGCAGTAGGAGAACATCTCGACCTTGTCGAACTGGTGCACCCGGATGATGCCCCGGGTGTCCCGGCCGTACGACCCGGCCTCGCGGCGGTAGCAGGACGACCAGCCGGCGTACCGGACCGGCTCGGCCAGGTCCAGGATCTCCCCCGAGTGGTACGCGGCCAGCGGCACCTCGCTGGTGCCGACCAGGAACAGGTCGTCGGCCTCCAGCCGGTAGACCTCGCTGGCGTGCGAGCCGAGGAACCCGGTCCCCTCCATCGCCTCCGGCTTGACCAGCGACGGGGTGACGGTCGGGGTGAAGCCGTACTCCACGGCCTGGGCGACGGCGAGTTGCAGCAGGCCGAGCTGGAGCAGCGCGCCCACCCCGGTCAGGTAGTAGAACCGGCTGCCGGAGGTCTTCGCCCCGCGCTCGACGTCGATCGCCCGCAGCGCCTCGCCCAGCTCCAGGTGGTCGCGCGGGTTCTCGATCTCGGGCCGGGTGCCGACCTCGCGGAGCACCACGAAGTCGTCCTCGCCGCCGGGCGGAGTGCCCTCCTCGACCACGTTCGGGATCGCGTACTGTGCCTGGCGCAGCGCCGCCTCGGCCGCACCGACCGCCGCCTCGGCCGCCTTCACCTCGGCGGAGAGTTCCTTGGTCCGGGCGAGCAGCCCGGCCTTCTCCGCCGGGTCGGCCTTCGGCATCCGCTTGCCGAGCTGCTTCTGCTCGGCCCGCAGCGCCTCGAAGCGCCCGACCGCGGCCCGCCGCTCCTCGTCGGCCCGGAGCAGGTCGTCGACCGCGGACTCGGACTCGCCACGGGCACGCTGGCTGGCACGTACGGTATCCGGATCGTCGCGGAGCAGACGCAGGTCAATCACGGGAACCGAGCCTACCGGTGCGCGGCCGCCCAGGTGTATCGAGATACGCCCGCCCGGCCCGGACGGTGGTGGTCCCGACCGCCCGGCCCGGCGGTCGAGGGCCTGCTCAGGACGCGAACGGCTTGGTCGGGGTCACCGTCAGGTCGATCGGCGGCGGCCGGCCGTCGTCATCGTCGGGCAGTTCCGGCGGGCCGGCCGTGCGGGGGCGGCGCCACGGCCAGTCGGACTCCTCCGCCGGCAGGGCCTGCCCGGCCGGGGCACCCGGCCCGGCCACCGGCGCCGGGTCGACCGTGCCGCGCCGGACGAAACGCCCGGCGAGCAGCAGGGCCAGCCCGAGCCCGCCGACACCGACGTACGCCAGCACCAGACCCTGGCCGTACTCGATGACCATCCCGTCCAGTTGGCCGTACATCTGCCAGCGGTCGGCCAGGGTGTCGAGCGAGCCGGTGGTGGCGAGCAGCACTCCGAGCACCGCCCCGGCCACGGCCAGCCCGACGACCCGGGCGTTGTGGCGTACCCCGGGCGAACCGAAGAAGACCAGCGCCAGACAGCCGAGTACGCCGAAGACCCCGACCAGGTACGCCGTGCCGAACGCCGACATGTCCGCCACCCCGCTGCCCAGCGCGACCGCGTTCTCGGCCCCCTCGACCGTCATGCTGGTGACCGCCCAGTCGCCGATCAGCGAGGCGAAGACGGCCGCCGCTCCGGCGGCACCGATCACCGTCACCAGCCGGCTGTCCCGGCCGAGCCGGTGCAGGGCGAGCCCGGCCCGTCCGCCGGTGCGCGGGCGGTCGCCCCACGACACGATGCTGGCACCGTCCGGTGTGGTTTCCACCTCGTCGCCCGACCGCTCCGGCTCCTCCCGGCCGCTGGCCCGACGGGCGTCCGGCGGGTCCTGGCGGGGGATGGAGACGTCGTCGGGCATCGCTGACCCCTTCCACGGCGGGCTCCTGGATCGATGATGGCACAGCACCCGCGCGCCGGACCCGTACCGCGGTCGCGGTGGTTCCGCGTCTTGGCCGGGTCGTCGCGCCGCCGGTCGCCATGAGCTAGCGTCGGCACCATGCCTATCCGCACCGCATCCGCCCGCTGGCAGGGCAATCTCACCGAAGGTTCCGGCAACATCCGCACCGGCAAGGGCGGGTTGCAGGGGAACTACTCGTTCAAGTCCCGCTTCGAGGAGGGCGAGGGCACCAACCCGGAGGAGCTGATCGGGGCCGCGCACGCCGGTTGCTACTCGATGGCCTTCTCCAAGGCCCTGGCCGACGCCGGGTTCACGCCGACCTCGGTCGAGACCACCGCCAAGGTGCATCTCGACAAGACCGACGCGGGGATGACGGTGACCCGGATCGACCTGGACACCGTCGGCGACGTGCCGGGGATCGACGAGGCCGAGTTCAACAAGCTCGCCGAGGCCGCCAAGGCTGGCTGCCCGATCTCCCGGCTGCTCTCGCCCGGGGCCGAGATCTCGCTCAACGCCCGCCTCTCCGCCTGATCCTGGCGGGACCTCCCAACCGTCTCCGGTCGCGGTGGTCAGGGCGCAGCTCCGGTACGTCGCCGAGCGCGGCGCCCGTCGGCCCTGATCATCGCGATCGTCGGCGCCGGTGGCCTGATCGTCGCGGCGCGGGTGCGGCACAATTGGGCGGTGCCGGTCGAGATGAGCCGCGAGCGTTTTGAGGAACTGGTCGCCGAGGCCCTCGACGAGGTGCCGGAGGAACTGCTCAACCTGATGAGCAACGTCGTCATCCTGGTGGAGGACGACTCGCCGGAGGACGGCCCGGAACTCCTCGGCCTCTACGAGGGCCACGCGCTGACCAGCCGGGGCTGGGACTACGCGGGCGTGCTGCCGGACCGGATCTTCATCTACCGCCGGCCGATCCTGCGGATCTGCGACAACGAGGACGACGTCGTCGACGAGGTCGCGATCACGGTCGTGCACGAGATCGCCCACCACTTCGGCATCGACGACGACCGGCTGCACGACCTCGGCTGGGCCTGACCCACCGTCCCGGCCGGCCTCGCCGGCTGCGCCGGGTCTGACCAGCGGGAACGGTGACCCCGGCAGCGGCCCGGTTGCGCCGGTTGCCTACCCTCGGTCCTCCACCCGTCAGGAGGAACGTGATGCGCAGCTCGCTGTTCTCGGCAGAGAACCTGGAGAAGGAGTCACACCAGCCCGGCATGCGGCTGCAGAACTCCAAGATGCTGAAGATCGAACTCAACGGCGAGGCGATGGCCCGGGTCGGGTCCATGGTCGCGTACCAGGGGCAGGTGCAGTTCCAGGCGTTGGGCTCGGGCGGGCTCGGCAAGTTTCTCAAGCAGAAGCTGACCGGCGAGGGTGTCCCGTTGATGAAGATCAGCGGACGGGGTGACGTCTTCCTCGCCGACTACGCGGCGGACGTGCACATCATCGACCTGGAGCACGGCGACGCGTTGTCGATCAACGGCTCCAGCGTGCTCGCCTTCGACTCCACCCTGCAATACGACATCAAGATGGTCGGCGGCGCCGGCATGATGTCGTCGTCCGGCCTGTTCAACTGCGTCTTCACCGGCTCCGGCCGGATCGCGATCACCACCAAGGGCACCCCGGTGGTGCTCAACGTGGACGCACCGACGTACGTCGACCCGCAGGCCGCGGTCGCCTGGTCGGCGAGCCTGCAGACCGGCTACCACCGGGCCGAGCAGCTCGGCCTCGGCACGCTGCTCGGCCGGCGTACCGGTGAGGCGTTCACGATGAGTTTCGCCGGACAGGGCTTCGTGATCGTCCAGCCGTCGGAGGAGCCGCCGGTCCAGGGCATGGGCCGCCAGGAGCAGGGCGGTGGCGGCGGCGGACTGCTCAACCAGTTGTTGGACTGACCGGGTGCCGGAGGCGCCTCGTCCGGGCGCCTCCGGCCCGCGTCGGAGGGGTCAGAACCGGCCGTACCGCCCGGCGGTGACACCGGTCAACACCCGGGTCGCGCCGCTGATGCTGCCGCTGGCGTAGTAGCCGCCGATGCCGGTGCCGCTCACGCTGCCCCCGGTGTAGACGTCGTACTGCTGACCGTTGGTGATCCGGTTCGACGAGAAGACGACCTCCCGGAAGGTCCGCGACGACCGGAACGAGGCCAGCACGGTGCTGCCGGAGACGACGTGCACGATGGTGTTGGCGGCGAGGGTGGTGTTGAACCGGGGAGCCACCCAGCCCTGACCGGTGTTCGGCACCGCCCGGAACACGGCCAGCGAGGTCAGGCCGGCGCCCACCACCGTACCGGCGGTGAAGGTTATCGGCCCGTCGGCGTCGAACGCGCCCTCACCGCCACCGATGGTGCTGGAGCCGTTGGCCACCACCGTGCCGCCGGCGAAGGTCAGCTCGCCGTTGGAGTCGAAGCCGTCGGTTCCGCCGGTGACCACGACCGTGCCGCCGGTTACCCGGACGAACGCGATCGTGGAGGGGACGAAGTCGCCCAGGCCCTCTTCGACGGCGTTGATCGCGTCGTCGCTCGCCACGGCGTTGATGGTGCCGCCGCTGATCGTCGTCCGCAGTCCTTCGACCGCCTCGTACGACCGGGTCACGTTGAGGGTGCCGCCGGAGATGTTCACCGCGTTCTCGCCCTTGATGGCGTCGTCGGCGACGGCGGCGGTGATGGCGCCGTTGGTGATGGTGACGATGCCCTTGTCGGCCTCGGTGTCGTTGGACTTGAGCCCGTCGCCGCCGCTCGACGTCACGTTGATGGTGCCGCCGTTGACGGTGAGCGAGTCCTTGCCCCGGATGGCGTCGTCCACCGAGTTCACCGTGATGGTGCCGGAGTTGATCACCAGATCGTCCTTGCTGACGATCCCGTCCGCGTAGTTGGCGCGTACGTCCAGTGATCCGGGGCCGCCGATGGTCAGGCCGGCCGTGCTGAACAGCGCCGCGTCCGGCTCGCCGGTGTTGGTGTAGGTGGACGCGTCGGTGAGTCGGTTGCTGGTCCCGGCGGCCAGCGTGAGGGTGACCGTGCTGGCGTTGGTGACGTAGAGCGGGGCGGATCTGGAGTTGGTGATGGTGGCGCCGCTGAGGATGAGTTCGACGTTTCCGGTGGCGGCGCTCTCCACGTTGACGTAGCCGTCGTTCAGTGTGCCGCTGATCTGGTAGGAGCCGGGGGCCGTGATGGTGACGGCGCTGCCGGAGACGGTGACGTTGCTGCCCGAGACGCTGGCGCCGGATCCGGTGAGGGTGATCGTGGCGGTCGGGGCGGCGACGGCCGCGACGGCGAGCGGGCCAGCCAGCAGGGCGGTGGTGAGCCCGCCGGTGAGGGTGGTCCGGAGTACCGCGGATTTCATGAGCGGTCCTGTCTGTCGGGGACGGAGGCTGGACCGAGGCGAGGTGGGGGCCTCAAGCACCGGCGGCCGATCATGAACCGCTGGTGAACCAGGGGTGTCCATCGACGAGTGTAAATGAGTACGGTGCCTCAGGCGATGCTTTCGCTCCGCCGGATGCCGCCGCCGGCGGCTCAGCTGAGTTCGCCGGCCCGCAGCCGGGTGAGCCAGGCCGCCGCGTCGGCGTAGTCGACGTCGGAGAGCCCGGCCGGCGCCGGGACCGGCCGGTCGGCCACCGCCGTGGTCCCGCGATGCCTCGGGTACGACCCCAGGAAACGCACCTCGGCACAGATCCGGCGCAGCCCCTGAAGCGCCTCGCCGACCCGGTCGTCGGCGACGTGCCCGGTGCAGTCGAGGAAGAACGCGTAGCGGCCGAGCGCCTCACCGGTGGGCCGGGACTCGATCCGGGTCAGGTTGACCCCGCGTACCGCCAACTCCATAAGCACGGCGAGCAGCGCGCCGACCCGGTCGTGCGCGATGTAGACGGCGAGCGAGGTCAGGTCGTCACCGGTCCGGGGCGGCGGTGGCCCCGGCCGGCTGAGCAGCACGAACCGGGTCACCGCGTCGTCATGGTCGGCGATCTTGTCGGCGAGCACGGCCAACCGCTGCCGGGTGGCGCCGATCGGCGCGCAGATCGCGGCGTCCTGTTCACCGTCGACCGCGGCGAGCGCCGCCGCGGCGTTGGAGAGCACGTCCACCACGACGGCGTCCGGCAGGTGCTCGCGGAGCCAGCGTCGGCACTGGGTGGAGGCCTGCGGATGGGCCGCCACGGTCCGCACCTCGGCGAGGGTCCGGCCCGGCGGCGCCGCGAGGACGAACTCGACCGGCAGCACCACCTCACGCGTGATCACCAGCGGCTCGCCGTCGACCATCTCGTCGAGGGTCACCGCCACCGTGCCGCCGATGGAGTTCTCCAGCGGCACCAGTGCGGCGTCGGCGTCACCGGCCCGGACCGCGTCCAGCGCCTCCGGGACGCTGCGCGCCGGGGTACGGGTGCCGCGTTCGGCGGCCGGGATGGTCCGCAGCGCCTGCTCGGCGAAGGTCCCCTCGGGCCCCAGGTAGACGAAGTGGGTCGGCGGTGTTCCGGGCATGTCGTCAGCCTACAAACCGCCGAAGAGCGGCGGGGGTGCGTCACACACCGCCGTCCGGAGTGCCGGCGGCGCCTCGGCCCGGACCGTGATGGTGCAGACGTCGGTGCCGGCGGTGACCAGCCGCAGGTTGCCGGGGCGGCCCCGGGTCACCGCCTGCAACGGCTCCCGGTCCGCCACCGTCACGACGCTGTACTGCCAGTCCTGCACGCAGAGCGGCCCGGTCTGGAAGGTGACCCGGCCGGACCGGGGCAGATTGGCGGTACGGCGCAGCAGCGCGGTCACCTGGTCCCGGCTCGGCCGGCCGGCCGGGCAGGCGACCAGGGCGGTGGGACTCGGTGCCGGTGTCGGCGACAGGCTCGGCGCGGGCGTGGGCGTCCCGGTGGGCCCGACCGTCGGGGTCGGGGTGGCCCGGGTGGGGGTGGCCCGGGGCTCCTGGAGTTCGGGCGGCACGCCGCAGGCTGTCAGGGCGAGACAGCCGGTCAGGGCCAGGCAACCGAGCAGGGCGCCGACGGCGCGGAGTCGGCCCGCGGTCGGGTCGGACGACGGGAGACGGGGCACGGCCGGCTCCTCGGGCATAGGCGGCTGCCGTGGGTGGTGTGGCGGATGGCCCCGCCAATGGTAGGGCGTCGGCATGATCGACCACCCCTCAGGTGGTGATCCGGTGTCCGTACTGCCGCAGCGCGGCGAGCGCCTCGACGAGCCGTACCGAGGGGACCAGCAGATAGTCCGTGTCGAACGTCGAGAACGCCACGATGTTGACCCGGGCGTCGGCGAGCGGGACGACCAGGGAGGCGAGGATCCCGGTCAGCGCCAGGTCTAGTGGGCCGGCCACCCGGAGACAGCGCCAGGGGGTCTCGACGGTGGCGTCGGCCGGGACCTGGTCGGCCCGGCAGATGATCGACAGTTCGTCGCCGCTCCGGGTCACCGACAGGACGCCGGAGTCCGCCGGAGGGCTCAGCAGGCCGGCCGGCACCGTCGAACCGGCGGGCAGCCGGCACACGGCGTACTCCTCCGGCAGCAGGGCGATGTCCAGCATGAGGAGACCTTACGGTGGGTACGCCGCCGGCCCAACACCGCCGCCCGCCGGAAGGCCCGATCGCGACGCGC
Organism: Plantactinospora veratri; assembly: GCF_036421995.1. NCBI lineage: Bacteria > Bacillati > Actinomycetota > Actinomycetes > Micromonosporales > Micromonosporaceae > Plantactinospora > Plantactinospora veratri. The sequence goes on from NZ_JAZGQL010000020.1 coordinate 28,888, forward strand.
GTCACCTGCCCGGAGTCGCCCGGGTGACCGGTACGTCTCGCGGAGCTGTCCGCCGGGTGACCGGCTGCGCTCCTCGCGATCCGCCCCCGGCCGGCGCACCTGCCGAGGCTGGTCCGCGTAGCCGTGGTGCGGCGCTGGTCACACCTCGGCGAAGAAGGTGAGCGAGCCGGCGACCCGGCCGTCGGTGAGGATCGGGGTGGCGATCGCGTCCACGGTGGTGGCCTCCGGCCCCTCGGCCTCGGCGCAGCGCACCCGGAGCAGGCCCCGGGCGAGCCGGCCGGAGTGCAGGGCGAGCAGCGGAGGGATCTTCTCGACCTCCTGCTCGGTCAGCTCACCCCGGGCGGCGGTGAAGTCGAGCAGCCGCAGCTCGCTGCCGAGCAGCGGCAGGCCGAGCGCGTCGAGCGGGGTACCGAGGCCGAGCAGTCGGCAGCAGGACGGCGAGACGGCCGCGATGGTGGTCTCCCGGTCGATCAGCAGGCACGGCTCGGCGGCCGTCGAGACCGTCTCGGACCAGCGGGTCAGCCCGTCGAGGTGACCTCGCCCGTCGGCGTCGTCGAAGCCGGTGGACCCGTGTCCCAGCGACGGGGTCGCCGGCGTCGGGAACGCCTCCGAGATCGAGAGTTCGACGTGGGCCACCGCGCCTCCTATTTGCCACACCATGCCCCACGCTAGCCGGTCGTTACCGGGGCCGCGACCCCCGTGATCGCCAGCCGGTTGGGCATCCCGCAGACCCCCGTCGGCACGGCCCACTCCGCGCGCCCGATCGGGCGGCGACGGGGCGCCGCCCCGACGGGTGGCGTCGGCTGGTGACGCTACCGGCGACCGGCGTGCTTGTCAGCGGCCGTTCGGCCCTCCTCGTACCACCGGTAGTCCGCCGCCGAGCGGTACGGCGCGTTCAGCCAGGTGGCGGGGGACTGGGCGACCCGGGACAGCTTCTCCGCGGTGGCGGCGCTGATCCGGTTGCCGCCCGCGACGAGCAGCCGGTCGAGTTCCCGGTGGGTCGCCACCAGGCACTCCTTGGGCAGTCCGTAAACGCTGATCACCCCGGAGCCGACGAAGGTCAGTACCGGGGTGACCGGGATGGTCAGGCCGACCGCGTTGGAGAGCGCCTTGGCGGCCCGCTTGGCGTCCCGCCGCGCCTCCGACACGTACGCCGGTCGCTTGCCGTTGATCTGCACGACGTCCCCGGCGATCAGGACCCGGGACCGGCCGTGGTCGGCCACGGTGACCGCGAAGAGGCCACTGGGACCGATCGCGAGGAAGCCGGCGCGCTCGTCCCGGGAACGGTAGTCCAGGTCGAGCATGCTCGCCTCGGTCAACTCGGTACGCGGCCACTCGACCACGTGCCACGATGGACCGAGGTGGTCGAGCCGGCTCAGTGCCCGCGCACCGGCCGCCTCGATCCGGCGGGCGTCCCGCTCCGCGCGGCGTCGACGGGCCCAGTCCATCGGCGTCGGCCGGACGGCCTCCAGGGTGGGAAGTGGGTTGACCGGCGCGGGAGGGAGAGCCCGCGCGGCGGGAACCGCTGAGCGTGCAGAAAAGACAGTCATCGTGACCTCCGGCAAAAGGTCCCTCGAAGTTATCTCCTCACTACGGTACGTGGCCAGACCTAGGGAGCGGCAAGTCGAAGCGCCGGAGTGAGTGTGGATGAATGCCCCATTCATCCGAAGCCCTTTTTCCCGGATGGTGCCAACTGCTGTCCTACGCTGCGAGGATGACCCATTTCGTGGACAGCGAGGTCGGCCGGCTCGGCACCGTACTTCTGCATCGTCCCGGGCCTGAACTCGCCCGACTCACGCCCCGGAACAACGACTCGCTGCTCTTCGACGCCATCCCCTGGGTCGGGCGGGCGCAGGAGGAGCACGACGCGTTCGCCGCCGCGCTGACCGAGCGCGGCGTCGAGGTGCTCTACATCGGAAACCTACTCGCCGAGACGCTGGCCGTGCCGGACGCGCGGTCCGAGATGACCGAGCGGATCCTCGCCGACCCCCGTCTGGGTGACACGCTGCGCCGGCGGGTGGCGGAGCACCTGTCGTACCTCGACCCGGCCGCGCTGGCCGACGTGCTGATCGCCGGCCTCGCCCACGAGGAGCTGCGGCTCGGCGGCGATCGGGCCGGCGGCCTCGTCTACCGGCTGATGGACCGGCTGGACTTCGTGATCGACCCGCTGCCGAACCTCCTCTTCACCCGGGACTCCTCGACCTGGATCGGCGACCACGTCGCGGTGACCAGCCTGGCCATGCCGGCCCGGGACCGGGAGACCAGCCTGACCAACGCGATCTACCGGCACCACCCCCGGTTCGCCGGCACCTCCTTCGTGTACGGGCCCGGCCTGGAACATCTGGAGGGCGGCGACGTGCTGCTGCTCGCCCCCGGGGTGCTGGCGGTCGGGGTCGGCGAGCGCACCACCCCGGCCGGTGCGGAGCGGCTGGCCCGCCGGGTCTTCGACGCGCGCCTGGCGCACACCATCCTGGTGGTGCCGATCGCCCAGGAGCGCGCCACCATGCACCTGGACACCGTCTGCACGATGGTCGACGTCGACGCGATACTCATGTACGCGAACATCGCCGACACGCTCTCGGCGTACACGGTGGTGGCCGGCACCGACGGCGATCTCCAGCTCGACGGGCCGGCGCCGTTCCTGCGGGCGGCGGCGGACGCGATGGACCTGGACACGCTCCGGGTGATCGACACCGGCCTGGACCCGGTGACGGCGGAACGCGAGCAGTGGGACGACGGCAACAACACCCTGGCGCTGTCGCCCCGGCTATGTGTCGCGTACGAGCGGAACGTGGAGACCAACGCCCAACTGGAACGCGCCGGCATCGAGGTGATCCGGATCGCCGGCTCCGAACTCGGCTCGGGCCGGGGCGGCCCCCGCTGCATGTCCTGCCCGCTCGTCCGGGAGCCGCTGCGGGGCGGGACTGCTCCTTCCCCGAAGTAGTGCCTAGAGAGCTTCCGCCCGGCGCGTCGGATGGGGAGTTAGCGGGTGGCGGCGGCGACGAAGATCGGGAGGGCGACCATCAGCCGGGCGGTGGCGGCGCGGCGGGTCTGCTCGGCGATCCACGCCTCGGCCTGCTCGGCGCTGACGGCACCGGTCTGCCGGGCGGCGTCGGCATGGCCGGCGAGCATGGGTCGCATCGTGGCATCGGTGAACACCAGGGTGTGCACCTCGACCTCGACGTCGTGGAAACCGCTGTCGAGCAGCAGGTTGCGGTAGGCACGGGCGATGCGCGGGTGTGGCACGGTGTCGGCGCGGGCGTGCACGATGCGGCGGGTCAGGTCGGGCTGGTCGGAGTCGACGACCAGGGTGTCCCAGTCCTGGCCGAGCAGCACGACGCGACCGCCGGGGGCGAGGACCCGGCGGGCCTCGGCCAGCGCGGCGGACGGGTCGGGCAGCATGTGGTAGACCTTGTCGGCCCGGTACCCGTGGGCCTGCCCGTCCTCCACCGGCAGCACGGCTGCGTCGGCGAGGCGCACGTCGATGTCCGGGAACCGGTCGCGGGCGGCGGCCAGCATCGCCGGATCGAGGTCCACGCCGATGGCGCGGGCGCCCTGGCGGGCGAGTTCGACGACGGCACGACCGGCGCCGCAGCCGACGTCGAGCACTGTCGCGCCGGGGTACGGCCGTAGCAACTGGTAGCTGCGGGCGCGTAGCGTGACGGCGTCGGGCGCGTTCTCGGCGGCGTCGAGCATGCGGATCAGCTTTTCGGTGTCCGTGTAGGCGGTGTGCGTCTCTGGCATGCGCCCGAGTGTGCGACTTCAGGTGGACCTGAAGTCAACGCTGAGCCCGTCAGGTGGACCCGAGGTCGGTGGGATGGTCGATGGAGTACTCGATCGGGGAGCTGGCGGCCCGCTTCGGTCTGGCCACGCACGTACTCCGGCACTGGGAGGACGCGGGTCTGCTGTCACCGGCGCGGCGGGTGGCGGGCCGGCGGACGTACGGCGCGGTGCACGTGACCCGGGTGGCGGAGATCTTGCTCGGCAAGGAGGCCGGGTTCAGCCTGGAGCAGTTGCGGGAGCTGTTCGCCGCCCCGGACCGGGAGCGGCGGCGGGAGCTGCTGCGTGAGCAGTTGGTCCAGGTACAGGAGCGGATCGCCCGGCTGACGCTGTCGCAGACGCTGCTGGAGCACGGACTGCGCTGCCGGCACCCGGACTACCAGGCGTGCCCGCGGTTCCAGGAGATGGTCCTGGGGCGGCTGGACGGGGTCGAGCTGGCGGAGGCACTGGACCACGACTGATCGCCCGATCCCGCCGAACGCTGGCGGGCGGGTGCGGGGTCAACCGGTGATCAGGGTGGCGACGGCGCCGCCCGAGGTGACCGTACGCCCGGTCGTGCGCTGGTACCGCCGGACCAGGTCGTGCCCGCGTGACCGCTGGCCGATCCGGCGTTCGGCGCGCAGCAGCGGGTTGCGTGGCGGTGGCGGGAAGGTGTCGGCCAGCTCGGCGAGCAGGGCCGGGGTCCGCACCCCGACGGTGCGTAGCACCCAGCCCGCGCCGGGGTCGAGGGCGACGAGGGCGAGGGCGAGGTGTTCGGGCCGGTGTTCGCGGTCCCGGCGGGCGAGTGCGAGCCGGAGCGACGCCTCGTAGGCCGCCTGGGCGTCGAGCCCGAGGGGCGGGCTCGTCCGGGCACAGCGTCGTCGTGCGGCGGCGGCTCCGAGCGGCAGCAGCGGCTCGGGTGCGGTCGCCCGGTCCAGGACGGCCGGACTCAGGCGGGACAGGAGCCCGTCCAGCTCGATGCCGAGCGGCGCCAGGGTGTCGCGGTCGGCGGCGGCCCCGGCGCCGAGCGGTGCGGCCCGGCGTACCGCGTCCCGGATGGCCGGCTCCGTGGCGCCGTGCCGGCCGAGGACGGTGCCGACGGTGCCGCCCGTTGTGGTGAGGGCGAGCAGGAGATGCTCGCTGCCGGTCCGGGGATGGTCGAGAGCCCGGGCCATGGCCAGGGCGTGAGCCAGCGTACGGCGGAGGTCGGGGTGATCGCCTCGGAACATCAGACCTCCTGGTCGCGGTGGTGTTTCCGGTGCACGGTCTGCTTGGTGACGCCGAGCCGGACGGCGATGTCCTGCCAGGACCAGCCGGCCCGCCGGGCCGCCGCGACCTGTTCGGCCTCCAGTTGTTCGACGAGGCGGCGAAGGCGGGCGACCGCTCGCAGCGCGGCGTCGGGGTCGCTGCCGTGTGCGGCACGGTCGAGGTCGGCGAGCGCGGACATGTCGTCAGCATATGCTGACGACGATAGGCCGTCAACATATGCTGACGCGGCGGGACGAACGCGAGCCGCCGCCGGAGAGGGCTGCGGGGGTGGACCCCGGAGGGCTACGAGCGGGCCGGAGGGCTAGCGGAGCGTCAGTTGGCGGCCGAGCAGGCCCTGCTTGGCGCGACGGCCGGCGGCGTCCAGCGGGGCCGGCTCGGCGAGGGCGGCGGCGTACCGCTTCGCGAAGTCCGCCAGCGGGGCCTCCCAGGAGTCCGGCGCGGCGTCGCGGGGGATGTCCCAGACGGGTACCAGCCGGCCGTGTGCCCGGAACATCCCGGCGAACCTGGTCTGCGGTCCGAGTAGCAGCTCACCGGCGGCGGAGAGCCGGGAGAGGGCGTCCAGCGCGGCGTCCTCGTCGTCGGGGAGTACCCAGCGGACGTGGCTCTTGTCGGTGACCTGGCACCAGTACGCGGCCGGCGCGGCCGCGAGCCGGACCGTCGGGTAGATGGAGGCGTCGGCACGCTCCAGCGACGCCTTGACGTTGGGGTCGTCGGCCGCACCCGGGTCGAGCCAGAACTCGAACCCGTCGTGCAGGGTGATGTCGAGCGGCCCGTCGACCAGTACGTCCGGCAGCCGGGGACCCTCACCGGGCAGCGCCGGCACCGAGACCGTACCCCCGGGCTCGGTACGCAGCGCGCAGAGCAGCGCCTCGGCCAGGTCCCGGGAGACGTCGCCGGACTGCACGTGCCGCTGGAGACCGATCATGATCCGGCCGTCCGCCTTGGTGATCGCGGGTGTGGCCATCGGCAGCACGGTGGCCAGGGTGACCGGGCGGTCGCCGTACTCCTCGACCAGGTGAGGTGCGAGGGTCAGCGGGGCCGAGGCGGCCGGCACCAGCTCACGGAGGGCGATCCACTCCACCTCGTCGGTCAGCCCCTCGAAGGGACGGGGTACGAAGACGTCCCGAACCTTGTTCCGCCGCTTCTCGACCTGATTCTCCCCGCCGGTGCCCGCCGTGGCGGACCGGGAACTCTTTCGACGCTTGCCCACGGCGAGACAGCCTAGGCGTAACCGAGCGGACCCGGACACCCGGCGGCGCTACCGGCGGGTCACCCGCGGGGCGGGCGACGGTGCGCGGTCATCGCGACGTCACCGGACGGCGAGGGTCTGCCGGACCGGATGCACCAGCCTCGCCCAGACGCTCTGGCCCAGCCCGTCGCGCTCCACCCCCCAGTCGGCGGCGAGCGCGGCCACCAGGAAGAGGCCCCGACCGTCCGTGGCGTCCGGTCCGACCTGCCGGACCCGGGGCGGGCCGGTGGCGCCGCCGTCGGTCACCCGGATCTCCACGACGTGGGCGGTCGGGCCGGTGCGGAGCAGCCAGGTCAGCCGGATCATCCCGCCGGGCAGCGGCGGGGCGTGCCGTACGGCGTTGCCGAGCAGTTCGGCCGCCACCATCTCGGCGTCGCCGAGCAGAGCCGCCGGGACCGTACCGTCGAGTTCGGCACCGAGCCGGTGCCGGGCGGTACGGGCACCCTCGGCGTGCTGCGGCACCAGCAGGCACCACGACCGTTCGGTCGAGACGCTCGACAACGAACCCTTTTCGACCTCCCCCTGCTGTCCGACGGACCGCCTGGTCGGACGCGGTGTGTGAGCGCCGCGCGGTTCAGGTCGAAAAAGGTCCACTCCAGGTGCCTCCTCGACGGACCGACGGACTCCAGACGGCTCCTCGACGGGCCACCCGGGCACGGCACCGCCGGACGACCTCGATTCAGCCTCGGGGCAGCCGCACCTCTGCGACCGTACCGCCCCCGTCGCGCGGTCGGAGCGAAACCCAGCCATTCTGTCGCTCGACGATCCGGCGTACGAGATAGAGGCCCAGGCCGGCGCCCGGATAGCGGCGCCGGTCACCGGACTCCCCCTGCCAGAACCGTTCGAATGCGCGCTCGACATGCTCCGGACGTACCCCGATTCCCCGGTCGCTCACCCGGAACGCCACCGTCCGCCGGTCGGCCTCCGCGGTGAGCAGCACCGGCGAGCCGTCCGGCGAGTACTTGCCGGCGTTGGTGGTCAGCTCGGTCAGTACCGTCGCCAGGCTGGCCCGGTCGCCGAGCGCCTTCGGGAGGTTCTCCGGAAGCTGGGTGACCAGCCGGTGGCGCAGCTCCGCGGGAAGGTCGGCGGCGGCTGCCCGGAGCGCGTCGAGCAGGTCGAAGGGGACCGGCGGGGCACCGCCGACCGAGCCGGCGTCGTTGGTGGTGGCGAGCAGCCGGTCCACCAGTCGGGCCAGTTCACCGGCGCGTTGGCCGATCACGCCGGCCGCCTGCCGCCGGTCCGAGTCGGAGAGCGACTCCCAGTGCGTGCCGAGCGTGTCGGCGTACCCCTTGATCACCGTGACCGGGGTACGGAGTTCGTGGCTGGTGACCGCCACGAAGAGGTCCCGGTCGTGGTCGCGGATGTGCTGGTCGCTGCTGTCCCGGAAGGTGACCACCCGGGAGGCCGCCGTACCCGGCAGGTCACCAGATGTGATCTTGAGCCACCGCCCGTCCGGCAGCCGGTGGTCGAGCACCTGCCCCGGCGGCGGCACCGGAAACGGCAGCGGCCGGTCGAGCAGCTCGGCGGCGCGCAGCCCGGTCACCTTCTCGGCGGCCGGGTTCCAGAGCTGGACGGTGCCGTCCCGGGTGACGATCGCCAGCCCGTCGGCCAGCGCCGCGACCACCGTGCCGTCGCCGTGCACCGGCAGGCCGGCCTGGTCGCCGTACATGTGCGCGGCGGTGGCGGCCAGGAAGCCGAGCACCGAGCGGTGTTCGGGGTCGTCGGGGCGCTCGGGGTCCGGGTAGAGGGCGTAGAGGTTGCCGATCGTCAGCCCGCCGATCTCGACCTGTGCGGCGAGCATGTGCCGCAGGCCGCGCCCGTCCAGCTCCTCGGCCAGATCCGCCGGGAGGACGTCGACGCCCATCGCGCGCACTCCCGAACCGCAGAGCAGCTCGTCCGCCGGCTGCTCGAGGATGGGGATCGGCCGGCCGACCGCCCAGTCCAGCTCCCCGTTGCCGGAGACCACCCGGCCGCCGTTCGGGCCGAACTCGACGAAGGCGACACCGGGCGCCCGGAGCGCCCGACCGGCGACCTGCAACAGCCGGTTGAGCACCGGAAGGCCCACCTCGCCCGCGTTCAGCATCCCCAGCACCTCGGCGTGGCCGGCGACGAGGCAGGGGTAATCGGGGTGTTCCGGCATGCTCCGAGTCTGCCCGTTCGGCGGGTCTTTCGGCAGTACCGCCCTCCGCCGCCCGCGCCGACCGACGTCCGCCCGACGGCCGGCGGTGGTCCGGATCAGCGGTTCAGCCGGTCGAGGACCATGGCGGGCCGGTCGGTGATGATGCCGTCCACCCCGCAGGCCAGGGCCAGGTCCAGCTCGGGGGCGTCGTTCACCGTCCAGACGTAGACCCGGTTGCCCGCCCGGTGCAGGGCCGGGACGAGCTGCGGGCGGGTGCGGAGCAGCTTGAGGCTCGGGCCGGCGATCCGGGCGCCGAACGGCAGCCGCCCCCGGCGCAGCCCGGGAGGCGCCAGCTCCAGCAGCAGCACCGTCGAGAGTCGGGGAGCCAGCCGGCGGATCTGGCGTACCGCCAGCGGGGAGAAGGACATCACGGTGGCCCGTACCGGATCGTCGGGCCGGGGGTCGGCCAGCCCGTGCCGGTCCAGCAGCGCGACCAGGCGGCGCTCGACACCCGAGCCGTACCGGGCGGGATGCTTCGTCTCGATCAGCAACTCGACCTCGCGGTCGGCGGCCCGTACCGCCCGGAGCAGGGCGTCGAGGGTGAGCAGCCGGGTCCGCTCCGGGGCCGGCGGCAGGTCGTCGTCGGGCGCGGCCGCGCGGTGCCACGAACCGTAGTCGAGCCGTTCCAGCTCGGCCAGGGTGTACGCCCCGACGGGTCCCCGGCCGTTGCTGGTCCGTTCCAGCCGCCGGTCGTGTACGCAGACCAGGTGCCCGTCCCGGCTGAGCCGTACGTCGCACTCGAGCCCGTCCGCGCCCTCGGCCAACGCCTGGAGGTACGCCGCCAGGGTGTGCTCCGGCATCGTCGCGGAGGAGCCCCGGTGCGCGAAGACCAGGGGACGGCTCCGCAGTTCCGGTCCGCTGCGGCACGCGGCTCGGGAACCCGGTTCACTCCTCGCGGTCATGGCTGCCGACCGGCTGCTAGATGACCCGGGCCGGCTGCCCGTCCTCGCTGGCCAGCGGGCGGCCGGCGGCGGCCCACTGGCGCATGCCACCGTCGAGGTTGCGGACGTTGTCCCAGCCGTTGCTCATCAGGTAGCCGACCACCTGGCCGGAGCGGCCGCCGGACCGGCAGACCACCACCACGTCGGCGTCGGTCGGGATCTCGGACATCCGGGCGGGCACCTCCATCATCGGCAGGTGGTGGGCGTCGGGCGCGTGCCCGGCCGCCCACTCGTCCGGCTCTCGTACGTCGAGCAGGTAGGCGTCGGCGGGTACCTCGGCGGCGGTCACGGAGGGAATGTTGGCTGCGAACACGGTTACCAAGGGTAGAGCCTGCTCGGGACCGCGCCGCAATCTACAGCCGGTTGACCCACTTCGGGTGCTGCTGTGCCCAGTTGTCCAGGTCGGCGGCGTGCATCGCGTCGAACAGGGTGTTCGCCGGCTCGTCGATCAGGACGTACGAGACCTCGTCGATCATCTCGGAGTGCGAGGGGAGCTGGATGCCGCGCAGCGCGTCGGAGCGGATCCGGCGCAGGGCGAAGATCAGATCCTCCAGCGGTACGCCGTTGGTGTCGACCGTGAACGAGGAACCGATGGCCCGGATCACCTGGTCCAGCCGGAGCGGGTTGCGCAGCATGTCCGAGGTGGTGGCCTTGTCCATCATCGCCCGGAGCAGTTGCTGCTGGTGCCGCTGCCGGTCGAAGTCGCCGTTCGGCAGGTCGTACCGCTGGCGGGCGTAGTCGAGCGCCTGTGCGCCGCTCATCTGGTGGCAGCCGGCCTCGAAGACGTGCCGGGTGTGTATGGACCGGACCGGGGTGTCGACGCACATCCGTACCCCGCCCAGCAGGTCGATGGCGCGCTGGAATCCGGCGAAGTTGACCAGGGCGGCGCCGTCGAACCGGATTCCGGTGAGCCGGCTGAGGGTGGCGGAGAGGAGTCTGGTGCCGCCCTGGCCACCGCCGCCGTACTGGAACGCCGAGTTGACTTTGTCTGAGCCGCCGGGCCAGCCGCTGGTGGGGGCCGGCGGGATCTCGACGAGCAGGTCCCGGGGTACCGAGATCAGGTAGGCCCGGTCCAGCCCGGCCGGCAGATGGGCGATCATGATGGTGTCCGACCGTTGGTCGGCGCCGGGGTCGGCGGTGGGGCGCTCGTCGGAGCCGACCAGCAGGTAGTTGAGCGGGCCGGAGACGTCGCCGCGGTTTCCCCGGGCGGCCGGGTCGAGGAGCAGTTGCTTGACCACGCTGTTGTCGTAGCGGTTGGTCAGCATGTGCAGGCCGGCGCCACCGGCCCCGGAGACCAGCAGCAGGACCAGGCCGAGTCCGAGTGCCACCTTCGCCCAGACCGGCGCCCTGCGACGGTGCCGGGGGTGTCGCCCGAGTTCCGGTTCACCGGTACGACCGGCGCCGAAGACGCGTCCTGGCCGCCCGGGTTGGCCCGGGACCGCCCGCTTGGGTGTGAACGTGACCCCTCCCCGGACCGGCTGAGTGAAGCTTTCTCACCCAGGCTAGGGGCCCGGTTTGAGCGTCCAGTGGCTTTTGGGATTTTCGTTGGCGAGGAGCCCGCGCCGGCTACTTGCTCGGGGCGAGCACGGTCGGATTGTTGATGATGAACTCGTCCAACCTGTCGTTCTTGACCGCCGTGAACATCTGTTGACTGATCGGCTTGAGGGTCTCCCGGCCGTTGCCGTTGCCGGCGAAGTTGCCGTCGTTGGTGCGCAGCAGCACCAGGTCGTTGGCGGCCACCCCACGCATGGTGAAGATGAAGTTGGCGATCGGCGTGCCGCCGGTGTCCAGGATGAGCGCCTCACCGGCCGCCTTCATCAACCGGTTGAGCTTGCCGATGTCGGTCATCACGCCGTCGCTCATGGCCTTCTTGGCCATCGCCTTGATCAGTTGCTGCTGGTTCTGCTGCCGGTCGTAGTCGCCGTGGGTGAGACCGTAGCGCTGCCGCGAGTAGTCCAGGGCCTCCCAGCCCTCCATCTGCCGGCAGCCCTTCTTGTGCACCACCGGCTTCTTGACCCCGCTGACCTTGTCGGCCTCGTGGTTCCACATCGGCTTGCCGTCGACCATCTTCATGTGGTGCGACTTGACCTCCTGACGCACGCACATCGGGATGGTGCCGAGGGCGTCGATGATCTTCTTGAAGCCGCTGAAGTTGATGATCGCCGCACCGTCGAAGCTGATCCCGGTCAGCTTGTTGACGGTGAGCGCCATCAACTGCGCACCACCCTTGAGCCCGCCGCCGTTCTGCGCGCCGTGGTAGAACGCCTCGGTCGCCTTGGCCGTGCCGCCGCCGTACTTGCTGGTCTTGAACGCCGGCACCTGCACCTCGGTGTCGCGCGGGATGGAGAGCAGGTACGCCTGGTCGTGGGTGGCCGGGATGTGCAGCACGATGATGGTGTCGGCCCGGACGTTGTCGGCGTCCAGCCGGGCCCGCGCGTCGATGCCGAGCAGCAGCAGGTCGATCGGGCCGTCGAGGTCCTTGCCGCCCTCGGCGTCGGACTTGCTCGCCGCACCGAGCAGGTTCTCCTGCTGGATGGTGCTGGTCGCCTGGCCGATCACGGCCTGCATGCCGACGATGGCCACCCCGCTGGAGAGCATGAGTACGGCGCCGAAGACCAGCGTGAGGCGAGCCCAGAGCGGAGTCTTGCGGCGCCGGGCGCTCTTGCTCCCCTTGCCCTTGCTCCCCTTGCCCTTGCCGCCGGAGCCGTTCGGGGCATCCGCCCAGTCGTCGAGCGGCGCGCCAGGCCCCACCGCGGCGGTCGCGCGCGAGGGCGGGACCGTCGAGGCGGGCCGTGGGGGACGTCGGCGGGATTGCACCGGCATGCCTGCTCCAGGGTCGGGGGGTGGGGGCGGGACGCGTGACATGGTGCGGACACCCGCCAGTTGCCCCGACTTCAATTACGTTACCTGCTGCTGTTCATCTACGGGTACGCGCGCGGATCGGTTCAACCGCCCTGCGGGCGGTTCGACCCGGAAGTCGGCGGGTACCCGCCGGTCGGCTCAGCCACCGCTGGCCGGCGTCGGAGTCGGTGCGACGTTCGCCGCGACCCATTCGTCCATTGTGTCCGCCGCCATCGCCCGGTACATGCCCAGTGCCTTCTCCCGGTCCGACACCACCACCGACTCGCCGTTGATGGTCTCGCTGCCGTTGTGCGGGCTGGTGATGAACCGGAGGTTGTCGCCGCGCAGGTTGCGGAACTGGATCGCCATGTCGACCAGGGAGAAGCCCTCGTCGACGGTGACCGCGCCGGTGACCGACTTGAGGAAGGCGTTCAGCTTGCCCGGGTTGGTCAGCGTGCCGGTGCTGGCCGCCTTGTCCATCAGGGCCCGCAGGAACTCCTGCTGGTGGCGCATCCGGGCGAAGTCGCCGTCCGGGAACTGCTTGCGCTGCCGGATCCAGTCCAGCGCCTCCGCCCCGTTCATGTGGTTGACGCCCTTGGTGAACTTCCGGTACGGCTTGTGGATCGAGGTGATGTTCCGCTCGACCTTCAGGTCGACCCCGCCGAGCGCGTCGGTGACCTCCTTGAAGCCGGCGAAGTCGATCGCCATCACGTGGTCGATCCGGACGTCGGTGAAGCACTCCACGGTGCGTACCGCCAGCGGCAGGCCGCCGAACGCGAAGGCCGCGTTGATCTTGCCGCGTTCACCGCTGCCGCACTCCGCCCTGGCGTTCTCCGGGATCGGCACGTAGAGGTCGCGGGGCACCGAGACCAGGTACGCCTTGTCGTGGCTGGCCGGAATGTGCATCACGATGATGGTGTCGGCCCGCCACTTGCTCGCCTCGTTGATCGGGGCGTCCGGATCCCGGGAGTCGCTGCCGACCAGCAGGATGTTCAATGCGCCGCTGACCGACTTCGGCCGCCCGTCGGCCAGCTCGGCGAACGGGTCCGTCCGGGCCAGGTCCTTGTCGAGCCCTCTGACGTAGAGCCAGAGACCGCCGCTGGTGAGCAGGCCGAGCACCAGCACCGCGACGCCGACGACCAGCGCGATCCGGCCCCACCGGGGGCGTGGGCCGCGCCGGCCGGGGTCACCGGGCAGACCCGGACCGCCGGGACCGCCCGGGCCACCGCCGCCGGGACCGGCGGGTGAGTCGTAGGGGCGGGCCTGACCTGGTACGCCGGACACCTGCGCCCGGCCGGAGATCCGGCCCGGTCCGGTCGCCTGGCCCTGGCCGGGCACCGAGGACCGGCCGGCGGATCCGCCGGCCGTCATCCGGTACGAACTGCCGGTCGCGTGCGGGGGAGGGCTTGCGAACATGCCCTCAGGGTACGTAGCGGAACCAAGAAACCGCTGTGTGCCACGGCCCGGCTGGCGCGAGCCGGGTATCCTCCGCTAGCCCGCCAACCGCTGGCTGAAGTGCTCGATCGTCCGGCGCAGCCCCTCGGCCGGGGTCACCTCGGGTTCGTAGCCGAGCCGCTCGCGGGCGAGGGTGAGGTCCGGCCGGCGCTTCTCCGGATCGTCGGCGGTCCGGGTGACATAGGTCACCCGGGATCGGCTTCCGGTCAGCTCGGCGATCGTCTCGGCCAGCTCGCGCATCGACACCTCGTGCTCGGTGCCGCAGTTGATCGGACCGGTCTCGGTGGAGTCGAGCAGCAGCAGGATGCCCCGGACCAGGTCGCTCACGTAGCAGATGGAGCGGGTCTGCGCGCCGGTGCCGTGCACGGTCAGCGGCTCGCCGCGCAGCGCCTGGGTGATGAAGGTGGGAATCGCCCGCCCGTCGTCCGGCCGCATCCGGGGCCCGTACGTGTTGAAGATCCGGACGATGCCGACGTCGAGCCCGTGATAGCGGTGGTACGCCATCGTGCTCGCCTCGGCGAAGCGCTTGGCCTCGTCGTAGACGCTGCGTACGCCGATCGGGTTGACGTTGCCCCAGTACGTCTCGACCTGCGGGTGCACCTGCGGGTCGCCGTACGCCTCGGAGGTGGAGGCCAGGATGAACCGGGCCCGGTCGGCGACGGCCCGGTCGAGCAGGTGCAGGGTGGCCAGCGAACCGACCCGGAGGATCTCGATCGGCAGCGTGGCGAAGTCGGTGGGGCTGGCCGGCGAGGCCAGGTGCATGATGGCGTCGAACCGCTCGGCCATCGCCGGGTGGTGCCCGGGGAGTCCCTCCGAGACGTCGGTCTCGACCAGGGTGAACCGCGGATGGTCGGCCAGATGGGCGACGTTCTCCTTGGAGCCGGTGACGAAGTTGTCCGCCGCGACCACCGTGCAGCCCCGCGCGATCAGCGCGTCGACCAGGTGGGATGGGACGAATCCGGCACCGCCGGTGACGAGGATCCGGTGTTCCGCTCCGAAACGCTGGGCTACCACCATAAGCCCAGCCTACCCAGAAGGCTGATCTCCGGCTGGCCGAGGGATCCGGCCGGAGATGGTCCGCACGGGAGGAGTCGAACGGGTGGTGCCGGGCCACTGTCGGCCCGACACCACCCGTTGTCCGGATCTGACTATCGGTGATCTTTCGCGGAGTCGCCGGTCAGTGCGCTCCGGCGCCGGTGAGGGAACGGACCTCCAGTTCGGCGTACTTGTCCTCGTCCAGCTCCTTCGAGATGATCGTGCCGATCCAACCGCAGAGGAACCCGATCGGGATGGAGATGATGCCCGGGTTGGAGAGCGGGAACCACTGCCAGTCGTGGTCCGGGAACATCGCGGTGGGCGCCCCGGAGACCACCGGGGAGAAGAACACCAGCCCGACGGCGCTGATCAGACCGCCGTAGATCGCCCAGACCGCACCCGAGGTGTTGAACCTCCGCCAGAACAGGCTGTAGAGGATCGCCGGCAGGTTGCCGGAGGCCGCCACCGCGAAGGCCAGGGCCACCAGGAACGCCACGTTCAGGTTCTGCGCGAAGATCGACAGCACGATCGAGATCGCGCCGATGACCAGGGCCGAGACCCGGGCCACGTTGACCTCCTGCCGCTCCGACGCCTCGCCACCCTTGATGACGTTGGCGTAGAAGTCGTGCGCCAGGCTGGACGAGGAGGCCAGGGTGAGCCCGGCGACCACCGCGAGGATGGTGGCGAAGGCCACCGCCGCGATGACCGCGAGCAGCGCCGCCCCGCCGACGTCGCCGCCGAAGAAGTCGACCCCGAGCGCCTCGGCGAGCTGCGGTGCCGCGGTGTTTCCGGCCGCGTCCTGCGCGGTGATCGCCTCCCGGCCCACCAGAGCCGCCGCGCCGAAGCCGAGGGCCAGGGTGAACAGGTAGAAGGTGCCGATGATGCCGATCGCCCAGAGCACGCTCTTCCGGGCCGCCCTGGCGGTCGGCACGGTGTAGAAGCGGATCAGGATGTGTGGCAGGCCGGCGGTGCCGAGGACCAGGGCGATGCCGAGGGAGAGCAGGTCGACCTTGTTGTAGAAGGTCTTCGTCGCGTCCCCGGCGACCTCGACGCCGTACCGGAGCCCCGGTTCGAGGAACGCCTGACCCTTGCCGGAGGCGTTCGCCGCGTCGCCGAGCAGGTTGGAGAGGTTGAACTTGTAGTGCGCCAGCACCAGGATCGTCATCACCAGGGCGCCGCTCATCAGCAGGAACGCCTTGACGATCTGTACGTAGGTGGTGCCCTTCATGCCACCCACCGTGACATAGATGATCATAAGGGCGCCGACCATGATGATGGTGGCGATCTTCGCCGCGTCCGCGTCCATGCCGAGGAACGTGGTGCCCGGCCGGATGCCCAGCAGCAGCGCCACCAGGGCGCCCGCGCCGACCATCTGGGCCAGCAGGTAGAAGATCGAGACGGTGATCGTGGAGACCGCCGCCGCCGTCCGGACCGGCTTCTGCCGCATCCGGAACGCCAGCACGTCGGCCATGGTGTAGCGGCCCGAGTTCCGCAGCAGCTCCGCCACCAGCAGCAGGGCGACCAGCCAGGCGACCAGGAACCCGATCGAGTAGAGGAAGCCGTCGTAGCCGTACAGCGCGATGATGCCGGCGATGCCGAGGAACGACGCGGCGGACATGTAGTCGCCGCCGATCGCCATGCCGTTCTGGAAGCCGGAGAACGAGCGGCCACCCGCGTAGTAGTCGGTGGCCGTCTTGGTCTGCCGACTGGCCCAGATGGTGATGGCCAGGGTCACCGCGACGAAGACCAGGAAGAGCGTGATGGTCAGGGTACGGGCGGTGCTGCTGCTCCCCGCCTCCGCCGCCAGGGTGAACCCGGCGAGGACGTCTCGACTCATGAGGCCGCCTCCTCCTTCCGCTCGTCCGTCACGCCGCTGAGTTCCTCACGGATCTTGTCGGCGGTCGGGTCCAACTTCCGCTCGGCGTACCGGGAGTAGAGCCAGGCGATCAGGAAGGTGGAGACGAACTGCAACAGCCCGAAGACGAGGGCCACGTTGATGTTGCCGACGAGCTTGGTGCCCATGAAACCGCGCGCGTACGCCGAGAGGATCACGTAGAGCGCGTACCAGAGAAAGAACGCCACGGTCATCGGAAAGACGAAGCCGCGCAGCGCCTTGCGCAACCCGGCGAACTCGTCCGATCGCTGTGCGGCGACGTACCGGTCCGGGGGTGCGCTGGCCGGTGCGGGAGTGTCCGTAGACATGCTGGTCTCACCACCTTCGCAGGGGCAGGGGAGTTTCCGCGCACCGTATGGAGCCGTCCGGATATCGGAAAGCAGTGATCCGGAGCCTGGCCGCCGGCTGCGCCGAACGGGCCGGTGGCTGCGCCGAGTGACCCCGGTCACGCCGCTTGGCGACAGGCCCGCAGGCTGCGACGGTGCCGCAGGCTCGGCTCCGTGGTCGTTCGCCGAGGGCGGCCTGGTTGGTCGGCCGGAGGGGCCGTCAACCGGCCAGCTCGCGGTACCGGCCACGGTGGTGCAGCAGCGGTGCCGCCGCCTCCGCCAACTCGACCGTCTCGACGGTCGCCTCGACCAGCAGCGCCCAGCCGTACTCCCGGGCACCGTCCAGCCGGCAGCCGGCCCAGCCGCCGGTCCCGTCCCGCGCCCCGCCCGGCACCGGCCCGTACGGCGTACCCGTCCACTCGCCGGAGGCGAAGAGCCCGCCCGGGGCCGGGAACAGCCCGGCGAACCGGTCGGCGAGCTGCCGGTGCGCCGGACCGAGCAGCGTCACCGCGAACCGCCCGCTGCCGGAGGCCGCCGCCCACAGCTCCGACTCCTCGTCGACAAGTGCGAGCAGTCGACCCGGCTCACCGTCGGCGACCAGGGTGGACGAGACGGTCAGCCCGGCCGGACCGGTCGGCTCGCCGGTCGCGGTCGTCCCCGCGTACGCCGTCCAGAGCGTCACCGGCGCCGGCAGCCGGCCGCGCAGCCGACGCACCGGGGAGCGGTCCCGCTCCGGGGTGGCGAACGGGTCGGTGTGATGGATCTGCCCACCCGGCGGCTCGGCTCGGTTCACCGCCCCATTGTGCCGGCCGGTCCCGCCCGGGCGGCGGCACTCACCGGCGACGTCACAGTCGCAGCGTTTCCGGGGCGTGCAGCCGCAGCATCGTCGCGGCGACGTCGCTCGGCGCCCGGCGGCGGGTGGCCAGGGAGACGGTGACCATCACGGTGAAGGCCAGCGGCACGGTCCAGGCGGCCGGCTGGGCGATCAGCACGGCCGGCCAGCCGGCCAGCTCCGGCCCGACCACGGTGAAGAGCACCGCCCCGACCGCCGCGCCCCCACCGGCCAGGATCCCGGCCGCCGCACCGGCGTCGGTCAGGCCGCGCCACCAGATGCCGAGCACCAGCAGCGGGCAGAAGCTCGACGCGGCGACCGCGAAGGCCAGCCCCACGACCTGGGAGACGTCCAACCCGGAGACGTTCAGCGCCAGCACCATCGGCACCAGCCCGCCGACGATGGTGGCCAGCCGGAAGTCGCGTACCGAGCCCCGGCCGAGCACGTCGGTGGAGAGCACCCCGGCCACGCTGGTGAGCAGGCCGGAGGAGGTGGAGAGGAAGGCGGCGAACGCACCGGCGGCGACCAGGGCGGCCAGTAGCTGCCCGGTCAGGCCGTCGCCGAGCGCCGCGCCGGGCAGCAGTACCACCACCGCGTCGGTCCGCCCGGTCAGCAGCAGTTGCGGGGTGTAGATCCGGCCGAGGACGCCGTACAGGGTGGGAAAGAGGTAGAAGGCGCCGACCAGGGCCAGCACCACCAGGGTGGTGCGCCGGGCCGCCGCGCCGTCCGGATTCGTGTAGAACCGCACGAGTACGTGCGGCAGCCCCATCGTGCCGAGAAAGGTCGCCAGGATCAGCGAGTAGGTGGCGAAGAGTCCCCGGTCGTCGTTGCCGGCCATGCTCGGCAGCAGCCAGTCCGCTCCCCTGGCGGCGTGCACGCCGGAGACCTCCGGCACCGGCTCACCGGCGGCGAAGGACAGCTCCTCGCCGGGGCGTACCTCCCGGAAGGAGCCGTCCGGCAGGGTGAGCCTCGCCGGCTCCTCGACCACGACGGTGGTCGCGGCCGGGAAGACCGGACCGCCGACCGGGGTCACCGGCGGTCGGGCGTCCGCCTGCCACTGCAACACCAGGAAGATCGCGGGTACGGCCAGCGCGGTGAGCTTCAGCCAGTACTGGAACGCCTGCACGAAGGTGACCGCCCGCATCCCGCCCAGCGCCACGTTGGCGGTGACCACCGCACCGACCAGCAGCGCCCCCAGCTCGTACGGCCCACCGGCGACCGTGGTCAGGGTCAGCCCCGCGCCCTGCAACTGCGGCACCAGATAGAGCCAGCCGATGAAGACCACGAAGGCGGTGGCCAGCTTGCGCAGCCGACGGGAGCCGAGCCGCAGCTCGCAGAAGTCGGGCAGGGTGAACGCCCCGGAGCGGCGCAGCGGCGCGGCCACGAAGAGCAGCAGCGCCAGATAGCCGGCGGCGAACCCGACCGGATACCAGAGCACGTCCACGCCGTACTTGAGGATCAGGCCGGCGATGCCGAGGAACGAGGCGGCCGAGAGGTACTCCCCGCCGATCGCCGCCGCGTTCCAGGTCGGGCTGACCATCCGGGACGCCACCAGGAAGTCCGAGGTGGTCCGGGCCAGGGTCAGCCCGTAGAAGCCGATCGCCACCGTGACCAGGGTGACCACGATGATCGCCGGCACGGTGTAGACGTTGCCCACCTCAACGCTCCGGCCGCTGCACCACGTCGGTGAAGTCCTGCTCGTTGCGCTCCGCCAGGTGCACGTACGCCCAGCCGACCGCGACCAGGAACGGGAAGGCGGCCACCCCGAGCAGCAGCCAGGGCAGGTTGACCCCGAAGAGCTTCGCCGTGCCGACCTCCGGGGCGATCGCGAAGAGCAGCGGCAGCCCGCCGAGCCCGATCCCGACCACCAGCGACAGCCGCAGCGCGAGGGCGAGCTGGGCGCGGATCAGCCCCCGGAGCAGCGCCTCGCCGACCTGGGTCTGCTGGGTCAGCTCGGCCCGGGTGCGTTCGGCGCCGGTGCCGCTGCGAGCCACCTCGGCCAGTACCACCCGGGTCCGGCGCGGCGGTCCGGGCGGCACCGGCTCCGGCTGCGGATCGATGGGGATGGCCACCTCGGCAGTCTCACCGGCTGGCCGGGAATGTCAAGTCACCATCGGGGCTGCGTCACCGGGCAGAGTGCCCGGTTGGCGGGCGGATGCTCGGCGAGGATCCGCCGGGCCTCGGTCCGGGCGAGGTTGGTCTCCCGCCAGTCGTCCGGCGGCAGGTCGTCGTCGTGCCCCCAGAGGGCGCAGTCGCGCAGTTCGCCGGGGAGCCGGTCCAGCGCCGGTACGGCGTCGGCGGAGAGCCCGGAGAGGTAGCGCACGTCGATCCGGCCGGTCCGCTCGTACCGGTCGACGTTGTGTTCGGCGATCAGCCGGTCCGGATTCGCCACCGCCAGGGCGAGCAGGGCCAGTACCGCCGTACCGACCGCCACCCCGGGCAGCCACCGGGCGGCCAGCCGTACCCCGGCCGCCGCGACCAGCACGAAGAGCAGTCCCAACCACGCCTCGCAGACGGCGACGAGCAGCCGGAGTCGGGTCGCGCCGTACGCGTCGGCGTAGACGTCCATCCGGAACAGCGCCGAGGCCACCACCACCAGACTGAGCAGGGTGAGCCCGCCGAGCAGGATCCGGACCAGCGCCCGGTCGGCCCGGCTCTCCCGGGGCGCCCAGCGGGCGGCGGCACCGATCACCAGCAGGGTGAGCAGGGATACCGCGAGCAGTTGCCAGAAGCCGCGCCGGGCGTACTCGGCGTAGCTCAGGCCGGCGGTGCGCAGTACGTGGTCCGAACCGCCGAAGAGGGTGGTGACCTGGACCGCCACGAACCCGGCGAAGAGTACGACGAGCATCCCGATCGGCATCACCCACTCGGCCCGGCGCAGCCGTCGCCGGCTCGGGCCGGACGCCATCCCGGTCAGGTCCGGCGGGACCGCGAGCACGTACGCCGCACCGAGCAGTGCCGCACCGACCGCACCGAAGAGGAACACCCAGCGGAACACCGTGGCGCCGGAGAGTTCCGGCAGGAGCCGGTCCACCAGCCCGGCGAAGGCCGCGTCGGCGGAGGAGAAGAGCAGGCCGAAGAGGACCAGCAGGCCGATCGAGACCAGGATGCTGACCAGGGTACGGCCGACCGCCGGTCCCCGGCCCGACCGCGAGGTCCGGGCCAGCCCCTTGGCCAGCCACGGCACCGACCGGATCACGGCCGTCGGCGGGACCAGGGCGGAGAGCAGCATCGCGCGTACCGACCTGCCGTCCGTGAGGGTCAGCGTCGCGGTGACCGCCGAGGTGAGCAGGCAGAGTACGAAGAGCCAGCCCGCCGCCCGGATCGTGCCGACGCCGAGCAACGCGACCGTCGTGGCGGCCCAGAACGGCCGCAGCCAGCCGATCCGCCGCCATCCACCGACCGGCCGACTAATCCTCCCGACCGGTGCGGCCGGCCCCTTGACCGCTGCGGCCGTCGCCTGGGGCGGTGCGGTTGCCGCCTGGGGTGGCGTCGCCGGGTTTTGGGGTGGTGTGGCTGCTGCTTGGGAAGGTGCGGTTGTTGCTTGGGGTGGTGTGGATGGCGGGGTGGCGGGGGCGGGGACGCTCTTCGGCCGGGTGGAGCCGGGGGCGCTGGCCGGGTGGACGGCGTCGGCGGTGGTCGCGGGACGTGCGGTGGGCCAGGCGGCGGTGACCAGGGCCGCCGTTCCGGCGACTCCGGCGACCAGCCAGCCGACACCGGGCCGGGTCAGCGGGAGGCTCACCGCGGCGACGGCCGCTGCTGCGGCCACTCCGACCAGCACCGGCTGGGTCGGGCCGCCGGCCGGTCCGGGCCAGCGGGTCGCGATCCAGGACGGCGGAGGCGGCGGGAGCGGCCGGGATGTCGGGGACGGCGCGGGCGGGCCCCCGGGCGCCGCCCAGGTACCGGGCACGGGCGGCCCCTGCCTCGGAGGCCGTGCCGCCGTCGCGGCTGCTGGGGTCGGTGCCTGGCGCGGGGCGGGCGTGGGCGGCGTGCCGGTGCGGGGGGCCGGATCCGGCCGCCCCTGCGGGGTCGGTCCGTTCGCGGGCCCGCTCGCGGGTCCGGTCGGCCGGTCGTTCATCGTCGGTTCCACCTCGTTCAACGTTGCTCCACCAGTACGGCGGAGTGGTCCCCGTCGGGCGGCGCCACCATCGGCAGGCTCACCCGGATCTGGCAGCCGACCGGACGGTCGGAGCGGTTCGTCGTTGCGGACTCGACCAGGGGACGGTCGGCGACGGCGATGTTGCCGCCGTGCAGTTCCACCACCCAGTGCGCGATCGCCAGGCCCAGCCCGGTGCCGCCGTCACTGGTCCGCTCGCCCCGGGTGAAGCGTTCGAACACCTCCGGCCGGAGCCGGGCCGGGATCCCCTCGCCCTCGTCGGTCACCTCGAACCGCAGCTCGTCACCGACCCGCTGCGCGGCGACCAGTACCCGGCCGCCGGGTGGACTGTGCCGGGCGGCGTTGTCCAGCAGGTTGGCGAAGACCTGGTGCAGCCGGCGCGGATCGGCCTGCACGGTCAACCGTGCGGACTGCTGGCGTACCTCGAACCGGACGTTGCGCCCCGCCCCGGCCGCGGTGACGGTGGCCTGTTGGATCACCTCGTCCAGGAACTCCGCCACGTCGACGTTCTCCCGGCGTAGCGGCAGCACCCCGGCGTCCAGGCGGGACAGGTCGAGCAGGTCGGCGACCAGGTGACCCAGCCGCTCGGTCTGGGCCAGCGCGACCCGCAGCGTCGGCAGGTCCGGCTCCGCCACCCCGTCGACGATGTTCTCCAGCACGCCCTGCAGGGCGGTGATCGGGGTACGCAGCTCGTGCGACACGTTCGCGATCAGCTCCCGGCGGCGCCGGTCGGCCTCGGCCAGGTCGCCGGCCATCTGGTTGAACGCGGCGGCCAGCGTGCCGACCTCGTCCCGGGAACTGGCCCGGACCTGTCGGGTGTAGTCGCCCCGGGCCATCGCCCGGGCCGCCGCCGTCATCTCCCGCAGCGGCGACGTCATGCCGTGGGCCAGCACCTGCGAGGTGAGCAGTGCCAGCCCGATCGCCGTCCCGGTGGTCCAGGGCGGCAGCCAGCCGATGCCGATGATGAAGACGGTCATCCCGGCCGCACCCGAACCGACGATCAGGATGCCGAGCTTCAGCTTTATCGACCAGATCGGGTCCAGTGGTCGGGGCAACGCGTCCAGCGTCCGGTTGACGCCGGTCCAGAAGCTCGTCACGGCCGTACCTCCAACGCGTAGCCGACTCCGTGCACGGTGCGGATCAGATCGGCGCCGAGCTTGCGGCGCAGGGCCTTGACGTGGCTGTCGACGGTTCGGGTGCCCGAGCTGTCGGCCCAGCCCCAGACGTCGGCGAGCAACCGTTCCCGGGGCAGTACCATCCGGGGCCGGTTGGCGAAGTGCGTCAACAGGTCGAATTCGGTCGGGGTCAGGTGCGCCTCGACCCCGTCGCGGCGGACCCGCCGTTCGGCCTGGTTGATTTCGAGGTCGCCGAGCCGGAGGATCTCGGCGCCGTTGCGTGCCGAGGTCGCGGCCCGGTCGACCCGGCGCAGCAGCGCGTGCACCCGGGCGGCGAGCTCGCGCAGCGAGAACGGCTTGGTGAGGTAGTCGTCGGCGCCGACGGCGAGCCCGACCAGCAGGTCCGTCTCGTCGTCCCGGGCGGTCAGCATCAGCACCGGTACCGGCCGGTCGGCCTGGATCCGTCGGCACACCTCCAGGCCGTCGAAGCCGGGCAGCATCACGTCGAGGACGACCAGCTCCGGCCGGGTGCTCCGGAACGCCTCGACGGCGCCCGGCCCGTCCCGGGCGATCTCCACCACGAAGCCCTCGGCACGCAGTCGGGCAGCCACCGACTCGGCGATGGTGCGCTCGTCCTCCACGACCAGGATCCGGCGTTCCGTCATGGCCTGACTGTAGAAAGCCTGCGTGCGGGAACTTGGATCACGTTGTGAACAACCTGTGGAGAACCGCGTCGCCCTTGTGGATAACCGTCGTACCAGGAGGAATTGCCTCTCGGCGCCGCCGCTGTGCACGCCCGGGAGCGAGCGTGCGGAGGTTCTGCCGGCCGGCTCAGCGGTCCAGGTCGGCCGGGGTGAGGAGGCTGTCGAGCCGCAGTTCCGCCGCCACCTCCGGCGCTGCCCCGGTGACCAGGCACGTCGTGCCGAGGACGGTGGCTCCCCGCATTGCGGCGATCTCGTGCAGGGCACGTACCTGGGCGCCACTGGCCACCCAGTCGTCCACCACCAGTACCCGGTCGCCGGGTTTCAGGTGCCGGTTCCGTACCCCGAGAGCCAGCCGGCGGCCCCGGTAGTCGGACGCGGTCCACGCCCAGGTGGTCGGCTCGGCGATCTGCCGCTCGCCGGTGTTCTTGTAGGCCGGGACGAACCCGACGCCCAGCGCGGTCGCCACCAGCGGCCCGAGCAGCAGGCCGGTGACCTCGGGCGCGACCACGACGGTGGGTGGGTCCGCCCGGAACGGTTCGGCCAGGGCCGGGCCGAGCCCGGCGAGAATCGGGCCGTCCCGCCACCAGCCGGAGACGTCGCTGACCAGGTGCGTGCTCTGCGGCCCCGGGTCGGTCCACCGGAACGCCTCGACCAGCCGCCTGCTCAGCTCAGCCCGCACGGAGACCATCATGCGGCATCGCCGGTGCACCCCGGGTACGGGCACGACCGACCCACTCCGGGTCGGATGATCGGCTACACGTTTCACCACATAATCGGACGAAAGCAGATGATCACGTTGACTTCCGAAGTGCCAACCTCGTTACGGTCCGACCCGATCTCTGTTGTTCCTGTGAGAGGACGGTGCGGTGGCTGGGAAGCATGCCCGAGTTCGGATCCTGCGCTGGCCGACCGGCGTGGTGGCGGCTGGTGCGGTCGCCGTCGCCCTGGTCGGGGCGGGTGCGGCCGGTGTGGTGACGTTCGGTACCGAGCCGGCCGCCAACTCCGCCCCGGCCCTGGTCGACGTCACCACCCCGGCAACCCCGGACGGGCCGGTGACGACGCCGCCCACGCCTGCCCCGGACGCGGTCACAGCCACCCCGACGCGGTCGCCCGAGCGCGCCTCGCGGGCCAGTTCCCGCCCCTCGCCGAGCCAGAGCCGCGGCGCTGAGGCGAAGAAGCCCGCCACCAAGCGGCCGGCGACCAGCCCGACGGCCCGGGTGGTGCGGACCGGTTCGTGCGGGGCTTCCTACTACGACCAGGGTCAGGTCACCGCGAACGGTGAGGCATTCGACCCGAACGCGCTGACCGCCGCGCACAAGACGCTGCCCTTCAACACCCGGGTCCGGGTGACGAACCCCGACAACGGCCGGTCGGTGGTGGTCCGGATCAACGATCGGGGGCCGTTCATCGAGGGCCGCTGCATCGACCTGTCCCGGGCCGGCTTCGAGGCGATCGCCGCACTGAGCCTCGGCGCCATCGACGTACGGTACGAGGTCCTCGGCTGAGCGGCGGCCCGGAGCGCCGGTCGAGGTGGGGCGGTACGACGGCCCCGTGACCGGGCGAACGCGCGATGTGAGGTACGTGATCCAAGAATGTTCATTCGACTTGCAACGGTTGGCTGACTCGCCGACAAGATCCGGCGGATCCGGACCGGTGGGATGCGCCAGGTGGCCAGAACGCGATCGGACGAGGAGTCAACTTCGTACAATCGCGGTCGTCGATCAGGCATGCTGTTCCGCGTACCCATGCGACTGATGCCACCGGGCCCTCGCCCGCTGAGCCAAGGTTCCCGCGCCGGTCTCGGCGCGGCCCTCGTGCTGCTCGCGCTCGTCTCGGTGGTGGAGTTCGCGGACGAATCCAAGGTCAACTATGTCGGGCTGGTCGCGGCCGCCCCGTTCCTGGCCGCCGCGTTCGCCTCCTGGCGGGTGGTGCTCGCGGTCGGCGTGATCGCCACCGTGCTGGCCGCCTCGCTGGCCTGGGGTGGCCGGGTGGTACCGCTGGCCACCACTGTCAACCTGGTCGGCGTGGTGTTGGCCACGGCGATCGCGGCGCTCTTCGCGGTGATCCGGCAGCGGCAGGAGGAGCGGATCGCCGAGCTGTCCAAGCTCGCCTCGGTGGCGCAGCAGGCGGTGCTGCGCCCGCTCGGCCCGCAGGTCGGCAGCCTGGCGGTGGCCGGGCACTACATCTCGTCGACCGCCGCCGCCGACATCGGCGGTGACCTGTACGAGGCGATCGACACCCCGTACGGGGTGCGGATCATCATCGGCGACGTCCGGGGGAAGGGACTCGACGCGGTCCGGCTGGCCAGCATCGTGCTCGGCTCCTACCGGCATGTGGCGTACGAGCGGGCCGACCTGCGGGCCATCGTGGCCGACCTGGACCGGGCGGTGGCCCGCAACGTCGGCGACGAGGACTTCGTCACGGCCGCGCTGGTGGAGGAGCGGGGCGGCACGCTCACCATCGTCAACTGTGGTCACCCGGCCCCCCTGCTGCTCCGGCGCGGTCAGGTGATTCCGATGGAGCCGCCGGCACCCGCGCCGCCCCTCGGGTTCATGCCGGTGGTCCGGCCCCGGGTGGAGCGGCTCGAACCGGGCGACCGGCTGCTGCTCTTCACCGACGGGCTCGGCGAGGCGCGCCGGGACGGGGAGTTCTTCCCGACCGTGGACCGGGCCTGGCGGCTGCTTGGGCACGGCACGGTCGCCGACGGCCTGGCCTCGCTGGAGACGGCCCTGGTCGAGTGGGTACGCGGCCGGCTCGACGACGACATCGCGCTGGTCCTGATGGAGTACCCGGGTCCGCACTCGGCAACCGCGGCACCGGTGCCGAGCTGGGAGCTGGGTGCGCCCGACAACTGACCGGTCCGTCCGACGGGGGTGGCCTGGGCCCGGCTCGGCACCTGGGCGGTTGCCACCGCAGCGTCCGGTCCGGGACTTTGCGTAAGGTTGCCGTCACTGTGGTGCGGGTCACTGGCGCCGGTGCACCGCAGTGACTTACTCGCTAGTAATATAACTCCTGTTACTGCCGGGTAACCTGTGTTCGCGAGTCCGGGGGGCAGAGGCGTATGACCCATTACAGGAGCAATCGGCGAGACCTCGAGTTCAATCTCTTCGAGGTCTTCGGCGCGGACCAGGCGTTCGGCGCAGGCCCGTACGCCGAACTCGACGCCGACACCGCGCGGAGCGTGCTCGCCGAGGTCGAGCGGCTGGCCCGGGAGGACCTGGCGGCCAGCTACGCCGCCAGCGACCGCAACCCGCCGGTCTTCGACCCGGCCACGCACAGCGCGCCGCTGCCGGAGCCGTTCAAGAAGTCCTTCCAGGCGATGATGGACTCCGAGTTCTGGCGGATGGACCTGCCGGCCGAACTCGACGGCACGATGGCACCCCGCGCGCTCTGGTGGTCGGCCGCCGAGCTGATCCTCGGCGCCAACGCACCACTGTGGATGTACGCCGGTGGTCCCTCCTTCGCGCACACCCTCTACCGCGAGGGCACCGAGCGGCAGAGGAGGTGGGCCAAGCTCTTCGTCGAGAAGCAGTGGGCCGCGACCATGGTGCTCACCGAGCCGGACGCCGGCTCGGACGTCGGCGCCGGCCGTGCCCGGGCGATCCCGCAGCCCGACGGTTCCTGGCACATCGAGGGCGTCAAGCGCTTCATCACCAGCGGCGAGCACGACCTGACGGACAACATCGTCCACTATGTCCTGGCCCGGCCGGTCGGGGTCGAGGGGGCCGGCGGCCCGGGCACCAAGGGCCTCTCGCTCTTCATCGTCCCCAAGTTCCACTTCGACGAGGAGACCGGGGAGCTGGGCGAGCGCAATGGCGTCTACGCGACCAACCTCGAGCACAAGATGGGGCTGAAGGTCTCGAACACCTGCGAGATGACCTTCGGCGAGCACGGCGTACCGGCCAAGGGCTGGCTGCTGGGCGACGTGCACGACGGCATCCGGCAGATGTTCCTGATCATCGAGTACGCCCGGATGATGGTCGGCACCAAGGCGATCGCCACGCTCTCCACCGGCTACCTCAACGCCCTGGAGTACGCGAAGAGCCGGGTGCAGGGCGCCGACCTGCTCCGCTCGACGGACAGGAACGCCCCCCGGGTCACCATCACGCACCACCCGGACGTACGCCGTTCGCTGATGCTCCAGAAGGCGTACGCCGAGGGCCTGCGTGCCCTGGTCTGCTACACCGCGACCTGGCAGGACCGGATCAACATCGCCGAGGCGAACGGCGACGAGTCGACCGCCAAGCTGGCGAAGGGCGTCAACGACCTGTTGCTGCCGATCGTCAAGGGTGTCGGCTCGGAACGGGCCTACGAGTTGCTCGGTCACGAGTCGTTGCAGACGTTCGGCGGCTCCGGTTTCCTCCAGGACTACCCGCTGGAGCAGTACGTCCGGGACGCGAAGATCGACACCCTCTACGAGGGAACGACCGCGATCCAGAGCCTCGACCTGTTCTTCCGGAAGATCGTCCGGGATCGCGGTACCAGCCTGATGGCGGTGGCCGGCGAGATCGCGGCGTTCGTGGAGGCCGGCGGTGCGGACTCGGCCGGGACGGACTCTGCCGAGCCGGGCGACGGGCAGCTCAAGGAGGAGCGGGCCGCGCTGGGCCGGGCACTCGGCGAGGTGCAGGCGATGGTCGGCACGATGACCGGGTGGCTCGGCGACGCCCAGGGCGGCGATGCCCGGGCGCTCTACAAGGTCGGGCTCAGCAGCCGGCGCTTCCTGCTCGCCGTCGGCGACCTGGTGGTGGGCTGGTTGCTCCAGCGGCAGGCCGAGGTCGCGCTGCGGGCGCTGAGCGGCGAGGTGAGCCCGGCGGACAAGGCGTTCTACACCGGCAAGCTGGCCGCCGCCCGGTTCTTCGCCCGCGAGGTGCTGCCCCGGATCGGCGCCGACCGGCGGATCGTGCAGGGCGCTGACCTGGAGCTGATGGACCTGCCCGAGGAAGCCTTCTAGTCGGGCGCGACCGAGGGCGATTTTCGGCGGCCGGTGGAGCTGTTGCTCCCCGGCCGCCGCGCTATTGTTGAGGCGGTGCTAGGAGCAGTTTGACCTGATTTGTCATGAAAGCCCACGACCCATCGCACGGGGGAGTGCAGCGGACATGGGCATCGGTACGGGAATTTTCCTCATCACCCTGGGAGCCATCCTGACGTTCGCGGTCAGGGCGAACGTCTGGTGGCTCGACCTTCGAGCGGTCGGCTGGGTCTTCATCCTGGCCGGGGTCGCGGTGCTGGCCACCACGCTGTGGTACTGGCAGGACCGCAAGAAGCGGGCGCGGACCCTGATCGTCGAGGAGAACAGGCTGTCGCATCCGACGGCGATGATGCCGCCGCCGCCGGATCCGCCGCCGCCGAGCGCGCCACCCACCTGACATCCCCGGTGCCCGGCCCGGTGGCGATGCCACCGGCCGGGCACCGGCTCGTCCGGTACACGGTCGATCTGCCCGCGTGCCCGGTCAGCCCCGGGCGGTGTGCCACTTCACGATCGGTCCCGCCTGGGCGGCCACGTCCGCCCACTCGCCGTCGATCCGGTGGATCACGATTCCACTGGTGCGCAGCCCTTCCGGGTCCGCGTGCACCGGATCGAGCAGAGTGGACAGTTCCGAGATGGCCGGGTTGTGCCCGATCAACAGCAGCGTGCCCGCCGCCGGATCCGTGCCACGGACGAGTTCGAGCAGGTCCGCCGCGTGCCCGTGGTAGATCCGCTGGTCGTACCGGACCGCGGGCACCGCCCCGCTGCCGGGCGGGCCGGCCTGGGTGGCCGAGGTCGGTGCCGGGGCGGTCTGTCCGGCCGGGACGCCGAGCGGGCGGATCGGCGGCGCCGCCATGCCCAGCGCGACGTCGTGCCAGGTCTGCCGGGTGCGCTTGGCGGGCGAGCAGAGCACCACGGTCGGCAGATAGCCGCCGTGCCCCAGCCAGGCACCCGCGGCGGCGGCATCCGCGTGCCCACGGGCGGTGAGCGGACGATCGGCATCGGGCGCGCTGGTGGGCCGCTCGGCCTTCGCGTGTCGGAGCAGCACCAGGCTCCGCCCGGGTACCTCCGGCCGCCGCACCCCGCCCGGATCGTCGTCTCCACCTGTTCCGCCCACCGGGCTGGTCTGCGTCACGTTGGTCTCCCTGGTCGCCTGGTGTCTGCGTCCCGTCGGTCCGGTCCCGGCCGGCGGCGCCCCGTCCGGTCCGGCCGCCGTCCTGCCGGTTCGGCACCGACAGGGACCCGGTTACCAGCTTGCCGGATTCGGATTTGAAACGCCTGGGTATGTCGATGGATGCCGCGACCGTAGCGGGGACCGGCGCGACCGGTACCAGTCGACAGCCTAGGAGGGCGACCCAATGGGCATCGGTGGAAGCATTTTTCTCATTGCTCTCGGCGCGATCCTCGCCTTCGCGGTGAACGTCGAGACGGGCTGGCTCAACCTGCACGTCGTCGGCTGGGTGCTGATGCTCGCCGGCCTGGCCGGGCTGGCGATGACCAGCTACCTCTGGCGCAACCGTCGCCGTACCGTCGTCACGCCGGTGGCCGACCCGCGGGTGCCGGGGCGCGAGGAGCAGATCGTCGAGGAGTACCACGAGGTGCGGCGTCCCGGTCGCCCGCTCTGACCCGGCACGACCGACCTGGGACGGTCAGGCGAACAGGGCGAAGTAGATCGCGATGTGGTGGCAGATCGCCGCGACCAGCGTGCAGGCGTGGAAGATTTCGTGGTGGCCGAAGACCGTGGGCCAGGGATTGGGACGGCGCAGCGCGTAGCAGACGGCGCCGACGCTGTAGGAGGCGCCGCCGGCGACCAGCAGGGCTAGTACGGTGACACCGCCCCGGTCCAGGATGTCCGGCAGGACCGCCACGGCCACCCAGCCCAGGGCCAGATACAGCGGCGCGGAGACCCAGCGGGGCGCGTGCGGCCAGACGAGTTTCATCGCCACTCCGGCGACCGCACCGCCCCAGACGATCAGCAGCAGTACCGCCGCGCTCTGCGCCGAGAGGACCAGCAGGCAGAACGGGGTGTAGGTACCGGCGATGAACACGAAGATCATCGAGTGGTCGAGCCGGCGCATCACCCGGTAGCCGCGTTCGGACCAGACCCGCCGGTGGTAGAGCGCGCTGGTGCCGAAGAGTCCGCAGACCGTCACGCTGTAGACGAGGCAGCTCACCAGGGGCGTCCAGCCCGGCCGGGTGGCGGCGATCGCGCAGAGCACGACGCCGGCCACCACCGCGACGAAGAAGGCGTACGCGTGCAGCCAGCCTCGCATCCGCGGCTTGCCCAGGTCGACGGGTCGCAGCCGGATCGGGGCCGAAGTACTCACCTCATCAGGTTACGGCACCGTAGGTTACTCAATGGTAGTTACCGGCCAGTGGTTCCGGTCACGTCCCAGGACCCGGTCAGCTGTCCAGCCCGCGCAGCACCAGCGGCAGCCGGTGCACGCCGTCCGGGGTGATGCGTACCGGCACCCCCCAGTCCTGGCGGCTCAGGTGACAGGCGGCGTGCTCGGCCTCGGCGTCGCAGGTGGCGGCCTGCGCGACGACCTGGAGCACCCCGGAGTCGACCTGGTCGTTCAGCACCAACCGGCGGGACAGCTCCGTGCTCACCCCGGCGCCGTCGAGCAGCAGTTCGGGCGGGGAGGCGGAAACCTCCAGCCGGGTGGAGGGGCCGAAGGACTCGTCCAGCTTCTGCCCGGGCGGCGGCTCGAAGATGACGTCCAGGGTCAGCTCACCGGCGGCGAGATCGGTGGGCGGGCGCTCCGCACGGTGCCGGCTCCCGGCGACCGTACTCGCCCCGGCGGCGGAGAGGGCGCCCGGCGCCAGGCGGCTGAGCCGGTGCCCGGCCGACTCGACCACCAGCACCCCGCCGTCCCCGGTCAGCACCACGTCGCTCGGCTCGGCCAGCCCGGAGGCGACCGTCGACACGGTCCCGGTCGCCGGGTCGAACCGCCGTACCGCGCCGTTGTAGGTGTCGGCCACCAGCACGGAGCCGTCCGGCAGCGCGCCGACACCCAGCGGATGCTGCAACAGCGCCTGCTCCGCCGGGCCGTCGACGTGGCCGAAGTCGAAGAGCCCCTGCCCGACGGCGGTGTGCAGCACCGCGTCGGTGACGAACCGCAGCGCGCTGGTCTCGCTGTCGGCGATCCACAGCCGACGGCCGTCGGCGGAGGTCGAGAGCCCCGACGGCTGGGCCATCCAGACGTCCGGCAGCGGCCCGTCCCGCAACGCCTCGACGGTGGTACCGGCGTAGACGCCGACGGTCCGCCTGATCGGGTCGAACCACCAGAGCTGGTGGATGCCGGCCATCGCCACGATCACCCGGTCGTCGTACCAGGCCAGGTCCCAGGGGGAGGAGAGGTCGGCGGCGAGCGCGTCGTGCGCGTGGTCGTCCACGGTCGAGCGCCACTGCCGGCCGGAACCGGCCACCGTGGTCACCTCGCCGGTCGCCAGCCGTACGCCCCGGAGCAGGTGGTTCACGGTGTCCGCGACCACGATGTCGTAACCGGCCACCTCGGCGGCGTGCTCGGGCAGCCGGCACACGCCCTGCGGCTCGGCGAACCGGGCCACCTCGGCGGGGCCGTCCGTCCGGCCCCGCTCCCCGGAGCCGATCCGGCGCAGCACCGTCTCGCCGTCCGGGGCCAGTTCCAGCAGCGAGTGCCGGGCCGAGTCCGAGACCAGCAGGTTCCCGCCGGCCAACTCGATCGCCTTGCCGGGAAACCGCAGCGTGGTCTCCGGCTCGGCCGGCGGCACGTACGGGCCCTCGCCCCGGTGCAGCGTGCCCTTCGCCTCGTGCGTGGCGATCAACTCGTCGAGCAGTCGGGACAGCCCCTCGGCGTGGCCCTCACCGGCCATCGTGGCGACGACGTACCCCTCCGGGTCGACCACGTTCAGCGTCGGCCACGCCCTCGCGGCGTACTGCTGCCAGACCGCCATCTCGGCGTCGTCGAGTACCGGATGGGCGACGCCGTACCGCTCGACGGCGGCGGCCAGCGCCTCCGGGTCGCGCTCGTGCTCGAACTTCGGCGAGTGCACCCCGATCACCACCAGGGCGTCGCCGTACTTCTCCTCCAGCGGGCGCAGCTCGTCCAGCACGTGCAGGCAGTTGATGCAGCAGAAGGTCCAGAAGTCCAGGATGACTATCTTGCCGCGAAGGTCGTGCAGGGTCAGATCCGCTCCACCGGTGTTGAGCCACCGGCGGCCCCTCAGTTCGGGCGCACGTACGCGGGGCGAAGTAGCCATACGGGCAACCCTGCCATGCCGCTGCCGGCGCCGCCTCCGGGCCCCGGGCATTGTGGTACGCCGAACCCGCCGCGCTGTACGCCGAACCCGCCGCGCCGCCGTCCCCGGCCGGCCGGGCCGGACCGCAGCGCCGGCCGACACCGAACGGGCCGGCGGCTACGGCGACGAGTTGACCCGTGGCCGTGCCCCGGCGGCCGGTACGGTGGCGCCGGCCCGGCGGAGCATGTCGGCCAGCGCCTCCACCAGCGCACCGCCCTGCTCGACCGTGATGTGGAAGACCTGCCGGTCCTCGAAGTCGGT
Organism: Plantactinospora veratri; assembly: GCF_036421995.1. Taxonomy (NCBI): domain Bacteria; kingdom Bacillati; phylum Actinomycetota; class Actinomycetes; order Micromonosporales; family Micromonosporaceae; genus Plantactinospora; species Plantactinospora veratri. Next base: position 62,112 of record NZ_JAZGQL010000020.1, read on the forward strand.
CCGGGCGAAGCGGATGAAGGGTCGCGGCCGGGGGTCGTCGACGTACTGCACGAGTTGGGCCGTGATCTCGACCGCCTGCCGGTCGTCCTGCGGATTGCAGTCGTACCACCGGCTGGCGTGGGTCGGCGGCGAGGCGTCGGGGTGGAGGCCGCGAAAGCTCGCGGTGCATTCGCCCGGGTCACACCAGCCCGGATGGGAATCGGCGCTCATCGGCGGCTCCTTGCGAACTGTCGGCATCTCGGATCCGTAAGTGCGGTAACCGGTAGCGAATGTCACGCTGGGTGACTCAGTGGTGCCTCCGGCAGGACCGGATAGACCCTATCCAATATGTGTTACACCATTCGGTCAGGTGTCTGGCAGATTGCCGGTAGTCGGTGCGGTCGACAGCGGCGGCACTTCTGCGCCGATTCCGGTCCTGTTTCGGTACCTGCTCAGCGCGGCCGCCGGCCGACGGTGGACAACGCGAGATTGCCCTTGACCCTCAGTTCCGGTACGAGGAGCAGTTCCCGGAAGGCGTCCAGGTCGGCGGCTGACATGCCCGCGTCGATCAGCTTCTGCCGGATCGCACCGGCAGTGCCCCACGGCAGCAGGCATCCGTGGCTGCCGCCGGCCCAGGTCCCGCTGTACCCGACGGTGTCGCACTCCGTCAGACCCAGCTCGAGCATGGCGCCGTGCACCCGGCGGCTCCACTTCGCGCGGTTCCCGGCGTCCTGCAACGCGGCCTGGAAGGCGTCGTGATAGGCGCCGAAGAGCCGGTCGGCCTCATCGGGGTCCGGCGCGGCGAGCACACTGGAACGCCAGGTCGCCTCGAATTCCTCGACGACCAGGACACCCTGCGGGTTGAGCGCGTCGACGAGTTTCCCGAGCACGTCGATCCGCTGCGGCAGGTGTCCGAGCAGCAGCCGGACGTGGATGAGGTCGAACATCCCGGGCAGCGGATCGGTGACGACGTTGTGCTCGCGCAGGTCGACCCGAGGGTCCCGCTGGCAGGGACGCAGGTCGACGTCGGTGGCGATCACCTCCCCGCGCGGGGCCAGCCCGGCGATCGTCCGGGCGATGCCGCTCGCGCCCACCGCCACCACCAGGCACCGGCCGTCCTCGGATATCCCCGCCTCGCGGAGCCGTCGCTCGCTGAACGGGTCGTACATCCCCGCCAGTGCCCGGAGCATGACGTCGTTGTCCGTTTCCGCGTCCCGGAAGATGTAGGTGGTCGACACAGGTTCTCCTCGTGGGTGTCAGGCGGTGGTGTGCCGGATCCAGGGGGCGAGCGCCCGCAGGGTGGCGGTGAGGGCGTAGAAGAGGTTGATGCTCATCGCCGCGAGTACGACGATCGCCGCCCAGGCCAGGGCCGCGTTGGTGCCGGCGTTCTGGACGACGACGCCGAGCCCTTCGGTCGCCCCGAAGAGTTCGGCGACGGTCGCGCCGATGAGTGCCAGCGGTAGGGCGATCCGGAGGCCGCCGAAGATGTGCGGGAGCGCGGCGGGCACCCGGAACTTCCGGAAGGTGGTCCAGCGCGAGGCGTTCAGGGATCTGGCCAGCTCCACGAACTCCGCGGACGTGGCGCTGAGCCCGGTACTGGTGGCCAGGGCGATGGGGAAGAAACACATCAGCCAGACCAGCACCACCTTCGGTCCCGCCCCGAAACCGCCGATCGTGATGAGCAGCGGGGCGAAGACCGGCTTGGGTGTGCTGCTGATGGTCAACAGCATCGGGTACAGCGCCCGTTCGAGCCGGCGTGATGCCGCGAGGACGGTACCGAGCAGCACGGCGGAGGCGATCGCGAGGGCGAATCCCGCCATCGCCTCGCCGAGCGTGACGGCCGCGTTCCGCAGCAGGTAGCCCGGTTCGTCCAGGATCGCCGCAGCCACCGCCGGCGGCCCGGGCACGATGTACGGCGCGACGTCCAGGGCGACGACCGCCGCCCACCAGGCGGCGACGAACCCGGCGATGCCCACCAGCGGCGTCCCGACGGTGGAGAGCGCGCCCCGCCACTGGGGCGGACGCGCGGAGCCTGCGCGGCGTGGCATGCCGACGGGGCCTACCCGACCAGGTCGGGCGCGATGATGTCGCCGGGGGTGAGCCCCACGGGGATCGTCCCGGCGGCCTGGAGAATCGCGATGTTCTTGGCCATCCGCGCCTCGTTGAAGTGGCCGAGCGGGCCGTCCGAGATGCCCTCGACGTATGCCCGCAGGGCCTTGACCTCGGCGACCGCCGCCGCGGGTGGCTGCCCCTGCGTCTCCTTCTCCGAGGCGTAGATCTGACCGGCCTCCTCGGGGTGGTTGATCGCGTACTCCAGCCCGCGCAGCAGCGCCCGGTTGAAGCGACGGACCAGATCCGGCTTGTTCCGGGCGGTCTCCGTGGTGACGCCGATGGCGGAGCCGTGCAGGTCGCCGATGTAGTCCGTGAAGGGCAGGGTGACCAGATCCTGCTTCGCCACCGTCCGGACCGATTCCACCGCCGGGACGAACTGGCTGATCGCGTCGACCCTCTTCTGGGCGAGCATCGCCGCGTGCTGGGTCGCGATCGGGTTGCTCACCCACTTGACCTTGGAAGAGTCGAAGCCCGCCAGCCGCGCGTAGGTGCTGAAGAGGAGGTAGTTGATCCCGCCGGGAAGGTAGGAGAGCGTCCTGCCGGCTAGGTCGCGCGGGGTGGCGATCCCGCTGGACTTGAGCGCGACGAAGCACGCCAGGTTCCGCTGGTGCAGTACGGACGTCAGCCTGAAGTCCTTGATGCCGCCGTTACGGGTGAACTCGATCATCGCGCCGTTCACGTCCACCGTCGCGAAGGTGGCCTGACCGCCGGCCAGGGTCTGCAGGTTGCTCGTGGTGCCCTTGCCCGGCAGCACCTGCACCTCCAGCCCGACCTCGCTGAACCAGCCCTTCGACCGGGCCACGAAGATCGGCGCCTCGCGGCCCTGGAAGCCCGCCCCGCTCAGGATCGAGACCTTCTCCACCTCCGGCTGCGCGCCACCGCTGCCCTCGCCGTCGTCGCAGGCCGTCATCGCCGCGGTGGCGCTAACCGCCGCACCGGCCAGCAGGCGGCGGCGGGTCAGTACGAGCGTCATCTGATCTCCTCACACTTGTGAAGCTTGGTAAGCCAAGTTGGTGGTCGGGATCCTCCGGCGGAGGGCGCCCCGCTGCGGCTGGGCACGGTGCGACGCGGGCCGTGGTCGGGCGGTTGTCGTCCCACGACGAAGGAGCGGTGTGGACGGACTCGGAGGGGCCGCCTGCCGTGGAGATCACCCGACCTGCCCAGCCAACTTAGATTGCCAGGTAAGACAAGTCAACGTCGATGCCTGGGCCTGCTTGTGTTGCCAGGTCGGTCATGGTCCGATCTTGGTTGACTACCCAGGGGGACCTCATATGCCTGCACCTGCCTCGCCGGCCGAGCCGGTGTACCGCCGCGTCATGCGGGACGTGGAAGCCAAGATCGCCAGCGGCGAGCTTGGACCGGGCGACCAGTTACCGTCGATCAGCCAGCTCAGCGAGCAGTACAGGTGCTCGGCGCCGACCATCAAGCAGGCGTTGGCGCGGCTACAGGAGCGGGGCGTGCTCCAGGGACATCAGGGCCGGGGCGTGTACGTGACGCCCGCCCCCGACTGACACCGCAGCCCCGCCCCGCCCGACCCCGACCGGCCAGGAGACGGCCAGCGCCCCGCCTCGGAGACCCGGGCGGGGCGCTGGTTCGGCTCAGCCGGCTGGCTGCTATCCGCCGGCGGGAGCCGCCGCCGGTTGCAGGCAGAGCACTTCCTTGCGATCCGGTACGACGATCGTCTGCGGGGTGTCCGCCGGGCACTCGTTCTTGTCGGTCACCTTCGAGGCGACCTTGAACACGCCCTGCTCGGCGCAGTCCGCGATCACCGGCGTGCCGCCGGAGTCCTTGACGCAGGCGCCCACCGCCGGGTTGAACGGCGGTGCCGCGTCCTCGCCGCCGAACTTGCCGAGCAGCCAGAGCGTGCCGAGCGGGATCGCCAGCAGCAGTACCGCCGCGACCAGGACCAGGAACAGCACCTTGCCGTTGCGCACCTGTGGCGTCGGCGGCTCGGTCTTGGTCTCCGACTCCGCCGGTTCCGGCTTGAACGAGTCGAACCGTCCCGGCCCGGCGTCGTCGGAGCCGCCCCAGCCCGGGCCGGCGGACGCGGGTGAGCCGTACTGCGGCGCGCCGCCGGGCGGTGCCCCGTACGTCCCCGGTCCCGCCCCGGGCGCTCCGTACGTCGTCGGCCCCGCGCCCGTCGGGCCGGGCCGAGCGAATCCGGGCCCGTCCCCGTCCGGCGGCGGGCCGAAGCCCGGCCCTCCGGGCGGTGGCCCGAAGCCGGGCTGTCCAGGCGGCCCGCCGAACCGGTCGGTGCCGGGCGGGGCGGACGCGCCGAACTGGCCGGCGCCAGCCTGGCCAGCGCCGCCCGGGCCGGGGCCGCCGAAGCGGTCCCCGTCGAAGGGTGCGGGTCCACCGAACTGGCCGCCGGCCGGGCCGGCGCCGAACCGGTCCGGCTCGCCCTGCCCGGGCCCGCCGAACCGGTCCCCGTCGAACGGGGCGGGTCCGCCGAAGCGGTTCTGTTCAGCCTGTCCGGGCCTGCCGAAACCGTCCTGTTCCGCCGGGCCGGGGCCGCCGAAGCGATCTCCGTCGAACGGCGCCGGCCCGTTCGGACCGGGACCGTCCACGCCGACCCCGCCCGGACCCTGGCCGGGCATGCCGCCGGGTCCGATCAGATCGGCGAAGGGTGCGGAGTTGGACGGGCGGCTCGGCGTGTCGGTCTGCGGTGCCCGGGCGCCGGGAACAGCCACCCGGGTCGCCGGAGGCTCGTCGGAAAAGCCGTCACCGTACTCGCCCGGCCCAGGCTGGGCCGGTGGCGCACCGTAGACCGTCGGCCCGGCCCGGCGCGCGTCCGCGCCACCCGGCCGGTCGCCGTCCCAGCCACCGCCGGGCGCGCCGCCCGGCCGGTCGCCGTCCCAACCGGCCGGGCCGGCGGGCGATCCTGGTCGGGGGTCGTCCCAACTGCCCGGTCCGTGCGCCGGACCCGGCTGCTGGTCGGGCTCGTCCGCGCCGGCCGGGCGGCCGTACACCCTGGGCTTCGGCGCCGGTACCGACGCCGCGGCGGCAAGGTCGGCCGGCGGCAGTACCCGGCTCGCCGCCGGTACGGCGGCACTTCCGGCGACGGCGCGGCCGGCGGCCCGGTCGGGTGCGGCCGCCGACTCCGACGCCCCCGGCGCACCGGGTACGGAGACCCGGCCGGCGACCGCAGAATCGGTCGGAACCCTCGGCTGCGGTACGACCGGCGCGGCGCCGGAGCCGGGTGCGGGCGACTGCGGTGCCGCCTCGGAGATCCCGGGCGCCCAGCCACCCTGTTCCCGGGCCGGCGAGCCGTACTCGCCGGCCGGCTGGCGGCTGCCTGCCGGCGGATAGTCGGCCGGTGGTGCCGCCGCCAGGCTGGCCCCGGGGATCCGGGTCTCCTGCGGCGGCAGCGGTACGGCGTTGCCGGGCGAGATCCCCGGCGCCGGGCCCGGCTGGTACGCCGGCCCGTCCGACTCCCGCCGCTCGAACTCGGGTCCACGCCGCTCGAATTCCGGTGCACGCCCGTCGAACTCGGGCTCGCGCCGCTCGAACTCGGGCTCGCGCCGCTCGAACTCCGGTTCCCGGCGGTCGAACTCGGGTTCCCGGCGCTCGAATTCCGGCTCGCGCCGCTCGAACTCCGGCCGGGACGGCTCGAACGGGCCGGGCCTGCCCTCGCCGGGTCCCGCTGACCAGGTGGGCGCCTGGGGTGCCCAGGCGGACGCCTGTGGACCGCCGTGCGGCGGCTCCGGCTCGCCCGGCTGGGAACGGTCGGCGGGGCGCTGTGGATAGTCGCTCGGCGGCCCGGCGGAGTCCGGGCGCGACCCGGCATCCGGGCGGCCTGACGCCGCGCCCCAGGCCTCGGCCGCCGGCCAGGGCTCAGCCTCGGGAATGGCCGGGCGGTTGACCGGCGGATAGCTCGGCGGCTCAGCGGGCTGGGCGGGGCCGGCTGGCGTGGCTGACGGGTAGGCCGGGCTGCCCGGTGCCGCCGGCGGGTAGGCCGGAGCAGCGTACTGCTGGCCGGGGTGGCCGGGAGCGCCGCCGGGCGGGTCGGGGTAGCCGGACGGTCCGGCGGGCGGGCCGGGCTGGTCGGGGAAGCCCTGCGGGCCGGCGGACGCGCCGGACCCGGGCGGATATCCCGGGGGGCCGCTCGACGGCTCGGCGGGCTGGCCGGCACCGGTCCAGCGCGGTGGGCCGGACTGGTTGGGCGGGCCTCCCCACTCCGGCGGGAAGCCCGGCCCTTCCGACGGTGCACCGGCGGACTCGGGCGGCGGGCCCCACGGGCCGTCCGGCCGGGGGCCGGCCGGGCCCGGGTCTTCGCCCGGAGCTGCCCAGCCGGCCGGGCCGGGGTGCCCGGGGGGCCCACCGGGTGACTCGTTCCAGGCCACCGGCGCACTGGTCCGGCCCGCCGACGGCGGCGGGGCCCAGCCGAAATCGGCCGGTGGCGTACCAACGGAACCCTGGGGCGGGAACCGGTCGTCGTGGTGTGGTGCGGGGTTGCCGTACGGGGCTGGGCCTGCGGCGCCCGGCGCAGCCTCGTCCGGCCACCGGCCGGGGTGCTGCGGATCCTCGGACGTCATGCGCGCGCCTCCTCCATCACATGTCGGCCGCGCCGGTCTCGCGCGCCGGTCGCCAGCCAGGTTGCCGACGACTCCGGCGCGACACCGGGCTGGGCAAGCTCCCCGCACGGTAACCGGTACAGGCCGGCGCCGCGCGGGCAGCGCGGGTCGCCGGGCCCGGTCGTCCAGGGCGAGCCGAACTGACATCCCGTTCGGTGCACGTCCTACCGGCCGGTCGGGCGACGACCGAGCCTCACCGTACCGGGCGCTGTCGTGGCGGCGGTACTCCGGTGGGGTGCGGGTGCAAACACCGACGGCCCACCCGGAGCGCTCCGGGTGGGCCGTCGGTGTGGTGCGGAGGAGGTGAGGAGTCTGTCGAGGTCAGCCGTAGTAGCGCTGCGCGGCGATCAGGATCTCGTCACGGACAGCCGGCGAACTGGTCGCCCGCAGTGCCCGCTCGATGGCCCGCGCCCGACGCGCGCTGTCCCGGCGGTTACGAAGTCGGTTGAGCATGCTCATGGTGTTGCGCCCCCTGTGGCTATTCGGTTGTCTTCCCGTCTGATGTGTCCATTGAACCTCGCGAGCAGAGCTTCTGCCACCGATTATTAGGTGAGCTGGGACACCAGCCTAAGAATCTAAAGCCTGGCGGTCATCTGAGCGATGATTCTTCGTAACCATATGGATACGGCCGGTGTGCCCGGGGGTAACCCGGGACACACCGGCCGCTTCCTGCGAGGTGTTCGTCCTTACTGGAGATCAGGTCCAGCCGAGCAACGCCGCCTCCGGGTCGGCCAGGAAGTCGCCGACGTCACGCAGGAACTTCGAACCCAACTCGCCGTCGATGATCCGGTGGTCGAAGGAGAGTCCGAGGGTGGTGACCTGCCGCACCCTGATCTTGCCCTTGTGTACCCAGGGCATCTCCCGGACCGCTCCGAAGGCCAGGATCGCCGACTCGCCGGGCGGCAGGATCGGGGTACCGGTGTCGACGCCGAAGACGCCGACGTTGGTGATGGTCAGCGTGCCGCCGGTCATGTCCGCCGGAGCCGTCTTCCCCGCCTTGGCGGTCTGCACCAGCGCCGTCATCGCGTCCGCCAGCTCCCGCAGGGTGAGCCGGCCGGCGTCCTTGATGTTCGGCACGATCAGGCCGCGCTCGGTCGCCGCCGCGATGCCCAGGTTGACGTACTCCTTGACGACGATCTCCTCGCCGGCCCAGGTCGAGTTGACCATCGGGTGCCGGCCGACCGCCAGCAGCACGGCCTTGGCGACCAGCAGCAGCGGGGAGACCCGGACGTCCTGCCACTCCCGGCGCTTGCGCAGCCGGTCGAGCGCCTTCATCGAACGGGTCACGTCGACCGTCAGGAACTCGGTGACATGCGGCGCGCTGAACGCCGAGGCCACCATGTTCTGCGCGGTCAGCTTCCGCACGCCCTTGACCGGGATCCGCTGCTCCCGGTCCGGCCCGAAGGCCGGCGCCGTCGCGGCACCGGTCGTCGGCGGCTCGGCCGCCGTCGTCGCACCCGCCGCCGCCAGGTGTACGTCGTCCCGGGTGATCGAGCCGAGCGGTCCCGACCCGGTCAGGGTACGCAGGTCGACCCCGAGATCCTTGGCGAGCTTGCGCACCGGCGGCTTCGCCAGCACCAGTCCGCCCGAAACGGCGGTCCCGCCGGTTGCGGGTGCCGGGGCGGCAGCGGCCGGACGCACCGGCTCGGGAGCCGGAGCCGCGACCGGAGCCGGTGCCGGTGCTGGCACCGGAACACCGTTCGTGGCCGGTACCCCGGCACCCTTGCGCGGACGGCGCTTCGCGGCACCGGTGCGCGGGCCGTACCCGACCAGCACCGCCGTCCGGCCACCCGGAGCGGGCCCGCCGATCAGGCCGGGCTCGACGGCGCCCTCGGCGGGCGCGATCTCGACGGCGGCCAGCGACGCCGCCGACGGCTCCGGCAGGTCACCGGCGCCCGGGTCGGTGTCCACGGCGAAGATCGGCGAGCCGACGTCGACCACCGTGCCCTCGTCGTAGAAGATCGCGGTGATCTTCCCGGCCCACTTCGCCGGGATCTCCACGGCCGCCTTCGCCGTCTCGACCTCGACCACCGGCTGGTTCAGCTCGACGGTGTCGCCGACTCCGACCAGCCACTTGAGGATCTCGCCCTCGGTCAGCCCCTCGCCGAGGTCCGGCAGGGGAAACTCCCGTACCCGCGACATCCCGCTCACCACCCGAAGGTGCGGTCGACGCCGTCGAGCACCCGGTCGAGGTTGGGCAGGTAGTCCTCCTCCAGCCGGGCGGCCGGGTAGGGCGTGTCGAAGCCGGTCACCCGCAGCACCGGGGCCTCCAGGGAGTAGAAGCACTCCTCGGTGATCCGGGCCGCGATCTCGGAACCGAGCCCGAGGTTGCCGGGGGCCTCGTGCACCACCACGCACCGCCCGGTGCGCTTCACCGACTCGTAGGCCGGGCCGAGGTCCAGCGGCGAGAGGGTACGCAGGTCGATGACCTCCAGGTCCCGGCCGTCCTCCTCGGCGGCGCTGGCCGCCTCCATCGCGGTACGCACCATCGGCCCGTACGCCAGCAGCGTGGCGTCCCGGCCCGGCCGGACCACCCGGGCGGCGTGCAGCGGGTACGCGTCCCCGAGCGGGGCGTCCAGGTCCACCTGGCCCTTCTCGTGGTAGCGCCGCTTCGGCTCGAAGAAGACGATCGGGTCGTCCGAGGCGACCGCCTGCTGGATCATCGTGTACGCGTCCTGCGGCGACGAGCAGGCCACCACCTTGAGCCCGGCGGTGTGCGCGAAGTACGCCTCCGGGGACTCCGAGTGGTGCTCGACCGCGCCGATGCCGCCGCCGAACGGGATCCGGATGACCATCGGCACCCTGACCTTGCCCTGCGAGCGGTAGTGCATCTTCGCCACCTGCGACACGATCTGGTCGTACGCCGGGTAGACGAAGCCGTCGAACTGGATCTCGCAGATCGGCCGGTACCCCCGGATGGAGAGCCCGACCGCGGTGCCGATGATGCCGGACTCGGCGAGCGGGGTGTCGATCACCCGGTTCTCGCCGAAGTCCTTCTGCAGGCCGTCGGTGATCCGGAAGACGCCGCCGAGCTTGCCGACGTCCTCGCCCATGATCACGACCTTGGGGTCCTGCTCCAGTGCGCGGCGCAGGCCGCGGTTGATCGCCTTGCCCAGGGTGAGGGTTTCGGTGGCCATCAGTGCACGCTCCCCTCGAACGAGTCCAGGTAACGGGCGGTGAACTCGCGCTGCGCGTCGATCTCCGGCGAGCCGTTCGGGAAGACGTGGTCGAAGAGGGTCAGTGGCTCGGGATCGGGCATCTCCAGCACCCGTTCCCGCAGTCGCAGCGCCTCCTGCTTGGCCTGCTCCTCCACCTCGGCCAGGAACGCGTCGTCCGCGATGCCCTGCTTGGTGAGGAACGCCTTGACCCGGGCGATCGGGTCCTTGGCCTGCCACGCCTCGACCTCGCTGGCGATCCGGTAGCGCGTCGGGTCGTCCGTGGTGGTGTGCGCGCCCATCCGGTAGGTGTACGCCTCGATCAGGGTGGGGCCCTGACCGTGCCGCGCGTTGTCCAGCGCCGCCCGGGTCACCGCGTACGTGGCCAGCACGTCGTTGCCGTCCACCCGTACGCCCGGGAAGCCGAAGCCGGCGGCCCGCTGGTAGAGCGGGATCCGGGTCTGCCGTTCCAGGGGCTCGGAGATGGCGTACTGGTTGTTCTGGCAGAAGAAGACGACCGGGGCGTTGAAGACGGCCGACCAGATGAAGGCCTCGTTCACGTCGCCCTGCGCGGAGGCGCCGTCGCCGAAGTAGGCGATCACCGCCTCGCCGTCGTCGCCGCCGGTCCGGCCGTCCATGTTCACGCCCATGGCGTAGCCGGTGGCGTGCAGGGTCTGCGCCCCGATGACGATGGTGTACATGTTGAACTTGAACTCGTTGGGGTCCCAGCCGCCCAGGTCGACGCCGCGGAACAGGCCCAGCGGCATGATCGGGTCGATGCCCCGGCAGTAGAGCACGCCGTGCTCCCGATAGGTCGGGAAGGCCATGTCCTGCGGTCGCAGCGCCCGACCCGAGCCCACCTGCGCCGCCTCCTGGCCGAGCAGGCTGGCCCAGATGCCCAGCTCGCCCTGCCGCTGCAACGCGGTCGCCTCGGCGTCCAGCCGGCGGACCAGCACCAGGTCCCGGTAGAGGCCGCGGTATTCCTCGTCGGTGAAGTCGACGCTGTATTCCGTGCCGTCCGACCAGGTCACCTTGTCGATCCGGTCGCCCTCGGGCGTGAGTAGTTGCACCAGGTCAGTGCCTGGGGATTTCCCGCCAGACCGTGCGGACCGGGGTGTGGCTCGCCTGCCGCGGGCCGTACCCGCGGGATCGCCCTTCGCCATCCCTATCTCCCTGTCGTTCGTGCGTCGGCACCGGGGGTGTCCCGACCGCGCAGCTCGTGCGCCCGTCCGGCTGGTGCCGGACCGGGGGTGGCTGCCGCGCCTTTCCCCGGTAGGGGTAGCCACGCGGCGTGGACCAGATTCTGGCCGAGCCTGGTCCACCGAGCGCCGGCACCACGTCCTGCCTGCCGCGGGGGTGCGCGAAGGTCGCGGCCGCGTTGCCGTCGGCTCCATATTCGCAGAGCAGCTCGGTATCGCTACAGCTCGGCCTCCGTCGGATCCGGGCCGCCGCCGGCTTCGCACCACATCAACCGATTTGATCGGGTACGCACGTCGGCGCGATCGAAACTCGGCCGCTGACACGCTGTGTGACGCTGGCCAACGCACGGTTACTCCGCCACTGTAGGTAGCGGCGGCGTCACGGTCGCCGCGACCCGTCCCACCCGGCCGCCGCCTGGCCCGCGCCGCCGACGACGAGGAGTTTTCCGTGCCCAACCACGGTTACGAGCCACCGGCTCCCGTGCTGCTGGCCCGGCACCGCCGGTCCGGTGGCGCCCACGTCGGATATCGGAGGGTGACCGGGGTGCACCGGGCGGAGGGGCTCGCCGGCCCGGCCCGCCGGTACCTGTTCACGGTCGCGCTGCTGGCCGGAACCTCCTCCCTGCCGATCATGGCGGCGATCGGCAGCGGTTCGGCGACCGTCTCCGACGGGATGCGCCCGGCCGACGCCACCCCGTTCGTCCCGCCCCCGGCCGGCGCGCCGCCGGAGGTGGTGCCCCGGGAGCCGAGCGTGCCGCCGGTGGTGGAACCCGGGCCGGCCGGTACCGGCGCCAGATCCGAACGGACCGGCTGGCGGCCGTTCCTCGTCCCGCCCGGCGCCGTGCCCGACCGACCCGGCCCGTCGGGAAGCGAACCCGGCCGGTTGCCGCCGCCGGTCGACGTGCCGGGCGCGAACGAGCCGGGGATACCGGTGCCGCCGAGCGCCGGGCCGCCGATCCAGTCGCCCGCGCCCACCCCGCCGCCGCTGACGTCGCCCTCGCCCACCCCGTCACCGGACGCACCGACCGGGTCGCCGCCCGCCGCACCGACCTCGTCACCGTCCGGCACCGCGGTACCGGTGCCGACCGAGCCCGCCGGCTCGCCAGCGCCGACCGAGCCCGCGCCCGCGCCGGGCCCGACCGCCTCGGCCGGGCCGCCTCCCGCTCCGGTACCGAGCGCACCGCCGGCCACCGCCGCGCCGACCCCGGCGCCGACCCCCGTACCGGTACCCGGCAGTCCGCCCGCCGGGGCGGTCTCCTGAGCCCGGTACCGGGAGCGCCGGTTCGACCGCTCAGTTCCGGGTGACCGGCGGGCGGAGCATCGGCGGGTGCAGCAGTTCGGCCGGGCCGCGCCGGAAGAGCTGGGCGGGCCGTCCCCGGTCGCCCTCGGTGACCCGGCCGGCCGGCTCGACGAAACCGGGGGTACTGGTGACCTTGCGGTGGAAGTTGCGCGGGTCCAACCGGCTGTTCCAGACCGTCTCGTAGACGGTACGCAGCCGGGCGATGGTGAACTCCGGCGGGCAGAACGCGGTAGCCAGCGGGGTGTACTCCAGTTTGGCCCGGGCCCGTTCGAGCCCGTCGGCCAGGATGACGTCGTGGTCGAAGGCGAGTCGGGCGTCGGCGACCCGGGACACCGGGAGCCAGTCCGCCGCCGCCGCGTCGGTACCGGCCACCGGGGGCGGTAGGTCCGGCAGCAGTGCCAGGTACGCCACCGTGACCACCCGGCCCCGGGGGTCCCGTTTCGGCGACCCGTACGTGCCGAGCTGTTCGAGGTGGCCGATCGGCTCCGGAACTCCGGTCTCCTCGGTCAGTTCCCGGGCGGCGGCGTCCGGCAGGTCCTCGTCGAACCCGACGAATCCGCCGGGCAGCGCCCAGCGATCCTGGTACGGCGGCACGCCTCGGCGTACCAGCAGGATGCAGAGTTCGTCCGCCCGCACGGTGAGGACCACCAGGTCGACGGTCACGGCGAACGGCGGATATTCGGCCATCGGAATTATCACCACCTTGACGAGAAGCTACCACAGCGGTTATCGTCAGTAGGACGAGAAAGGATTCGGTCCCGCCACCACCGGCCGGACCGAACTACCGGGACAAGGTCGTCGACCGGCAACGACGGCCTTCGGCGGCGCCGGCCTCCGGGCCGGCGCCGCCGCACCGATCGGCTGGCGGGGGGCCAGCCCGGTCGCCGGTGGTGCCGGCGGGCCCGGCCTGCTCTCCCAGGTCGCGGCCTGCCGGCCATCGATGACCGATCATTCCCGGGTTCCGCACTACCGGCCGGTAAGCGCACTCGTGTGGACTATTCACCGGTCAGTGACGCGTGGCTATGCTGACCTCCCTCGATAAGACCGGTAACCCCGGTGACCCGACAGGGAGGCAGCGTGGGTCGCACCAGCAAACGGTGGAGCCGTGGCCTACTGGCCACCACGCTCGTGACAGCACTCGCGGTGGTGGCGGCACCAGCGCCGGCACAGGCCAGCTCCGGCCTGGGGAGCCTCGGCTCCTGGGTGCTGCGCAAGGCCGTCACGGCGAAGGGCGTACACAAGCACCTCAAGGAACTACAGAAGATAGCGGACCGGAACAACGGCAACCGCGCCTCGGGTGCACCCGGATACGACAGGTCGGTCGACTATGCGGAGAAGGTGTTCCGGAACGCCGGATACCGGGTCACCCGGCAGGCGTTCGACTTCCAGACCTTCCTGATCAACACTCCGTCCGAACTGGAACGGGTCTCGGCGCCCGCCGGAGACCTGCCACACAGGATCATGAGCTACTCGGGCAGCGCCGACGTGACCGCCCCGGCCAGCGTGCCGACCGGCGACTCCCAGGGCTGCGCACCGGGCGACTTCGGCCCGGCGAACGTCGGCACGATCGTCGTGATCAGCCGGGGCACCTGCCCGTTCGGGCAGAAGGCCAGGACGGCGGCGGCAGCCGGTGCGGCGGCGGTGGTCATCTACAACAACATCCCCGGTGACCTCTCCGGGACACTCGGCAACGACTACACCCTGGACTTCGCCGCCGTCGGCGTCTCGCAGGCGCTCGGCCAAGAACTGGTCGGCCAGGTCGCGGGCGGTCTCACCCTGCGGGTCTTCACCGACACCTTCCGGGGACAGGCCACCACCGAGAACATCTTCGCCGAGTCGCGCTGGGGCGACCCGGGCAACGTGGTGATGGCGGGCGCCCACCTCGACTCGGTACCGGAGGGTCCCGGCATCAACGACAACGGCAGCGGCAGCGCCGCGCTGCTGGAGATCGCCGAGCAGATGCGCTGGTTCCCGACGAAGAACAAGGTCCGGTTCGCGCTCTGGGGCGCCGAGGAGGCCAACCTGGTCGGCTCGACGTACTACATCGCCAACCTGCCGCAGGCGGAGCGGGACCGGATCGCCCTCTACCTGAACTTCGACATGGTCGGCTCGCCGAACTACGTCCGGTTCGTCTACGACGGCGACAACTCCGCCTTCCCGCCCGGCACCGGGTCGGCGGCCGGCCCGCCCGGCTCGGGAGCGATCGAGAAGCTCTTCCACGACTACTTCCGGTCGCAGCGGCTGGCCTCGGCCGAGACGCCGTTCTCCGGACGCAGTGACTACGGACCGTTCATCGCGGCCGGGGTGGACATCCCGTCCGGCGGCCTCTTCACCGGGGCCGAACTGGTCAAGACGGCCGAGGAGGCCCGGGTCTACGGCGGTACCGCCGGTCTCGCCTACGACCCCTGCTACCACCAGGCCTGCGACGACATCGACAACATCAGCCTGAAGGCGATCGACGAGATGTCCGACGCGATCGCGCACGCGCTCATCACGTACGCCTACGACACCCGCAGCCTCGGCACCCCGCCGACCGGCCCGGCCAGCGGCACCACCGCGCCGGCCGGTGGCGGCGGCGGCCTGCACGACGACCACGAGGTCGCGAGCTGATTCATCCGGTACGCGGACGACGGGGCGGCGCACTCGCGGCGCCCCGTCGCCGTTACGTGAAACTGTCGGTGCTCTGGAGTTACCGTGGCGCCCGTGAACGTCCCACCCGTAGCCTTGACCTCGTGGCTTCCCCGACCGATCCCGGAGGTTCTCCGATGAGTGCCGCCCCGATCGCCCTCGACCGGCCCGGCCCGCACGGCTACACCACGGCAGACCTGCACGCTCTGCCCGATGACGGCCGGCGCTACGAGCTGATTGACGGGAGCATCATCGTGTCCCCCTCGGCCACGATCGACCACAACACCATCGCCCGGTGGATCGCCAACATCCTGGAGGACTCGTGTCCCTCTGACGACTACGCGGTCGGCACCGACCAGTCGACCACGGTCGACCCGCACAACGAGCCGCGGCCGGACGTGGTGGTGACCCGGGCGGAGCACCTGCGGCGTACGCCGTTCCCGATCACCGACGCGCTGCTGGTGGTCGAGGTGGTGTCGCCGACCTCGGCGCTGCGGGACACCGAGACCAAGCGGGCGCTCTACGCCCGGGCCGGGGTCCCGGCGTACTGGATAGTGGTGCCGGAGGAGGAGAAGCCGACCATCTCCCTCGCCGAACTGGTGCTCGACCCCGGCAGCCGGAAATACCGCTACGTCACCCACTACACCACCGAGCCGTTCGCGACCGGGCACCCGTGGCCGCTCCGGGTGGACCTGCCCGCGCTGACCGCCCGCCGCGCGAAGCTGCTGCGCCAGCCCGGCGGGGAGGACTGAGCGGTGGCTACGCCGGGTCGTCGTCGAGGCGCTGCCGGTTCGCCTCGATCCAGGCGTCCAGCGCCGCCGGGTCGTTCGGGTCGACGCCGTCGGCGATGAGCTGGGCCACCGCCGCCGTCGCCGGGCTGCGCCGCTCCCCAGTCGTGTAGAGCCGGACGAACTCCGGCACCATCTCCTCGACCGAGGTGTCGGTCTGGGCCGCCGCCTCGGCCGGCAGTCCGCGCAGCCGGGCGGCGTACGCGGCCCAACTCCGGACCACCCGGGGCAGCATCGCCGCGTCGTCCATGTCGAGTACCGCCCGCCGGTGCACCCAGTCGAGCAGGAAGAGGCCGGCCACCGCCGGACTCCAGCGCAGCGGGTCCGGGTCGGAGAAGCTCGCCGAGTGGTCGAGGATCAGGCTGAGGCAGAAGTGCAGCGAGGCGAGGTCGGCCTCGGGCACCTCGGGCAACCCGAACCGGCCGGCCTCGGGCGAGGCGAGGAAGGCCCGGACCAGCCGGTCCCGCTCCGCCGCGGAGAGCGGCTCCGGCTCGGTGGTGAGGTCAGCGGTCGACGCCGCCCGGGGCAGCAGCGCCAGCCGGGCGCCGACCAGGGTCCGGTCGGTGGCCAGCGAGCCCTCGTCGGGCAGGTCTCCCAGCTCGTCGGTGATGTCCAGGTGCCGGGCCACCTCGTCGCGCAGCCGGGCTGGATCCTCCTCGCGGAACCAGGTCAGCGCGTCGTCGGCACACATCTCCCGGACCTGTCCGAGGATCCGCTCCGCCGGGCCGCCGACGAAGACGTCCTTGGTGATCCCGATGTTGTGGTCGACCAGGGCCACCACGGCGTGTTCCGGGCCGCCCGAGGTGGTGTCGTCGTAGGCGAAGGTGGCGAGGTAGGAGGTCTGGTCGCCGTACACGTCGCCGTAGGCGTAGCTGCCGGTCAGGCGTACCTTGCCGAGCTGGCCGGACCAGGACGGGGCCTGGGTTCCCGGCTTGACCGAGGCGGCACCGGCGGCGTCCGGCACCAGGGCCGCGAAGACGGTCCGGATCGTGGTCGCGGCGGCGGTACGCCGACGGGAGGTCGCCGAGAGGAAGTCGCCGACGAAGTCACGGACGGCGTTGTTGCGGTCTTCCTCCGCGATCGCGTAGACGCTGCCCAGCAGGGCGGTGCCGAGCATCTCGGCGTCGAGCGCGCAGTCGAGCTTGGTCACGTCGCGGGCGGCATGCAGCACGGCTTCAAAGGGGGTCCGAGGCGAGGCCATGGACCGACCCTACGCCCGTCCGCGCCGGTCCAGCATCAGCAGCGCGCCGGGACCGAGCACGCCGAGCAACAGCGTGCCCCGGCTGGCGAGAAGATCGGCACTGCTCAGCGTGCCGACCTGCACCAGGTGGAAGACCAGGTGCACCGTACTGAAGATCAGCACCCCGGTCAGCACCACGGCGGTGACCCGCCGGTCGTCGAACCAGGCGGCGGCCAGCAACATCACGCCGAGGGTCAGGAACGCCGCCCCGACATCGGTCATCAGGTGCGAGTTGTACGGCGGGTAGCCGGCCGTCCAGGCCAGGCCGAAGCCGGGGAAGGTGTCGAAGAACCAGCGCGGGGTCAGCACGGCCGGCACCCCCCAGCAGACGTGGAGTACGCCGAACAGCGCCAGCCCGCCCCGGACCAGGACCGGCCGCCACCTGCCGACGACCGCCGACGCGCCGCCGTTCGCCGAGCCGCCGCCGTTCGCCGAGCCGCCGCCGTTCGCCGAGCCGCCGCCGTTCGTCGAGACGCTGCCGTTCGTCGAGACGCTGCCGTTCTTCGGGGCGCTGTCGGTCATCGCCGACGCGCCGACGCGACGCCCAGCGCGGACCGCGCCTCGGCGTACGCCCGCAGCACCTCGCGGACCGGGGCCACCACGTACCCCCGGGCGGCCTCGGCCACCGCGTCGTGCATCCGCCCCTCGGCCCGCCACCGGGCCCGCCGGGCCGCCCACCTGATCACCGGCTTGACCAGCAGTGAGAGCAGCGCACCGCAGAGCAGGCCGCCGAGCAGCGCGACGGTGGGCAGCGGCACCGTACCGACCATCGGGTAGTCCAGTTCCGGCAGCCCGAGGGCGCGTACCGCGTAGCCGAGGAGCAGCCAACCCAGGCCGATGGCGGCGGCGACGGTCACCAGCCACTGCACGGCGTTGACCAGCCGCCACCAGACCGGCCGGCGGTCCATCCCGAGGTCGGTGGTGGCGACGGCCCGGTCGAGCGCGTCGGGCAGGTCGGCCAGCCGGGACCGGGCCGCCGCGGTCACCGCCGCCGGCCAGGGGCCGGGCAGGGTCGCGCCGGCCCGGTCGGCGACCGCCCGGACGGCCAGCCCGACCGCGGAACGCTGCGCCGCGGTCGGCTCGGGTACCGAGGTCGCGGCCACCGGCGGGCGGTCGAGGCCGAGCAGCCCACCCGGCTCGGGTACCCGTTCCGGCTCGGCGGGTGTCTCGGTCAGGTGCAGCCGGCGGAGCGGGTCGGGGCGGAGCCGGCGCAGCCCCCGGGCCAGCGGCCAGCCGGTCGCGGCCACCGCCCGGTGCCGGTACGCCTGCTCGGTCGCCTCGGCCACCGCCGGTACGCCGGCCGCGCCGGCCAGCGCGTCGATCAGCCGGCGGATCGTCGGCCGGTCCACGTCCTCGTCGGCGCGTCCGGAGTCGACCAGCTCGGCGAGCCCTTCGACGACCGTGTCGACGTCGCCGGAGAGCCGGCGCAGCGCGGCCTGCCGCTGCGCGACCGCCTGCTCCAGGACGGCCCGCAGGGGTGCCGTACCGGCGTCGGTCAGCGCCGAGGTGGCGAGCACCGGCACCCCGTCGAGTTGGTCGGCGTCGACCAGCCGGCGCAGGTCGGCCTGGACCCGGGGCAGTTCGTCCGGCGCCAGCCGGTCGGCCTGGTTGAGCACCACCACGGTGACGTCCCGGTGCCGGTGGAACTCGCGCAGGTAGCTGCGGTGCAGCACCTTGTCGGCGTACTTCTGCGGGTCGACGACCCAGACGACCAGGTCCACCAGGCCGAGCAGCCGGTCCACCTCGGAGCGGTGCGACCACTCCACCGAGTCGAAGTCGGGCAGGTCGAGCAGGACCAGGCCGTGCAGCGCCGCCTCGTCCGCCCCGTCCAGCGCGCTTTCCCGGACGAACCGGTGCCGGGGCAGTACGCCGACCCAGTCGAGCAGCCGGGTCGCGTCGTCCAGCGGCCCCCAGACGCAGGCGTGGGTGACTCCGGTGGTGGGCCGGCGCACCCCGACCGGCGACATCTCGAACCGGGCCAGCGAGTTGAACAGGCTGGACTTGCCGCTGCCGGTGGCACCGGCGAGCGCCACCACGGTGTGGTTCAGCGAGAGCGCCAGCCGGGTGCCGGCCCGCTCGATCAGAGTGTGCGCCGCGACCAGCCGTTCGTCGGGCAGGTGGCCGTCGACGGCGCCGAGGAACCGGTTGACGGCGTGCAGGCGTTCGACCAACCGGTCCGGGTCGGCCCGCTGGTCAGGGCGGAACGCGTCCCGGACCCTGCCCAGGATGTCGGTCATCGGGCCGCCTCCGCTCCGGCTGTCTCGCCCACGCCGCCCCGCGCGGCGTCGACCAGCCGGGCCGCCTCGCGGAGCTGGTCGCCGTGCGCGGCGTCGACACCGGCCGCCGCGGTGCGGGCCAGGTAGCGGGCCGCCTCCTCGTCGAACAGTCGGTCGACCATACCGAGCAGGTCGGCCCGGGCCCGGGTGGCCAGGGTACGGATGGCCTGGTCGCCGAAGATCGCTTCCAGTACCTTCTGCGCGGCGACGGTGGTGCCGCCGGCCGCCGCGACCTCCAGACCGGTCGGGATGAACGCGGTGGAGGCGAAGACCGCGATCATCACCGCCAGGCCGGTGGCGTTCACCGCGTACGCCGCGCTGCGGGCGACGAACCGCTTGTCACCGCCCTGGGCGCGGACGAGTTCCAGCACACCGCGCTGCCAGTCCCGGACCAGCCGCTCGGCCCGTTCCGGCAGGTCCTCGGCGGGCCGGGACAGCTCGGGGGTCAGCAGTGCCGCGCCGGCCGGATGGGTCTGCCAGGCGGCGGCGGTCTGTTCGGCGGCGGTGGCGGCCGCCTCGCGCAGCAGCGTGACGAGCTGCGACTCGATCGCACTGCGGAGCTGGGCGTTCGGGGCGGGTCGGCCGGTCAGCGCGGCGACGACCCGGTCGCGGAGCTGGCCGACCCGGGCCTCCAGGGTGCGGAAGAGTTCGCCGGTGCCGACGAACTCCTGCCAGCGGGCCAGCACCTCGCCCCGGAGCAGGCGGCCGTCCCGGAGGGCCTCCTCAACGGAGCGGCGGGCACCCCGATAGCCGCTGCGGACCCGTTCGTCCAGCGCCTGTGCGGCGTTCGCCTGCCCGTCGGCGGCGGTGGCCAGGCTCTCGACGGCCGGGACCAGTGCGGCGACGGCGCCGTGCAGGGTCTGCCGGATCACCGCCGCCCGGGCATCCGAGTCGGCGGCGAGCCGGGCGAACCAGGAGCGCAGCGGCTCGGTCAGCCGTCCGGGCAGCAGCCCCTGCCCGTCGACCACCGTCTCGGGGAGTACGAAGAGGGGTGCGGCGCCGAGCTGGTGTTCGGCCAGCATCTCGGCCAGGTGCGCGGCCACCTCGTCGGTGGCGGCCGGCGGCACCCGGTCGAGGACCAGCGCGATCGCGGTGCCGCGCAGCCGCGCGGTGTGCAGCAGTTCCCAGGGCACCGCGTCGGCGTACCGGGCGGCGGTGGTGACGAAGAGCCACAGGTCGGCGGCGGCGAGCAGTTGGGCCGCGAGTATCCGGTTGGCGTCCACCACCGAGTCGATGTCGGGGGCGTCCAGGAAGGCCAGCCCGGCGGGGAGGGCCGGCGCGGTGACCAGGTGCAGGGTGTCCGGCTGGTCCCCGGGGGTGGTGGTCCGGGTCAGTCCGGGCAGCAGGTCGCCCTGTCGGAACCACGCCGAGTCGAGCGGGCTGCACACCAGCACCGGCGAGCGGGTGGTCGGCCGGAGCACCCCGACGCTGCTGACCCGGGCCTGGACCAGGCTGTTGACCAGGGTCGACTTGCCGGCGCCGGTGGAGCCGCCGACGACCACCAGCAGCGGCGCGTCGAGCCGGGCGAGTCTGGGCAGCAGGTAGTCGGCGAGCTGGGCGCGCAACGTCGAGCCGAGCTGTCGGGCCTCGTCCGCCCCGGGCAGCGCCAGTGGATAGGCGGTGACGTCGATCGCGGCCCGCAGCCGGGTGAGCGCCCAGCGCAGGTCCGACCCGTCCCCGGCCGGGGAGTCTTCCGCAGGGGCGGTGCCGGGCGGCACGGTGGCGGTCGGCAGCTGGTCGGTCGGGGCGGCCGGGTCGTCGGCCGGTGGGTGCCGGGGGGTGCTTTGGGCCGGCTCGCGATCCGCGTCGGCGATGGGGGTTTCCGGGCCGACCAGGGGCGTGCCGAGGCCGGTGGCCGGTTCGCCGTGGGTCGTCACGGGGTAAAGACTGCCCGATCCCTGCAACACAGACAACAGGCACGGTTGCTCGCGGATCAGCGCCGGGTCGGCCGCCGGTTTCCTCGCCGGGTGTCCGGATCGCCGCGACCACTGTCGATGCCCCGGTCGGTGGAGGGATTCGTGGTGCTGAAGTCCCCCGAGGTGGGTTGCGTCGATGTGACTCAAGTCCGACTTTGCACGTACGGCGGATCGTGGCACTATTGAGTCCGGTCCACTCAACTTGCGGTGGGTGCACTGCGGGCGGTGCCCGTCACCTGCCTTGTAACGAAGCGAGGAAGCGAAGATGGCACGTGCGGTCGGCATCGACCTCGGCACGACGAATTCCTGCGTCAGCGTTCTCGAAGGCGGTGAGCCCACCGTCATCGCGAACGCCGAGGGCTCGCGGACGACTCCTTCGATCGTCGCGTTCGCCCGCAACGGCGAGGTGCTCGTCGGTGAGGTCGCCAAGCGTCAGGCGGTGACCAACCCGGACCGGACCATCCGGTCGGTCAAGCGGGAGATGGGCACCAACTGGTCCGTCGACATCGACGGAAAGAAGTACACCTCACAGGAGATCTCCGCCCGGACGCTGATGAAGCTCAAGCGGGACGCGGAGGCGTACCTGGGTGAGCGGATCACCGACGCCGTGATCACGGTTCCGGCGTACTTCAGCGACGCCCAGCGGACCGCCACCAAGGAGGCCGGGGAGATCGCCGGCTTCAACGTGCTGCGGATCGTGAACGAGCCGACCGCGGCGGCGCTGGCGTACGGGCTGGACAAGGGCTCCAAGGAGCAGACCGTCCTGGTCTTCGACCTCGGTGGCGGCACCTTCGACGTGTCGCTGCTGGAACTGGCCGAGGGAGTCATCGAGGTCAAGTCGACCAGCGGTGACAACCACCTCGGTGGCGACGACTGGGACGAGCGGATCATCGACCACCTGGTGAAGACCTTCCGTGGCCAGCACGGCGTCGACCTGTCCCAGGACAAGATGGCGATGCAGCGGCTGCGCGAGGCGGCCGAGAAGGCCAAGATCGAGCTTTCCGCCGCCACCACCACCAGCATCAACCTGCCGTACATCACCGCCGGCCCGGCGGGTGGCGACGGTGCCCCGTCGGCGCCGCTGCACCTCGACGTGACGCTGACCCGGGCGGAGTTCCAGCGGATGACGCAGGACCTGCTCGACCGCTGCAAGGGCCCGTTCGAACAGGCCATCAAGGACGCCGGGGTCAAGGTCTCCGACGTCGACCACGTGATCCTGGTCGGCGGCTCGACCCGGATGCCGGCCGTCTCCGAACTGGTCAAGCAGCTCACCGGCCGCGAGCCCAACAAGGGCGTCAACCCGGACGAGGTGGTCGCGGTCGGTGCCGCGCTCCAGGCCGGTGTGCTCAAGGGCGAGGTCAAGGACGTCCTGCTGCTCGACGTGACCCCGCTGTCGCTGGGCATCGAGACCAAGGGCGGCATCTTCACCAAGCTGATCGAGCGCAACACCACGATCCCGACGAAGCGCTCCGAGGTCTTCACCACGGCCGACGACAACCAGCCGTCGGTGCTGATCCAGGTCTTCCAGGGCGAGCGGGACATCGCGGCGTACAACAAGAAGCTCGGCACCTTCGAGCTGACCGGCCTGCCGCCGGCGCCGCGCGGCGTACCGCAGATCGAGGTCACCTTCGACATCGACGCGAACGGCATCGTGCACGTCAACGCGAAGGACCTCGGCACCGGCAAGGAGCAGTCGATGACGATCACCGGCGGCTCGGCGCTGCCGAAGGACGACATCGAGCGGATGATGCGGGACGCCCAGGACCACGCCGACGAGGACAAGCGGCGCCGCGACGAGGCGGAGACCCGCAACCAGGCCGAGCAGCTCCAGTGGCAGACCGAGAAGTTCCTCGCCGAGAGCGGGGACAAGCTGCCGGCCGAGCCGCGCGACAAGATCAACGAGGCGCTCGGCGACCTGCGCTCCGCGCTCGGCGGTACCGACCTGGAGAACGTCAAGACGGCGCACGAGAAGCTGCTCAAGGTCTCCCAGGAGGCCGGTTCGCTGCTCTACGCGCAGCAGCAGGCCGAGCAGCAGGGGCAGCCGGGTGCCGCCGGTGCCGGCCCGGAGGGCGGCCCGACCGGTGCCAAGGGCGGCGCCGACGACGTGGTGGACGCGGAGATCGTCGACGAGGACGACAAGAAGTGACGACGCGTTCTTCGCGTACCCGGGCTGGCCGTAAGCACAACGGATCGAGGTAATTGAATGACGGACAAGCCACGAGCCGCCGATCCGGAACCCACCGGGTCGGCGCCGGGTGGCTCCGCGACCGCCGACCCTGCCTCGGGCACGGCCGGCGAGGGCGTCGTCATCCGGAACAACCGGAAGATCAATATGACCGGCGACCAGCCGGGCACCGGCGGAGCGGCCCCGGACGGTACGACCGACGGCACCCGACTGGCGGCGAAGGATCCGAACCCGGACCCGGAGCCGCCGGGCGACGCCGAGCCGGTGGTGGCGGCCGGTGAGATCGACGACACCGGTTCGAGCGGCGCTGCCGCCTCGGTGGACGACGCGAAGTCGGCCGAGGACGGGCCGGAGGTGGCCGACGACGCGACGACCGAAGCGGGCGAGGCGACCACCGACGACTCCGGTGCCCCGGTCACCGATCCGGCCACCCCGGTGGTGGACGAGGCCGAGCTCGCCGAGGTACTGGCGGAGGGGGCGCCGTCCGGCACGGACGGGCCGGTGGTCGACGCCCCGGCCGAGCCGGTCACCGAGGCCACGGCCGAGGCCGGCCCGCTCGGCGCCGAACTGGGGGCGCTGCGGGCCGAGCTGGACGAGCGGACCAGGGACCTCCAGCGGGTGACCGCGGAATTCGCCAACTACCGCCGGCGGATGGACCGGGAGCGGGCGAGGGACGCCGACCGGGCCACCCGGGTCGTACTCGCCGCGCTGCTGCCCGTCCTCGACGACCTGGACCGGGCTCGTGAGCACGGCGACCTGGTCGGGCCGTTCGGTACGGTGGCGGACCAGTTGATCGCGGCACTGGCGAAGTTCGGGCTGACCCCGTTCGGCGAGAAGGGCGACCCCTTCGACCCGAACCAGCACGAGGCGGTCGCGCACCAGACCTCGGCCGAGGTCACCGAGCCGACCTGTGTGGAGGTACTGCGCCGCGGCTACCAGGTCAACGACGCGCTGCTGCGGCCCGCGATGGTCGCGGTGGCCGACCCGGAGGAGTGAGCACTCCGGCGCAAGGGGTAACCGGGTCGGAGCGAGGTTGAGCGTTGAGCCGGTGCGTCGGGGGGGGGGGGGGGGGGGGGGGGCGCCCCCGCCGGCGGGGGGGGGGGGGGGCGCCCCGCCCCGCCCCCCCCCCCCCCCCCCCCCCCCGCCACAGGGGAAGGGGGTGGACGACCGATGAGTTCCAAAGACTGGCTGGAGAAGGACTTCTACGCCGTGCTGGGGGTGGCCAAGTCCGCCTCTCCTGACGAGATCAAGAAGGCGTACCGGAAGCTGGCCAGGGAATCGCACCCGGACCACAACCCGGGTGACGCCCAGGCCGAGGAGCGGTTCAAGGCCGTCTCCGAGGCGTACGACGTACTCGCCGACGCGCGCAAGCGCAAGGAGTACGACGAGATGCGCTCGCTCTTCGGGTCGGGCGCGTTCCGCCGCAACGCCCGGACGGGCGGGCCCGGCGGTTACCCGTTCGACGTCTCGGACCTCTTCGGCGGGGCCGGCCAGCCGGGCGGCGCGGCCGGTGGTGACCGCCGGTTCGGCGGGGCGGGCTTCTCCGACCTGTTCAGTTCGATCTTCTCCGGCGGCGGCCCGACCCGGGCCCGCGGTCCGGCCCGGGGTCGGGACGTGGAGGCCGAGGTGATGCTCGACTTCGGCGACGCGGTGCGCGGGGTGACGGTGCCGCTGACGCTGCGCGCTCCCGGCGTCTGCGACACCTGCCACGGTGACGGCGCCAAGCCGGGGACGCTGCCCCAGACCTGCCCGCAGTGCCGGGGCGCCGGGGTGGTCACCCGCAACCAGGGCTCGTTCAGCTTCTCCGAGCCGTGCCGGGAGTGCCAGGGCGTCGGCACGATCGTGGAGGAGAAGTGCCCGGAGTGCCGGGGTACCGGCGGGGTGACCAAGTCCCGCACGCTCAACGTCCGGTTTCCGGCCGGGGTCGCGGACGGCCAGCGGATCCGGCTCGCCGGCCGGGGTGAGCCGGGCGACCGGGGCGGCCCGCCCGGCGACCTGTACGTCCTGGTCAAGGTCCGCTCCGACGACCTCTTCGGGCGCAGCGGCGACGACCTCACCCTGACCGTGCCGATCACCATCGCGGAGGCGGTGCTCGGGACGGACCTGCGGGTGCCCACCCTGGACTCGTCGGTGACCCTGCGGGTGCCGCCGGGCACTCCGAGCGGCCGTACCCTGCGGGCCCGGGGCCGGGGTGTGGCCCGGCGGGACGGTCAGGCCGGCGACCTGCTGGTGACGGTGGAGATCGTGGTCCCCGAGCAGCTCTCGCCGGAGGCCAGGAAGGCGCTGGAGGAGTTCGCCGCGCAGACCCCGGCGGCGGCACGGGAACATCTCGACGCCCGGGTGCGTCGTTTCAACTGAGCTGTTGGCAACGCGGAGGTGATCAAGGTGGCCGAGGAGTACGTCGTCGTCTCGATCGAGCAGGCGTCCGACGCCAAGGTTCTGATGATCTCGGTCGCGGCCCGGATGGCCGGCATGCACCCGCAGACGCTGCGGCAGTACGACCGGATGGGGCTGGTGCAGCCCGGCCGGGCCCCGGGCGGCGGGCGCCGGTACAGCGTCCGCGACGTCGCACTGCTCCGGGAGGTGCAGCGGCTGAGCCAGGACGACGGTGTCAACCTGGCCGGCATCAAGCGGATCATCGTGCTGGAGCAGATGGTCGACGAACTCCAGCAGCGGATCGCGGGCTTGCAGGCCGAACTGGAGGCCGCCTACCGCCGGGTGGCCGAGCTGGAGGCGCTGGGCGGGCTCCCCCGCCGGGACCTGGTGCCGACCAACCGGCCCTCCACCGCGCTGGTGGTCTGGCGCCCCCGCCGCAGCGCCGATCCCTCGGCCTGATCCTGTCGACCGGGCGCCCGTCCCGGTCGGCGGTTGCGTGTCTGCGGTCGGCCGGACGCAGCGGCGGCCGGCGGCCCGAGCCGCTGAGCTGACCCGGGGGTAGCCGTTCCCGCATCGCGGGATGTCCGGGTACCCCCACGGGGTGTTCGAAACCATTACGCTGGGTGTTTCGGGAACATTACGCCCGATTCTCGGAATCCATTAGCGAGAAGGCTCGGAAACCATTACCCCGAGCGCGCCGCCAGCCATCACCGTACATAGCGGTGACGTCGGAGTCCGGTGGTCTGTTGATCGCCGGATCTTTCCGTCGTACGCCCGGCAAAGGTCATGGAGCGTCTTGTCCGTCCGCCCCGCGAGTGGGGTGCGGGCGGCGGGTCGCCGAAGAGTGTCCCGGTGCCGCGCTATGACGCGGTCCTGCGGATGCTTGTGATCTAGTCCGACGCAATTGATCAGCAGTTCTTGAATGTCCTGGGTTACAAGATTGTTTTATTGACGGCCGTCAATGTTATGACTATGGTGGGCTGCGGGCGCGACCGCATCGCGACGACCGGAAGGGAACTACCATGTCCAACGTGATGGCTGTCGGCGGCGTACTCGCGGCATTGTTTGCCTCGACGGTAGCTACCGAGCCTTTGGTGACTCCTGCCGAGAGGATCACCATCAGCGTGGAGACCGTCAACGGATCGGGCTGCCCGGCAGGGACGGCCGAGGTGAGCACCGCAGCCGACAACACGGCCTTCACGGTGAGCTACAGCGACTACTTCGTCCTGGCCGGCGCCGGGGCGAAGCCGACCGAGTTCAGGAAGAACTGCCAGCTCAACCTGCGGGTGAACATCCCACAGGGGCTCACCTTCGCGGTGGCCCAGGTGGACCTGCAGGGCTACGCGTACCTCCAGCGGGGGGCCAGCGGCTCGCAGCACTCGCACTACTACTGGATGGGCAGCTCGTCCACCGCGCAGACCAGCCACGAGTTCACCGGGCCGTACAACGGCGGCTGGCGGACCTCCGACCGGGCCGCCGCCCTGGTCTACGCACCCTGCGGCGAGGCGCGGAATCTCAACGTCAACACCGAGCTGCGGGTGGACGGTGGCAACGCCGACAACGGCACGAGCTTCATGGCGATGGACTCGAGCCGGGGCAGTGTGCGCAGCGTCTACCACCTCAGCTGGAAAGAGTGCTGATCGCGTCGCCGTAAACGCGTCCCCTTACGGCGGTCTGTGGGGTTAGCGCGAATTAGGGCCCCTGGGTCGGTCGATGGAATTGTGAATGTCCATCGCGCCTGACCCAGGGGCCCTCCGCGTTTTCGGCGACAGTCGCAGTACCACCTTTTCGGCCATTACTCATTCAACTTTAGGACATTGACGAACATCAATAAATAGCGTTAAAGTGTGCTTACGCGCGCGACATTATCGCCACGATCGGGAGGGAACCCATGATCAGTGTGCTGGCCATTGGCAGTCTCGTTGCCTCGATGCTCGGCGGGATTGTCATCCCGACGGATCCGCCTGTGGAGCCTCCGGAAGAGCAGATTGTCATCGAGGTCATTACCATCAATGGTTCGGGTTGCCCGGCCGGGACCGCGGCCGTCGCGGTCGCCCCCGACAACACCGCCTTCACGGTGACCTACAGCGACTATCTCGCCCAGGTCGGCGTGGGGGCGCGGCCGACCGACGCCCGGAAGAACTGCCAACTGGCCCTGCAGGTGCACGTCCCGGAGGGCTTCACCTACGCCATTCTCCAGGCCGACTACCGCGGCTACGCCTACCTGGCGAACGGTGCGACCGCGGTGTCGCGGGCGAACTACTACTTCCAGGGCTCCTCGCCGACGACGTACAAGAACCACAACTTCAGCGGTCCGCTGGACGACAGTTGGCAGACCACCGACACCTCGGAACTCACCTCGGTGAGCTACGCGCCCTGCGGGGAGATGCGCTTCCTCAACATCAACACCGAACTGCGGGTGAACGTCGGGACGTCCAACCCGGCGACCACGACCAGCTTCATGGCGATGGACTCGACCGATGGTGGCATCAACACCATCTACCACTTCGCATGGAAGAAGTGCGAAGAGTCCTGACGTGAGGCCTCCGGGTTGGGATGCGGGAATCTGCTCCGGCATCCCGGCCCTGGGGGCGGGGCCCGCCCGGTCGGCGTTGTCCGGACCGTGCGGGCACCGGCGAAGAGGGCCATCCGATCGATGGATGACGTTTGATACATCGCGCGGGCAACGGCTCGCGCGACGGTGACCGAAGGGAGCCCCGGAAATGTTGCACACATTAGTCATCGGCAGCCTGGCGGCGTCGTTAATGGGTCTGCCGGTACTCGCCGACCCCGTGCCGACCACGAATCCGCCCGCCGAACGCATCACCATCGAGGTCAAGACGGTCAACGGGTCGGGTTGCCGGCTCGGGACGGCGGCGGTCGCCACGGCCCCGGACAACACCGCCTTCACCGTGACCTACAGCGACTACCTCGCCCAGGCCGGCGCGGGTACCGCGCCGACCGACTTCCGGAAGAACTGCCAACTGGTCCTCCAGGTGAACGTCCCGGGCGGCTTCACGTACGCGATCCGGCAGGCCGACTACCGCGGCTTCGCCCACCTCGAACGCGGTGCCAGCGGCATGCAACGGGCGAGCTACTACATCCAGGGGACATCGCCGACGGCGACCGAGACGCACACCATCCCCGGCCCGATCAGTGACAGCTGGCAGACCACCGACGTCACGGACATGGCCGAACTGGTCTACGCCCCGTGCGGCGAGGTCCGGCTGCTGAACATCAACACCGAGCTGCGGGTCAACCGCGGTACGTCGGACCCGAAGACCACCAGCTTCATGATGATGGACTCGACCGACAGCAGCGTCAGCACCACGTACCACTTCAACTGGATGCGGTGCGACTAGTCCTCGCCGGGAACGGGTCCCGGTGGGTACGAGGCAGGGCGACATCCGCACGCACCGGTACGGCAGCCGCCGACCGGCGTCGTGACGCTTCAAGCGAAGAACTCCGCTGGCGCTCGTCGAGAGGTGCTTCGAGCGCCAGCTCTTCCTGTCCCGGCCGGGACAGCGACCCGCGATGGTCCACCCGGCCCGCTGCCCGGTTCCGGCACGCCGGACCGGTGAGATCAGTAACCTGGCTGATGGCGCGAGTTCCGCGGTCGCGGTCCTCCGGTACGCAGGTCAGGTCCCGTGCTCCGCGCCGGCACCAGCTGGTGGTCCGGGGTCCACGGGGGGTCCCGGCCCACCACTCGCCCACCGGGCCGCAGGCTCGGCGCGGACCCGGGCCGCCCGCCGGCCACCAGGTTTCAGCTCAACCGGCGACCCTGCCGGACCAGGCCGCCCTCGCACCAGTCGCGGTAGTCGAACAGCTCCGGCCTCGCCTGGAGCATCCGGGTGTTGTGCGCCCAGATCGCCATCGGCTCGTCGCCGAGCCGCTCGGCCTGCTCGACCAGCTTCCGCAACCGCCGCTTCGGATGGGCCTGGAACTTGGTCCGGATGCCGTCCGCGGCGTAGATGTAGAGGCAGTGCAGCGCGAAGCGGCGGGCCGGACAGGACGGGTCCATCGCCAGATCGAAGAGGGTGCCGATGAGCCGGTCTCCCGAGACCAGCAGGTCCCAGTCCTTCGGCATCGTGTGCAGCGGCACCGAGTCCGGCTCGTAGGCCCAGGCCCGGAGCTCGGCGGGGGACGGGTCCACCGGGTTGGCAAAGCCCCGGAACGCGGAGTCCTGCACGCTCAACGGGCCGCCTTTCCGCTCGCGCGGCTGCCGGGCGCGCCGGCCCCCGCGGGTACCTGTGGCTACTGCGGCGACACGGTAACGCGCTGTTGCCAACCTGCGAAAGGGTCGCCACGTGCTATTTCATCAACCCGTTACGCGTTGGGGGAACCGGCCGAACGGTGATCCCGGTATGTGGGGCGCGACACCCGCCGCGCCCCGACTCACTCCGTCGCCGGAGCCGGTGCCGGACCGCCGGGCGCGGCCCGACGGCGCAGCCACCGCTTGAACCAGGCGAAGTCGGGCAGCCGGGCCAACATCGGGCCGGTCACCACGGTGATCAGCACGTACGCGGTGGCCAGCGGGCCGAGTTGCGGATTGACCACGCTGGTGGCGACGGCCAGCCCGGCGATGACGATGGAGAACTCGCCGCGCGGTGCCAGGGCCAGCCCGGCCCGCCACCGGCCCGGCAGCCCGATGCCGACCCGTTTCGCCGCCACGTAACCGGTCAGCACCTTGGTGGCCATGGTGACCACGGCCAGCGCCAGCGCCGGCAGCAGCACCGGCGGAATCGCCCGGGGATCGGTGTTCAGCCCGAAGAAGACGAAGAAGACGGCGGCGAAGAGGTCCCGCAGCGGCGAGAGCAGCTCGGTCGCGTTGTGTGCCACCGGCCCGGAGAGGGCGATGCCGACCAGGAACGCGCCGACCGCCGCCGACACCTGGAGCCCGGCGGCGATGCCGGCGACCAGCAGGGTCAGGCCGAGCACGCCGAGCAGCAGCGCCTCCGGGTCCCGGGCGGAGAGCATCCGGGAGATGAAGTGGCCGTACCGGATCGCCACCACCAGCACCAAGACCACGGTGAAGACCGCGACGGCCAGCGCGATACCGCCGCCGAGCAGGCTCTGACCGCTGAGGATCGCGGTGACCAGCGGCAGGTAGAGCGCCATCGCGAGGTCCTCGATGACCAGCACCGACAGGATGACCGGGGTCTCCCGGTTACCGACCCGGCCGAGGTCGGCCAGTACCTTGGCGATGACGCCGGACGAGGAGACCCAGGTGACCCCGGCCAGGACGATGGCGCCGATCCAGCCCCAGCCGAGCAGCAGCCCGAAGGCCGCGCCGGGCAACGCGTTGAGCAGGCCGTCGACCAGCCCGGCCGGTGCGGCGGCGCGCAGGTTGCCGACCAGTTCGTCGGCGGAGTATTCCAGGCCCAGCATGACCAGCAGCAGGATCACACCGATCTCGGCGCCGACCTCGAAGAACTCCTCGCTGGCCGAGAGCGGCACCAGCCCGCCGTGCCCGAAGGCGAGCCCGGCGAGCAGATAGAGCGGGATCGGCGAGAGGCCGATCCGCCGGCTGAGCCGGCTGAGCAGTCCCAGGGCGAGCAGCAGCGCGCCTACTTCGATGAGCAGGATCGTGGTGTGGTGCATACGCCTCAGCCGTCCGGGTCGGTCTCGGCGAGGATCGCGGTGACACCGTCCAGTCCCTGGCGGGTGCCAACCACGACCACCACATCGCCGGCCTCGAACCGGAAGGTCGGATCGGGTGAGGCGATCACCTCGCGCTCCCGCAGGACCGCGACGATGGATGCGCCGGTACGGGTGCGGGTCTGCGTGTCGCCCAGCCGCCGGCCGACGTACCGCGAACCGGCCGGGATGGCGATCTGCTCGGTGAGCAGCCCGGCGGCCTGCTGGCGCAGCCCGGAGAGCTGGCCGAGCATCAGCGAGGCGCCGAGAATGTCGGCCAGCGCCTCCGCCTCGTCGTCGGTGAGCGGAACGTCGGCGGTGCAGGAGTCCGGATCGTCTGGGTCGTACAGCACCAGATCGCGTCGGCCGTTGCGGTGTGTGACGACACCGAGCCGGCGTCCGGAGGCGGTGACCACGTCGTGACGTACGCCGATCCCGGGCAACGCCGTCTGCTCAACACGTACTCGCACGTAACCAACCGTACCGGTTGTCGATCGAGGGCCGGTACCGGCGTCGGGGTGGTGCGGTCCGCCGTCTGGTCGGCGCGAATGTGACTGATGTCACGCCGCTGGACTTGAGTGGAATAGACTCAACTCTGGTTGTGTCGTTCGTACTGGAGGTGGTGTCGCCGGGCGGCGGCGTCACCGCCCGCCACGCTGCCGATGCCGGCCAGTGCCACGGCCGGCGGACCGTATTGGGAGCCCATGAACGCCGAACGTCTCACCACGAAGAGCCGCGAAGTCATCACCGGCGCCGTCGCGACGGCGAACCAGCGCGGCCACGCCACCGTCGAACCGTGGCACCTGCTGCTGTCCCTGCTGGACACCGGCGGGTCCACCGCGGCCGGACTGCTGCGCGCGGTCGGGGCGAATCCGGCCGACATCCGGCGGGCCGCCGCCCGGGCCGTGGAGAACCAGCCGGCAGCCCGGGGATCGAGCGTCGCCGAGCCGAGCCTGGCCCGCGAGTTCGTCAACGCCATCGGCGCGGCCGAGCAGATCGCCCGGCCGCTCGGCGACGAGTACACCTCCACGGAGCACCTGCTGGCCGGGCTGGCCCGGGTCGGCGGCGCGGTCGCCAACACCCTCAAGCAGGCCGGCGCCACCGAGGAGAACCTCGTCGCCGCCTTCCCGGCGGTACGCGGCGGCGACCGCCGGGTCACCACCGCCGACCCCGAGCAGACCTACCAGGCGCTGGAGAAGTACGGCGTCGACCTGACCGCCAGCGCCCGGGAAGGCAAGATCGACCCGGTGATCGGCCGGGACGCCGAGATCCGCCGGGTGGTGCAGGTGCTCTCCCGGCGCACCAAGAACAACCCGGTGCTGATCGGCGAGCCCGGCGTCGGAAAGACGGCGATCGTCGAGGGGCTGGCCCAGCGGATCGTCGCCGGTGACGTCCCCGAGTCGCTGCGGGACAAGAAGCTGGTCTCGCTCGACCTCGGCGCGATGGTCGCCGGTGCGCAGTACCGGGGGCAGTTCGAGGAGCGGCTCAAGTCGGTGCTGGAGGAGATCAAGAACTCCGACGGCCAGGTCATCACCTTCCTCGACGAACTGCACACCGTGGTCGGCGCCGGCAAGGGCGAGGGCTCGATGGACGCCGGCAACATGCTCAAGCCGATGCTGGCCCGGGGCGAGCTGCGGATGGTCGGCGCCACCACGCTCGACGAGTACCGCGAGCACATCGAGAAGGACCCGGCGCTGGAGCGGCGCTTCCAGCCGGTGCTGGTCGGCGAGCCGACCATCGAGGACACCATCGGCATCCTGCGCGGGCTCAAGGAGCGCTACGAGGTGCACCACGGGGTACGCATCACCGATGCCGCCCTGGTCGCCGCCGCCAGCCTCTCCGACCGGTACATCACCGAACGGTTCCTGCCGGACAAGGCGATCGACCTGGTCGACGAGTCCGCCTCCCGGCTCCGGATGGAGATCGACTCCCGGCCCACCGAGGTCGACGAGATCGAGCGCGCGGTACGCCGGCTGGAGATCGAGGAGATGGCGCTGGCCAAGGAGCCCGACCCGGCCTCGGCCGAGCGCCTCGAGCGGCTCCGCAAGGAGCTGGCCGACAAGCGCGAGCAGCTCACCGCGCTCAGTGAGCGCTGGCGGCTGGAGAAGGAACACATCACCCGGATCTCCACCGCCAAGGAGGAGCTGGAGCGGCTCGGCGGCGAGGCCGAGCGGGCCGAGCGGGACGGCGAGCTGGAACGCGCCGCCGAACTGCGCTACGGCCGGATCCCCGAGCTGAAGGCCGCGCTGACCCGGGCCGAGGGGGAACTCGCCGGGCTTCAGGCCGACGGGGCGATGCTCAAGGAGGAGGTCGGCGCCGACGACATCGCCGCGGTGGTCGCCTCCTGGACCGGTATCCCGGCCGGCCGGCTGATGGAGGGCGAGACCGCCAAGCTGCTCCGGATGGAGTCGTCGCTCGGCGCCCGGGTGGTCGGCCAGGCCGAGGCGGTGGCCGCGGTCTCCGACGCGGTACGCCGGGCCCGGGCCGGGGTCGCCGACCCGGACCGGCCCACCGGCAGCTTCCTCTTCCTCGGCCCGACCGGCGTCGGCAAGACCGAACTGGGCAAGGCGCTCGCCGAGTTCCTCTTCGACGACGAGCGGGCGATGGTCCGGATCGACATGAGCGAGTACGCCGAGAAGCACTCGGTGGCCCGGCTCGTCGGCGCCCCGCCCGGCTACGTCGGGTACGAGGAGGGCGGGCAGCTCACCGAGGCGGTGCGCCGCCGGCCGTACTCGGTGATCCTGCTGGACGAGGTGGAGAAGGCGCATCCGGACGTCTTCGACGTACTGCTCCAGGTGCTCGACGACGGCCGGCTCACCGACGGCCAGGGGCGTACGGTCGACTTCCGCAACGCCATCCTGATCCTCACCTCCAACCTCGGCACGGCGGTCGTCTCCGACCTGACCCTGGGCGAGGAGGAGCGCCGGGAGGCGGTGCTGGCGGTGGTCCGCTCGCACTTCAAGCCGGAGTTCCTGAATCGGCTCGACGACATCGTCGTCTTCGCCTCGCTGACCGGGCAGGAGCTGCGCGGGATCGTGGACATCCAGCTCGATCGGCTGCGGCGGCGGCTCGCCGACCGGCGGCTCGGTCTGGAGGTCACCGACGCGGCCCGGAGCTGGCTCGCCGAGCACGGGTACGACCCGATCTACGGCGCCCGGCCGCTGCGCCGGCTGGTGCAGTCGGCGATCGGCGACCGGCTGGCCAGGGCGTTGCTGGCCGGCGAGGTGCGCGACGGCGACACCGTCCGGGTCGACATGGCCGACACCAAGGAGTCGCTGACCGTCGTCCGGGTCTGAGCGGACACCCCGGGGCCGGCCCGATCGTGGGATCGGGCCGGCCCCGTCGTCCGTCGCGGACCACCGAGCGGTCCGGTGCCCTGCCGGCGAGCGCTCCCGGCCGGATCGGGTGACCATTGGTGGCATGACCGAGTTTCCGGGACGGGGCGACGAGCTGGCGACGGCGGTACGCGAGCTGGCCGGCGCCGACGTCGTCGCATTCGGCGGGGTGGGTCTCGCCGGCCAGGTGTTGCCGCCCACCGAGGCGTACCGGACCGTCGAGGCGGCCCTGCCCGAGCACGCCGGGGAGTTGCGTCCCCGGCTGGCGTGGTTGCTGGCGAACGGTTCGGCCGCCGGCAAGGCGTACGCGGCGACGCTGCTCGACCGGCTGGACCCGGCGGCGGCCCGGGACGCCTGGCGGGGGCTGCTCGGCGATCGGGCCGAACTGACCACCTTCAGCGGTTGCCTGATGGACCAGACGACCCTGGGTGAGTACGCCGCCGGCCGGCTCGGCCGGGACTGACGGCGCTCCGGGCCGCTCCGCGCCGCACCGCCAGCGGCGGTTCACCCCCGGGCAGTGGGACCGGTACCGATACGGTGGTCCGGAATCTGGGAATTCTGATCTGGGAACGTTCGATCCGCACAACCCGATCCCGGGACCCCCGACCCGGGGGACCCGAGCCAGGAAAGGAGAGCCGTGTCGGAACCAGCCACGTCCGCGTCGACCGCGAGGCCGCGCCCGAGCACCGTCACCAATGCCAGCTATCTGCTCTATCTGGCGGCGGCCCTGATCGCCGTGTCGGCGGTGGTCAGCCTCACCACGCTCGGCACTGTCTCGACCATCTTCCGCGAGGAGTACGCCGGCACCTCCGTCGAGGGTGCCGAGGGCTTCGCCGTCGGCATCACCGTGTTCAGCGTCGTACTGCAACTGCTGATCGCCATCGGTCTGGTGGTGTTGGCCCTGCTGAACAACCAGGGCCGCAACGGTGCCCGGATCGCCACCTGGGTGGTCGCCGGGCTCGGAGTCTGCTGCACCGGGTTCGGTGCCGCTGGAACGGCGCTCTCCGGGGTGGGCACCGGCGGAGGCTCCACAGCGGACGGCCCGGACAACGCCGAGATCCAGCGTCGGCTCGAGGCGGAGCTGCCCTCCTGGAGCGAGCCGCTCACGCTGATCTGCTCGATCGTCGCGCTGCTGGCGTTGATCGCCGCGATCATCCTGCTGGCGCTGCCCGCGTCGAACGAGTTCTTCCGCAAGCAGCCGGCCGGCTGGGAGCCACCGGTGCCGGGTGCGGCGTACCCGGGCCAGGCGCCGAGCACCGGCACCGACCCCGGGTACCCGCAGTACCCGCCGGCCGGGCCGCCGAGCAACCCGCCCGGCAACCCGCCGACGAACCCGCCGGGCAACCCGCCGGCGAGCTGAATCGACGCACCACGGATCCCCCGGTCGGCACCGGCCGCCGGGGGATCCGGCACGTCCGGCGGTCGGGCCGCGCGACGGCGCCGGGTACGCCCTCCGAGCCCGCCGCCGAGCCGCTCCCCGGGGGACGAGGTTCTTTTCGGATTCCGGACGCTCCGCTACCTTGTGGGAGCGGTACCCGCGTGGTCGTCGAGGTGAGGAAGTCAGTGGCAGCAGCCGTTCCGCCCTCGGGCACCGAACCCGACGCCGGCGGGCCCCCCGGGCCGGGCCGGAGCGGAACCCGGCGCGCCCTGATCACCGGCGCCACCGCCGGAATCGGTGCCGCGTTCGCCCGGCGGCTCGCCGCCGACGGCTACGACCTGCTGCTGGTGGCCCGGGACGCGCAGCGGCTCGCGGAGTCCGCCACCGAGCTGACCGCCCGGCACGGCAACAGGGTCGAGGTCCTCCCGGCCGACCTCGCCACCGACCAGGGGTGCGGCTCGGTCGAGGAGCGGCTCTCCGACGCGTCGGCACCGGTCGACATGCTCGTCAACAGTGCCGGGATCAGTCTCAACCGCTCGTTCCTGCGCTCGACCGTCGCCGACGAGTCCCGGCTGCTCCGGTTGAACGTGCACGCCGTGCTCCGGCTGACCCTCGCCGCCCTGCCCAGGATGGTCGAGCGGCGCTACGGCGCAGTGATAAATGTCTCTTCCGTCTCAGGCTTCGGGCCGGTGATGCCCGGGTCGACGTACCCGGCGAGCAAGGCGTGGGTGACGAACTTCAGCGAGTCGGTGGCCCAGTCGGTGCGGCCGATGGGCGTACGGGTGATGGCGCTCTGCCCCGGCTACACGCGTACCGAGTTCCACGACCGGGCCGGCATCGACATGTCGAAGACCCCGGACTGGTTGTGGCTGCGCGCCGACGACGTGGTGCGGGACGCCCTTCGTGACCTGGATCGGGACCGCATGGTCAGTGTCCCGGACTGGCGCTACAAGGTCGCGGTCTTCGGTCTGCGGCACGCACCGGGCCGGATCTGGCGGGCGGTGGCCAAGGACGCCCGGGGGCGGACCGGTCGCGCAGAGTTGTGATCCGGCCGGGTGAGGCGTCCCTGGCGCTCCGACGGCTGCGGTGACGACGTCCCGACCGTGGGCAAGATTCAGTGCGGAGAGTAGCCGATTTTCAGTCCCATCGGCCACCGTCAGACCGACTCGAACGGCCCTCCCACCGGGTCGGCCATTCGGCTCTCACCTTGGCGCAGTACCCTTACCGGCCATGGGCGACCACGACGACCTGCGTAAATTCATCACTGACCTCGCCGTCGTGCACGGTCGGGTGGTGTTGTCCTCTGGTCGTGAGGCGGACTGGTACGTCGATCTGCGGCGCGTGACCCTGCATCACGCGGCGGCACCGTTGGTCGGCCGGGTCATGCTCGACCTCACGGCGGACTGGGACTACGACGCGGTTGGCGGCCTGACGTTGGGTGCGGACCCGATCGCCGTTTCGATGCTGCACGCCGCCTCGGCGACGTCGCGTCGACTCGACGCTTTCGTGGTGCGCAAGGCCGGCAAGACGCATGGGTTGCAGCGCCGGATCGAGGGTCCGGAGCTGAGTGGCCGCCGAGTGTTGGCGGTGGAGGACACCTCCACCACGGGAGGCAGTGTGCTGACCGCAGTGGAGGCGTTACGGGAGGCCGAAGC
This sequence comes from Plantactinospora veratri, assembly GCF_036421995.1. NCBI lineage: Bacteria > Bacillati > Actinomycetota > Actinomycetes > Micromonosporales > Micromonosporaceae > Plantactinospora > Plantactinospora veratri. Next base: position 99,845 of record NZ_JAZGQL010000020.1, read on the forward strand.
CGAGGTCGTGGGCGTGGCGGTTATTGTTGATCGTGGTGCGGGCGACGCCGTACGAGCCGCCGGATTGCCATACCGGGCAGCCTATACGTTGGCTGACCTCGGCCTAGTGGCCTAAAAGTTTGCCGATTCGGATCTGCTGATATGCAGGCGGGTCGATGCTGCTGGTGGAAGGATGGAATACGTGGGAACTGCGTTGGCCGAAATGACTATGCCTCAGATCTCGCCGCTTGCCGGCGAGCCGATCGAGCGCGCCGACGCTGAGCGGCTGGCGGGGGTCCTCAAGGCCCTTGCCGACCCCGCTCGGCTTCGACTGCTCAGCCTGATCCAGTCGGCACCGGAGGGCGAAGCGTGCGTGTGTGATCTCACCGCGCCGCTTGGCCTCTCCCAGCCGACGGTCAGCCACCACCTCCGTATCCTCACCGAAGCCGGCTTGCTGGAGCGGGAGAAGCGGGGCGTGTGGGCTTACTACCGGCTGGTGCCGACGGCGATCGCCACGATCGCCGACCTGCTGACCCCGCCGCGTAAGCGGGCCACCAAGAAGGCCCGCTGAATCAGCGCACGGCCCGTCTGGTGGCCGCCCTTCACAGGACGGCGCCAGACGGTCCAACCGCTGCTGACGCGGTGGGGCGGGGTGGGCTTCCGGCGTGAACTATCTCCGGGGAGACCTGCGGGATCAGCTCGCGTACGTCGGGCAGGACGTCGTCCGGACCGGCCTCGTGGTCGGTTCCGGAGGCAACCTGTCCGCCCGGTTGCCCGACGGCGATTCCTGCTGGGTGACCGCTGGCGGCACCTGGCTGGACCGGCTTGACCGTTCGTCCTTCGTCCGGGTGCGCATCTCGGATGGTTCCGTTCGCACGGACCCTCCGGCCTACTCGGACGATCCGCGCCGCCCCGGGGGCCAGGCCGCCGACGGTGGCCCGGCACAGCCGGCCGGAGAGTCTCTCCGGGACGCTGCCGCCGTCCCGGACGGTACGGTGCTGCCCGCGCCACGGGTGTCGGACGCTCCGGCCGCCGGTGGTGTCTCCGCGTCCGTCGGGGTGCCCGGTGCCGCTGGTGACGCGGCGTGGCGACGCTCCGCGCTTCCGCACGCCCGGAACGCGGGCGGCCCGTCAGCGCCGCAGCGCCGGCAGGTCATGCCGACCAGCGAGGTCGAACTGCACCTCGCCACCTATCGGGCCCGGCCGGACGTGAACGCGATCGTGCACCTGCACCCGCAGACCGTGCTGCTGCTCGACGCGCTCGGCGAGGCGGTCCGGCTGGTCACCACCGACCACGGCTTCTATCTGCGCCGGGTCGCCCGGGTGCCGTTCCGGCTGCCCGGCACCGCCGAGCTGGCCGAGTTGGCCGCCGACGCGACCCGGGACGGCACCAACTGTCTGGTGTTGAGCCGGCACGGCTGCTCGGTGCTGGCCGACAGCGTGGAGCTGGCGCACAAGCGTGCCGCGAACCTTGAGGAAGCGGCCCGGCTGACGTACAAGGCGCTCGCCGTCGGGCGGTTGGCCGAGCTGCCGGAGCTGCCCGCCGAGTTCCTGTCCCGGATCGACGGCGGCGCGACCAGCGTGTGACCGGCCGCGCCGCTGCCCCGTGGTTCACCGGCGACCGGCCGCTGCCGGCCCCGCCGTAATTCCGCCGGCTCAGTAGCCGCGGCGGTGCCGCTGGGCCTCCTGGGCGGCGTGCTCCAGCTCGGTCCGTTCGGCCGGGGTGGTGCCCCGGCGGGCGGCCATCCGGGCCCGGAGCAGCTCGATGATGATCGGGATCACCGAGACGAAGACGATGGCGATCAGGATCAGCTCGATGTTCGCCTTGACGAACGGGATCTGACCGAGGAAGAAGCCGAGCACGGTGACCCCGGTGCCCCAGAGGATGCCACCGATCACGTTGTAGACGACGAAGGTGCGGTAGCGCATCCCGCTGACCCCGGCGACGATCGGGGTGAAGGTACGGACGATCGGTACGAACCGGGCCAGCACCACCGATCGGGCGCCGTACTTCTCGAAGAACTCGTGCGCCTTGAGCAGGTTCTCCTGCTTGAACAGCCGGGAGTTGGGGCGCCGGAACAGCGCGGGGCCGACCTTCTTGCCGAACGCGTACCCGACCTGGTCGCCGGCGATCGCCGCGATCGTGATCAGCAGGCAGACCAGCCAGAGCGGGTAGGTGATGTATTCCCCGTCGGCGGTCAGCAGGCCGGCCGTGAAGAGCAACGAGTCACCGGGCAGGAAGAAGCCGATCAACAGCCCGGACTCGGCGAAGACGATGGCCAGGATGCCGAGCAGCCCGAAAGTCGAGATCAACCACTCCGGATCCAGCCAATCCGGACCCAGGGCCAGCGTGGTGGTGGGCGTCGGCACGAGGAGACCTCCGGAACTCTCGGCATGGCCGGTGAAGGGTCCGCCAACATGGTGGCGGGTACCACAGCAGTCTAGGCGGACCTTCCCGACAGTCGCCGCGCGATGCCGCCGCCGGGGCCTACCGGGAACGGATCGCTCCGCCCGTCCTGGTCGGCGCCGGAGTCGACCCCGTCGCCGACCAGGGCGGACGTCGCCCTAGAGTCGCGGATCGACCGGTTCCGACTCGCAGGCGAGGATCGCGAAGACCAGCTCGTGCCGCCGCCAGAGCGGGGCGCCCTCGGCCAGCCGGTCCAGCGCGGCCAGGCCGAGCCCGTGCTCGCGCAGGGCCAGCCCGCGCTTGCGGCCCAGCGACCGGTGCCGGAGAACGGCCAACTGGTCCGGTTCGGCGTACTCCGGGCCGTAGATGATCCGCAGGTAGTCCCGGCCCCGGCACTTCAGGCCCGGCTGGAGTAGCCGGCCCTCGGCGTCCCGGGCACCGGGCCCGGCGTACGGCTTCACCACCATGCCCTCGCCGCCGGCCCCGGTCAGCTCCAGCCACCAGTCCGTCGCCGCCGACACCGCCGCCTCGTCGGCGAGATCCACCACCCGGCGCCGGGTCGGGGTGAACAGCTCCGGCTCGGCGCCGTGCAGCCGGTCGGCCAGGGCGAGGTGCCAGCCGTGGTCCCGGCCGGCGTGCGAGGCACCCTCGCTGGCGAGCACGGCGAACGGCGCCAGGGTCACCCCGGCGAGGCCGTCGGTCGGCCGGACGTAGCTCCGGTACGCCTCGGTGTAGCGGTGCAGGTCGGTCGCCCGGCGAGCCATCCGGGCCCGGAGGTCGGCGACCGGCAGGTCCCGCCCGGCCGCCCGGTCCAGCGCGTCGAGTACGGCCGGCAGCGCGGCCCGGCCCGCCGCACCGACCGGGGCGTACTGCTCCCGGATCAGCGCGCCGGCCTTGGCCGACCAGGGCAGCAGTTCACAGTCGAGCAGCAGCCAGTCGGTGTCGAGTTCGGCCCAGAGTCCGGCGCTGCCGACGGCGGAACGTACCCGGGCCAGCAGCGCCCGGTCGAGCGCCCCGCCGAAGAACGGCCGACCGGTCCGGGTGTAGACGACCCCGTCACCCGGGCCGAACCGGCCGGCACCCGTCTGGTCGGTCTCGTCCCGGCAGACCAGCACCACCGCCCGGGAGCCCATGTGCTTCTCCTCGCAGACCACCCGGTCGACCCCGGCCCGCCGGTAGTCCTCGAACGCCTGCGCCGGATGCTCCAGGAAGCCGTCCACGGTCGAGGTGGAGCAGGGCGCCATGGTCGGCGGCAGCCAGGGCAGCCAGCGCGGGTCGACGGCGAACCGGCTCATCACCTCCAGCGCGGCGGCGGCGTTCTCGGCCGGTACGGTCACCGTGCCGTAGCCGTAGTCGAGGTGCCGCCGCCCGGTGACGTCCCGCAGGTCCAGCCCGAGATCGTCCCGCCCGTCCGCAGCCGGCCGGCCGGCTGCCCCGGCCGGTGACGGCGCGACCGGCGCGACGGCCAGCGGCCGGGCCGGCGGGTAGTACTCCTTCGCCGCCGGCACCGAGACGAGTTCCCGGCTCGGGTAGCGCAGCGCGGTCAACGTGCCGCCGAAGACGCAGCCGGTGTCGATGCAGATGGTGTTGTTGACCCACTCGGGCGCCGGGGTGGGGGTGTGGCCGTAGACGACCATGGCCGAACCCCGGTAGTCCCGGGCCCACGGGTAGCGCACCGGCAGGCCGTACTCGTCGGTTTCGCCGGTCGTCTCGCCGAAGAGCGCGAACGCCCGGACCCGGCCGGACGCCCGGCCCTGGTATTCGGCCTTGAGCCCGGCGTGCGCGACCACCAGCCGGCCGTCGTCCAGCACGTAGTGGCTGACCAGGCCGTCGACGAACGCGGAGATCTCGGCGACGAAGCCGGGTTCCTCGGCGTCGAGCTGGGCCAGCGTCTCGGCCAGGCCGTGCGACACCGTGACGTTGCGGCCGCGCAGCTTGCGCAGCAGCTTCTGCTCGTGGTTGCCGGGCACGCAGAGCGCGGTGCCGGCGCCGACCATCCCCATCACCAGCCGGAGTACGCCGGGCGAGTCCGGCCCGCGGTCGACCAGGTCACCCACGAAGATCGCGGTACGCCCCTGCGGGTGCGTCGCGTTCACCGGCCGCCCGGCACCGTCCCGGTGCAGCGTCCAGCCGAGCCGGAGCAGCAGCGCCTCCAGCTCGGCCCGGCAGCCGTGCACGTCGCCGATGATGTCGAACGGCCCGGTCAGCTCCTTCCGGTCGTTGAAGAGCTTCTCGTAGCGGATCTGCGCGGCCTCGATCTCCTCGACGCCGCGCAGCACGTGCACCTTGCGGAAGCCCTCCCGCTCCAGCCGCCCGAGGCTGCGCCGCAGGTCCCGCTGCATCCGGCCGAGGACCTGCCGGCCGAAGGTCCGGTCCGGCCGGGTCTGCGTACGCTCCCAGCAGAGCGGTTCGGGCACGTCCAGCACGATCGCCACCGGGAGTACGTCGTGTTCCCGGGCGACGGTGACCAGCCCGGCCCGGGCGTGCTGCTGGAGGTTGGTGGCGTCCACCACGGTCAGCCGGCCGGCGCGCAGCCGCTTCCCGGCGACGTGGTGCAGGACCTCGAAGGCGTCGGCCGAGGCGGACTGGTCGTTCTCGTCGTCGGCCACCATCGCCCGGAAGATGTCCGAGGAGAGCACCTGGGTCGGCGCGAAGTGCCGGCGGGCGAAGGTCGACTTGCCCGAGCCGGAGACGCCGACCAGGGCCACCAGGGCCAGTTCGGGAATGTCCAGTGTGCTCATCGGGCGCCTCCTCCGTTCTCGGTTCCGTTCCCGGTGCCGCCGGGTGCGGTGCGGGTGAAGACCGCGAGCTGGGTCGGGCTGCCGACCTCGGGGTCGTCGGCGCCGACGCCGCTGATCGCGACCGCGTAGCCGTAACCGGCACCGACCGAGCCGGCCCAGTCGGCGAACTCGGCCCGGCTCCACTCGAACCGGTGGTCGGCGTGCCGGAAAGCGCCGGCGGCCAGCCCCGGATACCGCACGTTGTACTCGACGTTCGGGGTGGTCACGACCACCGTCCCCGGCCGGGCGTGCCCGAAGACGGCCGCCTCCAGCGCCGGCAGGCGCGGTGGGTCGAGATGCTCGACCACCTCCATCAGCACGGCGGCGTCGTACCCGCGCAGCCGGTCGTCCCGGTAGGTCAGCGCGGACTGCCACAGCTTGATCCGCTCGCGCTGCCGGGGCGGCAGCCGGTCCAGCCGCAGCCGGCGCTCCGCGACCGCCAGGGTCCGGGACGAGACGTCGGTGCCGACGACCTCGGTGTACCGGCGGTTCTTGACCAGCTCGGTCAGGAGCGCGCCGCCGCCGCAGCCCAGGTCGAGGACCCGGGTGGCGCCGCAGGCGTCGAGCGCGTCGAGTACGGCGGCCCGGCGCAGCGCCGCGAGCGGCTGCCGGTCCACCGTCGCCGGCAGCCCGGCCTCCTCGTCCGCACCGCAGTCCGGAGTCTCCACGATGGAGTCCGGGTCGGCCGGCTCGTCGACCAGCCGCTGCTCGGCGAGGCGGGCCAGGGCGACACCGGCCAGGGCCCGCCGGTGGGCCAGGTAGCGGCGGGTGATCAGGCCGCGTTCCGGGTGTTCCGCCAGCCAGCCGGCACCGGCCCGGAGCAGCTTGTCGATCTCGTCCGGCGCGACCCAGTAGTGCTTGGCGTCGTCGAGTACCGGCAGCAGCACATAGAGGTGGTTCAGGGCGTCGGCCAGCCGGACCGTGCCGGTCAGGGTGAGGTCGACGTACCGGCTGTCGCCCCACCCGGCGCGGTCCGGGTCGAGCGGGATCGGGACGGCGGCGACCGTCCAGCCCAGCGGGGTGAAGAGCTTCCCGGCCAGCTCGGCCCCGCCCCGGCAGCGCAGCGCCGGCACCCGCAGCTCCAGCGGGATCGGGGTGGCCGCCAGCTCGGGCCGATCCTTCGAGCTGCCGCGCAGCGCGGAGCGGAACACGGTGGACAGTGCCGAGGAGAGCAGGCTGGAGGCGGCGTACCCGCGGTCGTTGACGTACTGGCCGAGGGTGAAGCCGTCCGGCGTCGGGCCGCCGCCCCGGCCCCGGCGCCCCCGGCCGGCACCGGAGAGCGCCAGCGGGTCGATGTCGAGCAGCAGGGCGGCGGTACAGCGTTCGGTGCCGGCCTCCGGATACACCACGTACGCCGTACCGGTGGGCATCCCGAACGTGTGCACCCGGTCGGGATGCTTCACGAGCAGATAGCCCAGATCGGTGGCCGGCTGGTGGGTGGTGGTCACGGTGATCAACACGTCGACAATGCTGACAGCTCACCGACGACCCGTCGCCTCGATTAATCGCAATCTTCCTGTCCCACACTTCCGTCTATAGGAAGGAGAGGCCCGGAGGTGCCAGTGACGTACGAGGAGTTCGCCGACTCCAGACTCACCGCGCTGCTGCGCTACGCGGTGATGCTGACCGGCGATCCCCATCTCGCCCAGGATCTCGTGCAGGAGACGATGGTGCGGGTCCAGCTCAACTGGCGTCGGGTGACCCGGGCCGACGCGCCCGAGCGGTACGTACGCCGGATGCTGACCAACCAGTACCTCGACTGGCAGCGCGGCTCCTGGGTGCGCCGGGTACTGCTGCGCGCGGAGCCCGACGAGGCGCTGGCGGTACGTGTCGACCACGCCGAGACCACCGTGGAGCGGGACCAGGTGTGGAGCTGGTTGGCCCGGTTGCCGCGCCGGCAGCGGGCCGCGCTGGTGCTCCGCTACTACGAGGACCTGCCGGACGCCGAGATCGCCGAGGTGCTCGGCTGCGCCGTCGGCACCGTGCGGTCCGCCATCTCGCGCGCCCTCGCCACCCTTCGTGCCGAATTCGTGGAGGCCTGAGAATGAGCGACGACGACATCCGGGTGTTCGACGACTCGGCCGGGTCGGACGAGTCGGGCGCCGGCCCGGACCAGCGGCCGGTCGAGGACGAGCTGCGGGCGGCGTTCGCCCGGTACGAGTCGCTGACCCCGGAGGCCGGGCCGCTGCGGGCGGCGATCGACCGGCGGGCCTCCCGCCGACGCGGCCGGCGGCGCGCAGCCCGGGTCATCGGGGCCGCCCTCGCCATCCTCGGCGTGCTGGCGGTGCCGACGTTCGGTCGTACCGTGGGGATGCCGCCGGTCTCCGAGGTCGCCGCACCACCGCTCGCGGCCCGGGCGACCGGCCCGGCCGAGCCGCTGGACTTCCTCGTCCTCGGCGTCGACGGCGGAGACGGCCGGAGCAACGGCCACCGCGCGGACACCGTGCTGCTGGTGCACGTGCCGGCGGACCGCAGCCGGCTCTATCTCGTCTCGGTACCTCGGGACCTCGGCGTCGAGGTGCCCGGGCACGGCTTCGGGAAGCTGAGCGCCGCCTTCTACCTCGGCAGCCACCGGCCGGGTGGCCGGCCGGACCTGGCCGCCGGGGCCGCGCTGACCGAGCGGACCGTCACCGCGCTGACCGGGATCCGGTTCGACGCGACCGCGACGCTGACCTACGCCGGGCTGCGGCAGCTCACCGACGCCGTCGGCGGGGTCCGGGCGTGCCTGCCGCAGCAGGTACGGTCCCACCACACCACCCGGGTCTTCCCGGCCGGCTGCCAGCGGCTCGACGGCGCGGCCGCGCAGGACCTGCTCCGCCAGCGGTACGGGCTGGAGCAGGGGGCGCACGACCGGGACCGCAACGGGCAGCGGTTCGCCGAGGCGCTGCTGCACGAGGTCACCGATCCGGCCAACGGCCTCAACCCGGTCCGGGTCGCCGAGATCGTCCGGGCGCTCGGCCGACACCTGACCCTCGACCTGGACGGGACGACCCCGCAGGAGCTGTTCGGCGCGCTGCGGACGGTGGCCGCGGCGGACGCGGTCGGGATCGGCTGGACCTACCACCCGGACCGTGGGCCGGTGGGCCAGGTCGAGAGTCTGGACCCGACCCAGAGCCGCAGCCTCTTCGACGCGTTCGCCCGGGACACCCTGGCGGAGTGGGTCGGCAGGCACCCGGAGCGCGTCACCCGCTGACCGGTCCGACCGGTTCCGTCGCGCGCTGTTCACCTCCGTGTCATCTCGTTCCCGCCCTGGTCGCCGGGGCCGGCTCGTACACTCGCCGGGTCCGTGGGGGCGGTGCGTGGGACGGAGCCGAACGATGACGCCGGACGATGCCGGGACGGGCCGCCAGGTGCGGGGCCGGATCGTCATGCTGGTCGACAACGGCGTCCACGGGGACTCCCGGGTGCAGAAGCAGGCCCGCTCGGCGGCGGACGCCGGCTGGGAGGTGATCCTGCTCGGCCGGTCGCCGACCGGGGCGCCGCAGGACTGGCAGCTCGGCGGGGCGCGGGTACGGCTGCTGCCGATGCCCGAGCCGCTGTTCCGCAAGCGGCACCAGTACCGGCGGGCCTGGCTGCGCTGGCCGCTCGGCTATCCGCCGAACGGGATCGCCGAATACCGGTCCCGGCAGGTCGACGCCTGGCGGGCGGACCTGCGGTTCCGGGGCGCGCAACTCGAACTGGCCGCCCGGGCGGGCCGGCGGGACCGGGCGGCGGAACTCCTGCTCCGGCTCCGGCTGCTGCTGGCCGCGCTGGCCGGCCGCTGGGTCTGGGTCCGGACGAAGATGCACAACCGGGGCCGCTACGCCCGCCGCTACCGCAACCCGTGGGACCGGGCGTACACGCTCTTCTGGCAGTTGACGATGGGGAACGGTGCCTGGCGGCGGCTCGAACCGGGACTCTGGGACTACGAGCTGGCGTACGGGCCGGTCGTCGACGAGCTGGCGCCGGACCTGATCCACGCCAACGACTTCCGGATGCTCGGGGTGGGTGCCCGAGCCAAGATCAGGGCACAGGCCGCCGGCCGGCCGGTCAGGCTGGTCTGGGACGCCCACGAGTTCCTGCCGGGCATCCGGCCGTGGCAGCCGAACATCCGCTGGCTGCCGGCGATGCGGGCGCACGAGCGCGAGTACGCCCGGTACGCCGACGCCGTGGTCACCGTCTCCGACGCGCTCGCCGACCTGCTCCGGGCCGAGCACCAGCTCGCCGAGCGGCCGGCGGTGGTGCTGAACGCGCCCGCCGCCGAACACGCCCCGGCCGGGGTGGACGGGTCCGGGCCGGACCTGCGGCAGCGCTGCGGGATCGGGCGCGACGTGCCGCTGGTGGTCTACAGCGGCAGCGCCGCCGAGCAGCGCGGCCTGCGGACCATGGTCGACGCGCTGCCGGAGCTGCCCGGGGTGCACACCGCGCTGGTGGTGAACCCCGACCTCCAGTACGTGCGCAGGCTCGTCGCGCACGCCCACCGGATCGGCGTCGCCGACCGGGTACACGTGCTGCCGTACGTCGAGCACTGGCAGGTGGTGCCGTTCCTGGCCGGCGCGGACGTCGGGGCGATCCCGATCCACCACTGGCCCAACCACGAGATCGCGCTGATCACCAAGTTCTTCGAGTACGCGCACGCCCGGCTGCCGCTGGTGGTCAGCGACGTGCGGACGATGGCCGAGACGGTCCGGTCGACCGGGCAGGGCGAGGTGTTCCGGGCCCGGGACGTCGCCGACTACGCCCGCGCGGTCCGGGCGGTGCTGGCGGACCCGGGGCGGTACCGGACCGCGTACGACCGGCCGGGGCTGCTGGCGGGCTGGACCTGGGCCGCCCAGGCCGAGATCCTCACCGGGATCTACCGCCGGCTGCTCGCCGGGGCGCCGGAGCAGGGTGAGCCTCCCGCCCCGCCGGCTGGGCTTTCCGACCCGTCGGTGACGGTGCCGGGGAGCCCGGCTGAGTTACCGGCGCCGGCGGCTCAGCGGTAGTCGTCGTCGTCGGAGCCGACGACCTGGGCCTGCTCCACGGCGTCCCACTCGTTGACCTCCAGCCCGCGCTGGACGGCCGGCTGGTCCTCGACGTTCGGGTCCGCGACGGTCGCCTGCTCCAGGGCGTCCTCGGCCGGCGCCTCCGGGTCACGCTCGTCCGGGCTGAGGTGGTTGCCGGGAGCGAAGTCCTCGTCGGGCTGGCCCATGTCCTACTCCTGCCGGTCGGTGCCGCTGCTCTTCACCGTACGGGCTGAGCGGGCGACCCGTACCCGGAGCACCGTGCCCGGTCCCGGAGCGGGCTAAACCGCCCGTCCGGCTCCGGGTCGCGTGCCACGATGATGCGGTGGGCTTCCTGTTCCGGCTGGTGATCAGCGCATTGGCGCTGTGGATCACCAGCCTGGTGGTGCCCGGTATCGAGCTGACCGGGCGGACCACCGCGGACGACGCGCTGACCGTACTCGTCGTGGCGTTCATCTTCGGGGTGGTCAACGCGGTACTCAAGCCGATCATCCGGGTCGTCGGCTGCGTCTTCTACGTGCTGACCCTGGGGCTGTTCGCGCTGGTCGTCAACGCGCTGCTCTTCCTGCTCACGGACTGGATCGCGGACGTGTTCGACCTGCCGTTCGAAATCGACGGCTTCTGGCCGGCCTTCTACGGGGCGATCGTGATGGCGGTGGTGAGCTGGCTGCTCGGTGTGGTCTGGCCGGGCCGGTCCGAACGCTGAGCCGGGCCGGGTGGGTTGAATTGGCGCGAGCGGGCTACGGGATACTTCGGGGCGGAGGACAGCGCGGTCCGGGCGCACCCAGCGAGTCCCTTCCCACCTGAGCCGCGCGGCGCCCGCGTATCGACCCTCACCCGGGGACCAGGACCAGGACCACGGGCCGCGAGGGGAGGTGGGAAAGAGGTTCATCCAGACAGCGGCCGAGCAGGCCGAGAGCGGTTAGTAAGGAGCGTTTCACATGCCCATCGCTTCCCCCGAGGTCTACGCCGAGATGCTGGACCGCGCCAAGGCGGGCCGGTACGCGTACCCGGCGATCAACGTGACGTCCTCGCAGACCCTGAACGCGGCGCTGCGCGGCTTCGCCGACGCGGAGAGCGACGGCATCATCCAGGTCTCCACCGGTGGCGCGGAATACCTCTCCGGCCCGACCGTCAAGAACATGGTGACCGGGGCGGTGGCGTTCGCCGCGTACGCCCGGGAGGTGGCGAAGAACTACCCGGTCAACGTCGCGCTGCACACCGACCACTGCCCGAAGGACAAGCTCGACAAGTTCGTCCGGCCGCTGATGGCGATCTCCAAGGAGCGGGTGGCCCGGGGCGAGGAGCCGCTCTTCCAGTCGCACATGTGGGACGGCTCCGCCGTACCGGTCGGGGAGAACCTGGAGATCGCGGCGCAGCTGCTCGACGAGGCGGCGGCCGGGCACATCGTGCTGGAGATCGAGGTCGGTGTGGTCGGCGGCGAGGAGGACGGCGTCGAGAACGCGATCAACGAGAAGCTCTACACCACCGTCGAGGACGGCATCGCCATGGTCGACGCGCTCGGCCTCGGTGAGAAGGGCCGCTACATGGCGGCGCTGACCTTCGGCAACGTGCACGGCGTCTACAAGCCGGGCAACGTCAAGCTCCGCCCGGAGATCCTCAACGAGATCCAGCAGGCGGTCGGCGCCAAGTACAACAAGGGTGACAAGCCGCTCAGCCTGGTCTTCCATGGCGGCTCCGGCTCGCTGCTGGAGGAGATCCGCGAGGCGCTCGACTACGGCGTGGTGAAGATGAACATCGACACCGACACGCAGTACACCTTCACCCGGCCGGTCGCGGACCACATGTTCCGCAACTACGACGGGGTACTCAAGGTCGACGGCGAGGTCGGCAACAAGAAGCAGTACGACCCTCGGGTCTGGGGCAAGGCGGCCGAGGCGGGCATGGCGCAGCGGGTCGTCGAGGCGTGCGAGCACCTGCGCTCGACCGGTACGACGCTGGCCAAGTAGTTTCCGGCACTCCATCCCGGCGACGGGTGGGCCACGGTCGGCGATCGGTGAACCGGCCAGCCCACCCGCCCAGGGCCGCGGCGTGCAGCGCTATCCGGCGGCGGTGAGCAGCCGGACGGCCTCGTGCACGTCGTCGGTGACGTACACCGAGCGGGCCAGGTCACCGGTGGGCGCCAGCGCCAGCAGCGGCCGCAGCAGCGCCTCGATCGGCAGGGTCCGGGTCCAGAACGCGCTGTCCAGGAAGACGTACGGCCCGCTGTCGCCATCGGTGCCGTAGAACGTCTTGGTGGCCGCCTGGAACACCTCCTGCACCGTTCCGGCCCGGCCGGCGGCGAAGACGATCCCGCCCCGGGCCAGCCGGAGGATGGTGTCCTCCCGGATCGCGTTGGAGAAATACTTGGCGATCCGGCCGGCGAAGAGGTTCGCCGGTTCGTGCCCGTACAGCCAGGTGGGGATGGCGAGCCCACCGCGCCGGGCCCAGCCGTCCGGGTCGACCTCCCGCTGCCCGTTGCCGATCCCGTTCCCGCTGCTCTTCCCGATGTCGGTGGCGTTTCCGTTGCTGGTGCGGGGCTGCGGAACGGCCGGCCCGAACCGGGCCCGTACCCGCAGCGCGACCGCGGTGTAGGGGTCGTGATCGGTGAAGTCCGGTGCGGTGGCCAGCAGGTCGATCGCCGAACCGAGGTCGGCCGCCGACCGCTCGGAGAGGTAGGCGCCCAGGTTGGCCGCCTCCATCACCCCGGGACCACCGCCGGTCACCACCAGCCGGCCGGCCCGGGCCAGCTCCCAGCCGAGCGTCGCGGCCAGCCGGTACGCCGAGGTGCCGCGCGGTACCGCGTGCCCGCCCATCACCCCGACCACCGAACCCGGACCGTGCCGGGCCAGCCAGGAGCGGGTGGCGTCGGTCAGCGCGTTGTCGACGGCGTGGTCGTGCAGCCGCTGGGCCAGCGCCTCCCGCAGCTCCGGCAGCGCGCCGCCGTGCGCCCGGAAGTGCTCGTAGACGACGGTGTCGTACATTCCGGCGAAGCCGCCGGTGTCGAACCCGGCGGCAAGCTCGTCGGCGGTGTAGAGCCGGGACGGGTGCGTCGGGTACGGCACTGCCGCGAACGCGGGCACCACGGTCGCGCCGCGCCGGACCAGCTCCGCCTCCACCTCCCGGGACACGAACCGGCACCCGGCGAAGAGGGTGCCGGTCAGGTCGACCCCGGTCAGGTCCGGTACCGGATCGCGATCCAGCCGGAGCCCCTGCACGGTCAGGCCGGCCAGGCTGCCGGCCCGGAGATGGAGATCCAGTTCCTCGCGTGACTCGATCTCGTCGACGGTGTCGTCGTGCGGTTCGAGCACGTCGGCGGGGGGTGGCGTGGGCACCCTGCCATCTTGCCCCGGCCGGGCAAGCCGGCCCGCCCGGAACCGGCGAGAGCCCGACGACACCAGGTCGCCGGGCTCTCTGTTACCGGGTCCTGGGGAGGCTCCGGATCTCTATTTGTAGTCCAGTCCCGCCGGTACCGCACCGGCCGCACGCGTGACAGATCACTCAGCCTTTCAGCCAGCCCCGTGACATACCCCGCTCGCCGGAGCAGCCGGCGGCCGGGTTGAATGGTCCGATGCAGAACCTCTTGCCCGAACCGCCGGCCACCCTGCTGCCCGGCGACGACGAGGCCGAGTCGGCCCTCGCCGCCGCGCGGGCGGCGAACACCGACGAGGCGTACGCCTCGGCCGCCGCGCAGCACCCGACGTTCAGTGCCGCCTGGGCGGCGCTGGCCGCGCGGGCCCTCGACTCCGGCCAGGTCGTCGCCGCCTACGCGTACGCCCGCACCGGCTATCACCGGGGCCTGGACCAGCTCCGCCGCAGCGGCTGGAAGGGGCACGGCCCGGTCCCGTGGGGCCACGGGCCGAACCGGGGGTTCCTGCGCTGCCTGCACGTGCTCTCCCGGGCGGCCGGCGAGATCGGCGAGTCCGACGAGGCGGCCCGCTGTGCGCAGTTCCTCCGCGACTGCGACCCGGCGGCCGGGGACGCCCTCTCCAGCACCTGACCGGCACCGGTCCGGCGTCGGCGGCCGGGCGGCCACCCGACCCGCTCCCGGCCGTCGGCGAGCCGACCCGACCAGAAGCGTCGTGCCCAGACGCGCCGTGACCAGAAGCGTCCTGGCCAGGAACGCCGCGACCGGGGTCGTCGTCGTGACCGGGGTCAGAGCCCTTCGGCCACCGAGGCGGCGATCTTGAGCCAGGCGTCCCGGGTCGCGGACGAGAGTCCGGCGTACCGGATCGGCTCGCCGGTGTCGATCAACCGCTCGTACGGTGCCAGCAGCACCGTCCTGGTGCGGGCGGCGAAGTGCCGCTGGATCGCCGGTAGGTCGATCTCCTTGCGGGACGGCGGCATGGAGACCACCGTCACCGCCTGCCGGACGAGCCGCTGCCGGCCACTCTGCTCCAGGTGGTCGAGCATCCGGGCGGCCGTCTCGGCGGAGTCGTTCCTGGCCGACATGGTCACCACGAGCTGGTCGGTGGCGTCGATCGCCGCCTGCCAGTTCTGGGCCCGGACGTTGTTGCCGGTGTCCACGAAGATCAGCTTGTAGAACCGGCTGACCACCTCGCGGATCTCCGCGAAGGCGGCGGCGGTGAGCATCTCGCCACCGGTCGCGGACTCGTCGGAGGCGAGGACGTCGAACATGCCCTCGCTCTGCGAGCGTACGTACTGCGACAGGTCGCCGACCCGGCCGTGCGCACCCTTGAACTGGTAGAGGTCGCGCAGCATGTCCCGCACGGTCCGGGAGTGGAAGTCCTGCTGGGCCCGCATGCCCAGGGTCCCCTGGGTCTCGTTGTTGTCCCAGGCCAGCACGTACCCGCCGCGCTTCTGCCCGAAGGTCATCGCCAGCAGCAGGATCGCCACCGTCTTGCCGGCACCGCCCTTGGGGTTGACGACGGTCACCTGCCGCAACCCGCCGAAGTTCCGGCGGATCATCTCGATGTCCTGCTTGATCTCCTGCTCGTGCCGCCCCGGGGCGAGCTTCACCAGCCCCAGCGTGGTCTTGTTGACCGCGGCGCGTAGCCCGGTCTGCGCGACGGGGTCGGCGGGGCGTACCGCCCGGCGCCGGGCGAAGTCCTCGGCGGTGGGGGTACCGGAGTCCGGTGTCCAGAGCGGGTCGGGGTAGGCGGGTTGCGCTGGCACCCCCTGCACCCCGGCCGACTCGGCGTACGGCTGCTGCGGCACCTCGGTCACCCCGGGGTGCGGCGGGACCGGTGGCACCGGCGGTGGTGCCCAGCCGGACTGCGGGCCGGGTACCGGTGGAGGCGGGGGCGGATAGCTCGGGTAGCCGGGCTGGCTCGGGTAACCCGGCGGACCGGGCTGGTCCGGCGGCTGCGGCGGGTAGGCGGGGTGGGCCGCCACCGGAGGCGGTAGCGGCGGCTGCGGCGGTACCGGCTGTTGGGGCGACGGCGGCGGCGGATAGGCCGGCACCGGACGCGCCGCCGCCGAGTAGGCGCCGGGCGCCATCGTGGGCGGGTACGGGCCGACCGGTGGCGCGGCTCCGCTGACCGGACCGGGGCCGGGACCGGAGACGGGCTGCGGCGGTAACGGTTGTGCCGGTACCGGAGGTGGTGCCACAGGTTGTGCTGCCACCGGTGCCGGGGCGCCGTGCTGCGGGCCGACCGGTCGCTGCGGCGGCTGTGCCCACGGTGACTCGGTCGGCGGCCGGGCCGGCCCGCCCTCCGGCTGGCTCCGGCTGGTGGCCGGCAGTGTCGCCCGGCCACGGGCCGGTTCGGCGGCTCGGACGCCTTCGCCCGGCTCGGCCGCTTCGGCGGCCCGGTCGGCTTCCCGCTGCTCGGCCGGCGCGGCGGCTTTCGGCTGCTCGGCCGGCGCGGCGGCTTTCGGCTGCTCGGCCGGCCCGGCTTCCGGCCGGGCCCCGCTCGCCTCGGCCGCTCCCAGCGGCCCCGCCGGCCCGCCCTGCGGCGTGCCGGAGCCGGCCTCGGCGGCCCCGGCGGCCTGGCCGCCGCCAGCCGCCCCGCTGACCGGAATCGCCCCGCCGGTCGGGGTCGGGGTGCTGGTCGGGACGGAGTCGTTCGCCGGTATGGCGCCGCTGGTCGGGGCCGCCCCGCTGACCGGCTCCGTGCCGGCCGGTGCGACCGGGGGCGCCCCGCTCACCGGGTTCACCGTCGCCTTGCCAGTGGCCGGATTGACGGACGCCTTCCCGGCGGACGGGCTCACCGGGTTGACCGCCGCCTTGCCCGCGGTGGGACTGACGCTGGCCTTCCCGGCGGTGGGGCTGACGCTGGCCTTCCCGGCCGCTCGCGGCTCGGCCGTACCGGTGCCGCCGGTGCGCTCCTCGCCGGTCGTCGCCAGCCGGTCCGGGGACTCCGGCCGAACCCGGCCGACCGCGTCCGGGCGATGGATGTCACCGGTACCCACCGAGGCCCGGCCCTGGTTGCCCGGGGTGACCGTCGGCCAGACCCGGGTCGGGGAGTGCACCGGGGTCTCGGCCGCGCCGCTGTGCGGAGCCGGACCCGGTGGTGGCGGCGGCGCCGGCACGGGCGGGACCGGCGGGTGCAGCGGTACGGCGGTCACCGGCGGGACAGGCGGCGGAACGGGGGGCGCGGGCGGGATCGGCACGGGGCCGAACGACGGCGGGACCGGCGGCACCGGGACAGCGGGTGGCGGAGGAGGCGGTGGGGTGGACTGGTAGGGCTGGTGCGCGACGGGCTGCGGAACCCCGGCCATCGGGCCCGGCGGGGTCGCGTCCGGAGGCGGCGGTGGAGCCGGCGCCCAACTGATCGGATTGGACTCGTCGCGCGGCTCGGCGACGATCTCGTCCGGCGGCCACAGCGGCTCGGCCTCCTGCGGCGCTGGCGGCACCTGGCCCGGCACGTACACCCGGTCTCCATGATTGTTCACCACGACCTACCTACCTCCCTCCCACACCCGAGGATATGCCCGCCGATCGGCCTCGGGCCGGGCACGAAGGTCCCACCTACAGCCTTCCACAAGAGATCAGTGGTCGTACACCGCCCATGCCCCCGGCTCGATCCACCACGATCGCTTGCGGTTGAGGGTCCCCGTTACCCCGTCGTCCAGGAACGGAACCTCCGGATCCCGGGGCGTGACCGCGACCGCACGGCCACGCGCCCGCCGGACCTCGAGGCGTACCGTCCGGCGGCCGAGGCGGGACCGTTCGGTCACCGGTACGGCCACCGCCACCTCGACGGTGCCGTCGGCCGGGTCCGCCGTGGACAGCAGGCGCACCCCGCCCAGTTCGGCGTAGCCGCCCGCGTTGCCGATCGCGCAGGCGAAGAGCGGGTCGTCGCCGGCCGACAGCACGGTGTCGTCCACCTCCACCCGACCGCGCCAGGCCAACGGGGTACCGGCGTCGTTGGCGGCACCGAGCAGCGCGCCGTCCAGGGTTACCGAACCGCCGTCGTTGCGGAGCAGGTCGAGGCGGCGTACCCGACCGTCGAGCACGGCCCCGGCGACCGCCGCCGGTTCGCGGGGCAGGCCGAGTTGTCCGGCGAGGTCCCGGGGCGGACCGGACGCCGCCGACCGGCTCGGCTCCAGCGGCAGTACGCCGATCGCCGGCAGGTCCGGCACGGTCCGGTTGGCGGCGAGGTCGGCCGGGCGGCGGCTGGGCGGCGGGGCGTACCGGCGGACCAGCCGGCGCATGACGGCGCGTAACTGGCCGTCACTCGCTGTAGCGACGACGAGTCGGGTCTTAGCGTCCGGGTCGGGCCAGTCGAGCCCGTCCGGCCGGGGCGGACCGTCCAACCGGGCCAGCACGGCGTCGATCTCCCGATCCGACCGGGCGGTCACCGTCTCCACCCGGGCACCGCGCTCGGTGAGCGCGTCGGCGCAGGCCAGCACCGGTACCCGTGGGGTCTCCGCGCAGCTCGCCCGGTCGGGTGCCGCAGCGGACGAACAGCAGTCGCCGCCCGCGCCACAACCCGTCGGGGTGTCCTCACCCCGGGCGAGGGTGAGCAGTACCACGTCGTACACCGGGAGTCGCCTCCTGCCGCCAGCCGGCCTCTGCCGGCCGGGTCGTCACTTTTTGTTAGCCTGACACCCCGGGCTCGCCACGCGGTCGCCACCTGGCACCCGAGCCCCCTGGAGGCGGGTTTAGAGATGCCGGCGATCGTGCTCATCGGGGCGCAGTGGGGCGACGAGGGCAAGGGCAAGGTTACCGACCTGCTGGGTGACCGGGTCGACTACGTCGTCCGTTACTCCGGCGGCAACAACGCCGGGCACACGGTGGTGACTCCGGACGGGCAGAAGTACGCGCTGCACCTGATGCCGTCGGGCGCGCTCTCGCCGAGCGCGGTGATCGTGATCGGCAACGGTGTAGTGGTCGACCCGAAGGTGCTGATCTCCGAGATCGACGGCCTGGCCGAGCGGGGCGTCGACGTCTCCCGGCTGCGGATCTCCGGCGACGCACACCTGATCATGCCGCACCACCGGGCGCTGGACCGGGTCGTCGAGCGTTACCTCGGCTCGTCCCGGATCGGCACCACCGGCCGGGGCATCGGCCCGGCGTACGGCGACAAGGTGGCCCGGATGGGCATCCGGGTGCAGGACCTGCTCGACCCGGGCATCCTGCGCAAGAAGCTCGAACTCGCGCTGCGGGAGAAGAACCAGATCCTCTTCAAGGTCTACAACCGCAAGGCGCTGGACGTCGACGCGGTGACCGAGGAATACCTGGGCTACGCGGAGCGGCTGCGGCCGTACATCGCCGAGACCCGGGTGATCCTCTGGGACGCGCTGGACCGGGGCGAGACGGTGCTGCTGGAGGGTGCCCAGGCCACCATGCTCGACATGGACCACGGCACGTACCCCTTCGTCACCTCGTCGAACCCGACGGTCGGCGGCGCCTGTGTCGGCTCCGGCATCCCGCCGATGGCGATCAACCAGGTGATCGGGGTGACGAAGGCGTACACCACCCGGGTCGGGTCGGGGCCGTTCCCGACCGAACTCTTCGACGACAACGGCGCCCACCTGCGCAAGGTCGGCGCCGAGTACGGCACCACCACCGGCCGGGAACGCCGGTGCGGCTGGTTCGACGCGGTGATCGCCCGGTACGCCGTACGGCTCAACGGCATCACCGACCTGGTCGTCACCAAGCTCGACGTCCTCTCCGGGCTGGAGAAGGTGCCGATCTGCGTCGGCTACGAGATCGACGGCGAGCGGTACGACGACATGCCGATGACGCAGACCGCGATCCACCACGCCAAGCCGATCTACGAGGAGCTGGACGGCTGGTGGGAGGACATCTCCAAGGCGCGGTCGGAGGCGGAGCTGCCGGAGAACGCCCGCCGCTACCTGGCCCGGATCGAGGAGTTGTCCCGGGCCCGGGTCAGCGTGGTCGGCGTCGGCCCCGGCCGGGACGAGAACATCGTCCGCCACGAACTGATCCCGCCCCGAGGGGTGTAAGGAAGGGCCCCCTGTACAACAAAAAACGATAGGCGGGGGCCCTTCCTTACACCCCTGACCGTAGGATCGGTGGCCGTGCGCGTACTACTTATCGGTGGCGGCGGGCGGGAGCATGCTCTGGCGCTCGGCCTCGCCGCAGACCCGGCCGTCGACCAGTTGATCGCCGCGCCGGGCAACCCGGGCATCGCCGCGGTCGCGGAGCTGCGCCCGGTGCAGGCCACCGATCCGGCGTCGGTCGCGGCGCTCGCCGTCGAGGTCCAGGCCGACCTGGTCGTCGTCGGTCCGGAGGCGCCGCTGGTCGCCGGGGTCGCCGACGCGGTACGCGCCAAGGGCATCCCCTGCTTCGGTCCGTCCGGCGAGGCGGCCCGGATCGAGGGCTCCAAGACGTTCGCCAAGGACGTGATGGCGGCGGCCGGGGTGCCGACGGCCCGGGCCCGGACGGTCGACAATCCCGGCAGCGGGATCGGATCGGCGCTGGTGGCGCAGGCGCTCGACGAGTTCGGCCCGCCGTACGTGGTCAAGGACGACGGGCTCGCCGCCGGCAAGGGCGTACTGGTCACCGGCGACCGGTCGGCGGCACTCGACCACGCCGCCGGGTGTGGCCGGGTCGTCGTCGAGGAGTACCTGGCCGGACCCGAGGTGTCGCTCTTCGTGGTCACCGACGGCGAGACCGCGCTGCCGCTGCTGCCGGCCCAGGACTTCAAGCGGGTCGGCGACGGCGACACCGGCCCGAACACCGGCGGCATGGGGGCGTACGCGCCGCTGCCGTGGCTGCCCCCGGGCACCGTCGACGAGGTGATGGGGACGGTGGTCGAGCCGACCCTGGCCGAGATGCGACGTCGGGGCACCCCGTTCAGCGGACTGCTCTACGTCGGGCTCGCCATCACCCGGCACGGGCCACGGGTGATCGAGTTCAACGCGCGGTTCGGCGACCCGGAGACGCAGGTCGTACTCGCGCTGCTGGAGACGCCGCTCGTCGGCCTGCTGCACGCGGCGGCCACCGGCACGCTGGCCGCGCATCCGCCGCTGCGCTGGCGGTCCGGTGCGGCGGTCACCGTCGTGGTCGCCTCGGCGGGCTATCCGGGTACGCCCAGGACCGGTGACGTGATCACTGGTGCGGAGCGGGCCGGGATCGTGCACGCCGGCACCGCACACCGGGACTCGGACGGTGCGCTGGTCTCCGCGGGGGGCCGGGTCCTCGCCGGTACCGGTCTCGGCGCCGACCTCGACACGGCCCGGGCCGCCGCCTACGAGCTGGTCGCCGGGATCGACCTGCCGGGCGCGCACCACCGGACCGACATCGCGGCGCTCGCCGCGGCGGGCCGGCTCGCCGCGCCCGACCGCGTCGAGTCGCCGGCCGGCTGAGCCCGTCGGCACCGGGCGGCGGGGGCGGACCGCGACCTGTGCCGGCTGGCACGAAGTCGTGATTCGCGGCTCCGACCGATTCCCCTACCGTCAGATCAACCCCGGCCGTCGGTCCCGGGGATCCCACTGCCGGAGGAGCGACCATGCACAGGTACCTGATTCGGGCGGCGCTGGTCGCACTCGGCGGCGCGATCGCGATCGCCGCGACCGGCTGCGTGACCAGCGAGACCGGTGGGTCCACACCGGCCGGTTCGGCGCCGGCCACCGGTGACGCGGGCCTGGGCAGTGCCCCGCCGGCCGAGGCGGCCGGAACGCCGGCACCGACCGGCAGCCCGGCGGGCCAGGGCGGCCAGCCGGGCGGCGGCACCGGCAGACCTGGTGGCGGCGGCGACAGCGGTACGACGGGCAAGAAGCCGGGCGGTCCGACCATCGTGTTCTACCGGATCAAGCAGAAGCCGCAGTGCGACCAGGGTACGAACGTCAACCGCGTTCCCGGGGTGCCGGTGGTCCTGGAATGGAAGGTGACCGGCGCCGACAAGGTCACCATCTCCGTCGACGGGCCCGGGGTCTACGACACCTACCCGGCCGTCGGCACCGCGACGATCGACTTCCCCTGCGGCGACGGGCAGCCGGGCGGGTACGTCGAGCACACCTACCAGCTCCGTACCGTTGGCGGCGGCGAGGTGCGCTCCAAGACGCTGACCGCCTCGGCCCTGGTACACGAGATTCCCCAGGTGTGAGCGGGCGCCGCCCGGCCCGTCCAGGGCAAGAAGATCGACGTGATCTTCGTACGCGAGAACCGGATCGTCGGCACCTACACCGGCGACTCGCTCTCCGTCTCCACCGCCTGCGGCGGCGCCTGCTCCGACCACCGGATCCTGATCGGCACGGTCACCGTCCGGGTCGCCACCTGAGCCGTCGACGTGCCCGGGGCCTGACCGTCGACCGCCGAGGGGTGGCCGGGGGTCAGGCCCGGTGGTAGCGGCGTAGTTCCCGGGTCAGCACCTTGCCGGTCGCGTTGCGGGGCAGGGCGGGTACGAAGAGCACGTCCCGGGGCACCGAGAACCGGGCGCGGTAGCGGCGGACGTACTCGCGCACCGCGTCCGGGTCGAGCGTCTCGCCCGGATGCAGCACCAGGTACGCCGCCAGCCGCTGCCCGTACGTCCGGTCCGGTACGCCGATCACCGCCACCTCGCGTACCTGGGGCAGTTCGGCGAGCAGGTTCTCCACTTCGGACGGATGAACGTTCTCGCCGCCGGAGACGATCATGTCGTCGGCGCGGCCGTCGACGAAGAGCAGCCCGTCGGCGTCCAGGTGGCCGAGGTCGCCGGTGTCCAGCAGCCGCCCGCCGGCCGGGTCGCCCCGGCCGTCCGTTTCCCGGCCGCCCGTCGTGTACCCCTCGAAGAGCAGTTCGTTGCCGACCAGGATCCGGCCCACCTGGCCGGTCGGGACCGGCTCGCCGCGCGGGTCGACGATCACCAGCCGGGTGCCGTGCGGCGGCCGACCGGCGGTGGCCGGCGCCCGGCGCAGCTCGGCCGGAGTGGCGATGGCCGCCCAGGAGACCTCGGTGGAGCCGTACAGGTTGTAGAGCACGTCGCCGTAGCGGTCCATGAACCGGGTGGCCAGCCCGCCGGGCAGCGCGGAACCGCTCACCGCCACCACCTCCAGCGGGGGCCGGGTTGCCGGTGGCGGCACCTCCAGCAGCCGCTGCACCATCACCGGTACGGCGAAGAGCGCGGTGCAGCCGTGCCGCTCCACCGCCTCCAGCGCCGCCGACGGCTCGAACCTGCGGTGCAGTACGACGGTGCCGCGCAGCGCGAAGGCCATCTGGAGCGCGGCGTACCCCCAGGTGTGGAAGAGCGGGGCGGCGATCATCATCCGGACCCCGCTGTGCAGCGGGATCCGGCCGATGATCGCGACGAGCGGGCCGAGACCGTTCGGGGTGGGCCGGCGGGCGCCCTTCGGCGTACCGGTGGTGCCGGAGGTGAGCACGATGGTCCGGCCGTCCCGGCCCGGCGGGTGCAGCTCGCCGAGGGGCGCTCCGGCGACCAGGTCCGGGTACTCCCGCTCGTCGACCCGCTCCACCTCGGCAGGCAGCCCGACCACCCGGTCGAGGAACTCGGCGTCGTGCACCAGCAGCCGGATCCGCTGCTCCTCGGTGACGGTGCCGAGCTGCGTCCCGGAGAGTCCGGTGTTCACCAGCACGATGTCGGCGCCGAGCAGCCCGCCGGCGAGGGCCGTCTCCACCAGGGCGGAGTGGTTGCGGCAGAGCACCCCGATCCGGTCGCCCTCCGCGATGCCGTACCGGGCCCGCAGCGACCGGGCCAGCCGTTCGGCCCGGTCCAGTAGCTCCCGGTAGCTGATCTCGCCCTGCTCCTCGTCGATCAGCGCGGTCCGGTCCGGGTCCCGGGCCGCCGCCTGGCGCAGTTCGCCGACCAGGCTGAAGCCCCAGTTCCGCAGCGCGCCGAGTTGTGCCGCGACCCGCCGGGGCGAGCCGGGCTTGAGTAGTCCACGCCGGGTCAGCGTGCTGACGAGGAACGCGAGGTCCGAGGGCAAGGGTGGCTCCGATCAGCGGATCTGGCGACCGGAGATGGCCCGGGAGATCACCAGCCGCTGGATCTCCGAGGTCCCCTCGAAGATGGTGTAGATCTTGGCGTCCCGGTACCAGCGCTCGACCGGGTGCTCGCGCAGGAAGCCGGCGCCGCCGAGGATCTGCACCGCCCGGTCGGTCACCGAGACGGCCACCTCGCCGGCCTTGAGCTTGGACATCGAGCCCTCGCCCGCGCTGAAGGGCCGGTTGTTGCGGCCCATCCAGGCGGCCCGCCAGACCAGCAGCCGGGCGGCGTCGATCTCCATCCGCATGTCCGCGAGCTGGAACGCGATCGCCTGGTTCTCGATGATCGGCCGTCCGAACTGGATCCGCTCCTGGGCGTACGCCAGGGCGTACTCGTAGGCCGCCCGGGCCACCCCGATCGCCTGGGCCCCGACCGTCGGCCGGGAGAGTTCGAAGGTGCGCATCGCCGCCTGGCTGTTGCCGCGCTGGCCGGAGCGGGCCCGGTCGAGCCGTTCGCGCAGTGCCTCGGGCCCACCGAGCAGGCAGCGGCCCGGCACCCGTACCTCGTCGAGGAAGACGTCGGCGGTGTGCGAGGCGCGCAGCCCGAGCTTTTTGAGCTTCTTCGTCGCGGTCAGCCCCTCGGTGCCGGGCGGCACCACGAAGGCGGCCTGGCCACGGGAGCCGAGTTCGGGCTCCACCGAGGCGGTCACCACGTGCACGGCGGCGATCCCGCCGTTGGTGGCGTACGCCTTCTGCCCGGTCAGCACCCACTCGTCGGCGGCGGCGTCGTAACGGGCCCGGGTACGCATGGCGGAGACGTCGGATCCGGCCTCCGGCTCGGTGGTGCAGAACGCCGCGACGGCCGGCCGGTCGGTGTCGCCGTAGCACTGCGGTACCCATTCGACCAGTTGGTCAGGGGTGCCGGAGCCGTAGATGGCGGCGACCGCCAGGGTGGTGCCGAAGAGGGCCATGCCGATGCCGGCGTCGCCCCAGAAGAGTTCCTCGTTGGCCAGTGGCAGGGACAGCCCGGTCGGGTCGGCCCAGCAGTTCGCGATGAACTCGAAGCCGTACAGTCCGACCTTCGCCGCCTCCTGGATCACCGGCCAGGGGGTCTCCTCGCGGGCGTCCCACTCGGCGGCGGCCGGGCGCACGACCTCGGCGGCGAAGCCGTGCACCCAGTCCCGCAGGTCGCGTTGCTCTTCGTTCAGGTCGAGCGAGAACTCGGTCACGCCGTCCCCTCGTCGGTCGTCGGATTCGGTGCCCGGGGCGCCGACTCGGCCGGGCCCGGGTGCCGGGGGTCAGGCCTTCGGGATGTCGAACAGATTGGCGATGTTGGCCGCCAGCCCTAGGTCGCCCTTTGCCTTCAGCTTGCCGGTCATGAACATCATCACCGGGTTGGCACCACCGGAAACGATCTTGAGGAACTCCACCGGACCCATCGTGAGGGTGAGCTTCGGCTCCCGCTGCGGCGTCTCCGAGACCTGGCAGGTCCCGTTCTCGATGACGATCTCGTAGGTGTCGGAGCCGCCGTCGGCCCGGCCGGTGATGGTCCAGTGGATGACCGTGTTGGTGTTGCCGGCCCGGTCGGCCCGGAACAGCGACGGCATCCGGCCGAACACCGCGTCGAGGACCTTGCCGCGCAGGTCGCCGCTCATCACCTCGGCCAGCTTGTCGTCCGGGGTGGACTTGACGATCTGGGCGAACTGCTTGGGCTCGAGCGAGGCGAAGTTCGCCGGGTCGAAGTCGGTCATTCGAGAGTCCTCCGGGCTGCTGGTGGTCGTCGCTGTTCCGGTCAACTTTATTGGTTACTCACGCGTAACCTTACGCACGAGTAGGTAAGCTCGCAAGGGTGTCGACTCCGCCCGCGTTCCGGCGGCTGCCCCGGGCCGTACGGGAGCAGCAGATGCTCGACGCCGCGGTCCGGGTCTTCTCCCGACGTGGCTTCCACGCGGCGAGCATGGACGAGATCGCCGACGGAGCAGGCATCTCCAAACCCATGGTCTACGCCTATCTGGGGTCCAAAGAGGAGCTTTTCACCGCCTGCCTGCACCGCGAGGGGACCCGGCTGGTGGAGGCGATCGTCGGCGCGGTCGTGCCGGACCTGTCGTTCGAGGAGCGGCTCTGGCGCGGCCTGCGGGCGTTCTTCCGGTTCGTCGGGGCGCACCGGGACGGCTGGGCGGTCCTCTACCGGCAGGCCCGGGGCGAGCGGCCGTTCGCCAGCGAGGTGGCGGTGATGCGCAGCCGGATCATCGAGGTGGTCGCCGGGATGCTCGCCCGCGGCCTGGCCGCCGACGGCCGCGAGGTCCGCGAGCCCGAACTGGAGGTCATGGCGTATGCCCTGGTCGGCGCCTCGGAGTCGGTCGCCGACTGGCTGGCCGACCACCCCGACGCCGACCCGGACGCGATGGCCGGCCGGATGATGGACTTCGTCTGGACCGGCGCCGGCAACCTGCTCGCCGGCCGCTCGTGGCGCCCCCCGTCCGCCCCGGTGGACTGACACCCCCGCTGTTCCGACGGCCTTCCGGCGTCGCCCGCGCCCTCGCCGTCGCCGATCCGTCACTTGACGTCTGCCGTCCGGGGTGTCAGTCTCGTCTGACAGGGGGTGTCAGACGAGACTGACATCCAGGAAGGGAACCGGACGCATGGACCAGGCCCCGCCCTCGGGGGAGCAGTTGCTGCGGATGCTCACCGCGCTGGCCAGCCCGCACCGGCTGCGAATCGTCGCGGCGCTGGTCGAGGGCCGCAGCTATGTCAGTCAACTGGCCCGTCGGCTGGGGATGAACCGGCCGCTGCTCTACATGCACCTCCAGCGGCTGGAGGCGGCCGGCCTGGTCGTCGGCGAGCTGGAGACGGCCCGGGACGGCAGCTCGGTGAAGTACTTCGAGGTGGTGCCGTTCGCGCTGGCACTCACCCCGCAGGTGATCGCCGGGGCCGTCCCGACGCTGGCGGCGGCGGAGCCCGGAACTGGCGGAACCGGAGGGAACGGCCCGGCAGCGGGCGGATCGGGAGAGGACACGAGCAGGTGACCACACTGTTGGCAGCCGAGCCGGACATCGCGCAGACCACCACGGTCGCGTCGGCCGCGCTGGACATCGCGCAGACCGCCACGATCGCGTCCGCCGTACTGGGGGTGGCGCTGGTCGCCGTCGTCGGCTTCGTCGCCCTGGGCTTCTACCGGGCCCGGCGGAGCACGGCCGGCGAGGCGGCGTACCGCGCACTGGTCGAGCGGGTCGTCGAGGCGGAGACCCGGACGGCGGAGGCCACCGCCGCGACCGCCGAGCAACTGGCCGCGCTCCGTGCCGAGCTGCGCGGCACCCGCGACGAGACGACCGAGGTCAAGCAGCGGCTGGCCGAGTTGGAGCGGCTACTCAGCCAGATCGGCTGAGTCGTCGGCCGGCGACACCTCACGGGGAGGAAACACGAATGGGATCCAGCCTGCGACACACCGTCCGGGCGGTGCTGGCGGCGGTGCTCGCCCTGCCGGCGGCGGTGGCCGCCGGGACCGGGTCGGCGGCCGCAGTGCCCGCACCGGACGAACTGGCCCGGGTGGAGAGCTACCTGCGGGAGTACATGTCCGAGGTTCGCACGCCGGGGCTGGCGTACGCGGTGGTGCGTGGCGACCGGGTCGTCGGGCAGGGCACCTGGGGGGTCGACGGTGACGGCAACCCGATCACCGCGCACACCCCGTTCGTGCTCGGCTCGGTGACGAAGTCGTTCACCGCGCTGGCGGTGATGCAGCTCGTCGAGGCGGGCCGGGTCGAGCTGGACGCACCGGTCCGCCGGTACGTCCCGTGGCTGCGCCTGGCCGACGATCCGGTCGCGGCCAGGATCACCGTACGGCAGCTGCTCATCCAGACCAGCGGGCTGCCGCAGGTGGCCGCGATGGGGCTCACCGACCGGTACGACAACACGCCCGGCGCGCTGGCCCGTGCGGTACGGGACCTCGCGGCGGTCCGGCCGACGGCCGAGCCGGGCGGAGTCCACCAGTACAGCGACGCCAACTACATGATCCTGGGCGTACTGGTCGAGGAGGTGACCGGGGAGAGCTACGGCGGATATCTGCGCCGGCATGTACTCGATCCACTCGGGATGGTCGACTCCGCCGCCACCGGTGCCGAGGCGGAGGCGGTCGGGGTACCGCCCGGACACCGCTACTACCTCGGCCGTCCGCGGCGCTTCGACCCGGGCTTCGACGGCTCCGGCGTGACCTACGGTTTCCTGGCGGCGAGCCTCACCGACGTGACCCGCTACGCGATGGCACAGCTGGCCGGCGGCCGGTACTCGGGTCGCGCGGTCCTGTCCCCACAGGGCGTCGCGCAGTTGCACACCGGCCAGGTCCCGACCGGCGGCGGTGGCCGGTACGCGATGGGGTGGCGGGACGGCACGCTCGGCGGTCCGGCCGAGCGGGTGGTCTGGCACGCCGGGGCGACGGCGAACTCGTTCGGCCACATCGTGCTGGTACCCGGGTCGGATCTGGCCGTGGTGGTGCTGGCCAACATCTACAGCCTGGCGATGGACGGTCCGCTCGTCTCGGCGGCCTTCAACGTGGCCCGGATCCTCGGCGGCGCCGAGCCGGAGGCCGGTGCGGCGAAGGATCCGACCTTCACCCGGCTGCTCGCCGGGCTGGGCGTGGTCGCGGTGCTCCTGCTCGGCCTGCTGGCCTGGTCGGTACTCCGGCTCCTCCGTCGCCCGGCCGGAGCGGCCGGGTCGCGCCGCCGGATCCTCGCCGGAGCGGCCGGCTGGGTCGCCGGCTGCGCCGGGCTGGCCGTGGGGGTGACCTGGGCGATCCCGGCGGCCTGGGACGGTGCCGGGCTGACGCAGGTGCGGCTCTTCGCCCCGGATGTCGGTGACGCGATCGTGGCGGTGGCGGTGCTGGCCGGACTGCTGGCCCTGGCCCGGGTCGGCGTCGCCGCCGTCGCCCTGGCCGGTCGCCGACCGGTGCCGCAGACGCGGCCGCGCTACGAGGCGGCCGGCTGACCGCTCGGGCGCCGCGCTGCCGAGGTGCCCGGCCGACGGTCGGCGGGAACGGGGGTACGGGTGCTCCGGTCCGGTGGGACCGGAGCACCCGTCACGTCGCCGGTGGTGCGGGGTCGGATCAGCCGTGCCGACGGTCAGATCCGGCCGGTGCCGGCGCCGCCGGTGACGATGGACTTGACGTTGGCGGCCGGGTCGACGCTGACGCTGTACGGGAGGCTCCGTACGCTGCCGCCGGTCTGGCCGCTGCCGGAGTTCACGAAGTGGTTGTTCCGG
Organism: Plantactinospora veratri; assembly: GCF_036421995.1. NCBI lineage: Bacteria > Bacillati > Actinomycetota > Actinomycetes > Micromonosporales > Micromonosporaceae > Plantactinospora > Plantactinospora veratri. The sequence continues at coordinate 128,536 of NZ_JAZGQL010000020.1, forward strand.
GCGACCAGGGTGCCGGGGCCGGAGCTGGCCTCACCGAGGTGGTACGGGTCGTCGGTGTTCTCGAAGTAGTTGCCCTCGACGAGCACGCCCGCGCCCTCGGTGGAGGCGACGCCGTAGCCGCCGACGTTGTTGTAGTAGTTGTTGAAGACGTGCACCGGGTTGCCGAAGCGGACCCGGGGGTGCCGCTGGTTGGAGCCGTCGAACCAGTTGTGGTGGTACGTCACCCGCAACTTGCCACTGTCCTCGCTCGCGTTGTCGTCGGAGTGGCCGAGCAGGAACGACTTGTCGTGGTCGAAGACCCGGTTCCAGGAGACGGTGGCGCAGTCCGAGGCCCGCTTGATGTCGACCGCGCCGTCGGAGCCGTTGCTGAAGCTGTTGTGGTCGATCCAGACCCGGGTCGAGTACTGCACGTTGATCGCGTCGTCGCTCCAGTTCCGGAAGTTGATGTTCCGGATGATGACGTTGCTGACGCTGGCGACGTTGAGCCCGCCACCGGTGATGGCGGCGTTGCTGCCCACCCCGATGATGGTCTTGTTGGCGGCGACCTTCTGCATGCCGCTGATCGACAGGCTGCCGGAGACCCGGATCACGCGCGCACCGCTGGCCTGCATCTCGCTGACCAACTGGCTGCCGCTGGTGACCGTCACCGGGGAGGCGTTGCCGCCGCCGGTGGTGCCACCGCACTGGGTCGCCCAGCCCTGCATGTTGAACGAGGCGGCCGACGCGCTGGGCGTCGCGACCATCGAGGTGGTGACGAGTACGGCGGCGGTGGCTGCGGCGAGCAGTGGCGTCCGGGTGAGCCGTCGTACGCGCTGGGACGTGGTGGTTTCGGTGCTGGACACAGATACCTCCGAGCGGAAGTGATCCACCTCGGCGGCCGGGTCGCGGGTGGGACGCGGGCGCCGCCAGCGATGGTGGACGGTGCGGCCGGCGGTTCCGGGCGCGCACTTGTTGGGGACGGGGATGCTGGAAAGCGCTTTCCAGCATCAAACGAAGACTATCGATGCACATCCAGTCGTGTCAACGACGAATCTCGATGTTTGTTCCGTCCTGTCGGGCTTGGGGCGAGAGCGCGATCAGTCCGGATCACACCGGATCAGACCCCGGTCGCGGCCACCTCGCCGACCAGGTGGGCGCGACCACGCGACGGGTCGTACAGCCCGAAACTCCGGGCCGGGTCGGCGGAGAACGCGACCGTACCGGGCAGCGGCACGGGCCGCCGGAAGGCCACCTCCACGGTGTACGCGTCGGGCAGCCGCCCCTCCAACGCCGCCAGGCACCGCGCCTTGCTCCACATGCCGTGCGCGATCGGCCCGGCGAAGCCGAACAGCCGGGCGGCGACCCGCGAGGTGTGGATCGGGTTGTGGTCGCCGGAGACCCGGGCGTAGTCCCGGCCCACCCGGGAGCCCAGCCGCCAGAGCGCGGTCGGGGCCGGCGCCGCCGGCTGCTCCGGGGAGTCGCCCCGGCCGCCGGCCGCCGTACGCTCCCGCCGCAGGTACGTCGACACTCCGCGCCACACCACCTCCCCGTCGGCCGAGGCGGTGCAGACCACGTCGAACTGCCGGCCCCGGTCGTGCGGGCGCAGGTCGACGGCGCGTACCGCCAGGTCCAGCGGCTCCGCCGCGTCCATCCGCCGGTACGTGGTGATCCGGTTCGCCACGTGCACCAGGCCGACCAGGGGCAGCGGAAACTCCGGCGCGCTCATCAGGCGCAACGCCAGCGGGAAGGCGAGTACGTGCGGATAGGTCGGCGGCAGCGCGTCGGCGAGCCGGAACCCGCAGACCCGGTCGTACGCCGCGAGGTGGTCCCGGTCGACCGTGACCGCCCGGACCAGCAGTCCGGTCCCGGGGAGCCGGTCGGCCCGCCGGGCCGCACCGAACCTCGGGGCCAGCCCGATCGCCGCCCGCCGGTAGAGCGGCCCGGGGGCCGGCAGCGCCGCCAGCTCGACCGCGGACCTCCCCGGTGCTCTCCCGGGCTCGTCCGCAGTGCTGTCCCCGGTGTCGTTCGGCAGCTGCGCCATCACGCCCCCAGCAGACTCTGGCCGCAGACCCGGACCACGTTGCCGGTGACGCCGGCCGAGCCGGGCGAGGCGAACCAGGCGATCGTCTGGGCGACGTCGACCGGCAGGCCGCCCTGGGCCATGCTGTTCATCCGCCGGCCGGCCTCGCGGAGCACCAGCGGGATCCGGGCGGTCAACCGGGTCTCGATGAAGCCCGGCGCGACCGCGTTGACGGTGATGCCGCGCTCGGCGAGGACCGGAGCCATCGAGTGCACCAGGCCGATCACCCCGGCCTTGGAGGTGGCGTAGTTGGTCTGGCCCCGGTTGCCGGCGATCCCGGCGATCGAGGAGACCCCGATGAGTCGCCCGCCGGGCGGGATCAGCTCCCGGTCGAGCAGTACGTCGTTGATCCGCTCCTGGCTGGTGAGGTTGACCTCCAGCACCGAGTCCCACCAGTCCGGCTGCATCCGGCCGAGCGTCTTGTCCCGGGTGATCCCGGCGTTGTGCACCAGCACGTCGACCCGGCCGTGCCGGTCGGCGAGGTGGTCGGCGAGCCGCAGCGGTGCGTCCGGCGCGGTCAGGTCGAGCTGTACCGCCGTACCGCCGACGGCGTTGGCGACCTCGGCGAGCGCGTCACCGGCGGCCGGTACGTCCAGGGCCACCACCTGGGCACCGTCGGCCGCCAGCACCTCGGCGACCTTCGCCCCGATCCCCCGGGCGGCACCGGTGACCAGGGCGATCCGGCCGTCCAGCGGGCGGGCCCAGTCGACCTCCGGCACCTCGGCCGGGCCGATCCGGACCACCTGTCCGGAGACGTACGCCGAACGGCCGGAGAGCAGGAAGCGCAGGGTCGACTCGACCGCCCGCTCGGCGCCCGGCGCGACGTAGACGAGCTGCGCCGTCGTACCCCGGCCGAACTCCTTGCCGATGCTCCGGGTCAGCCCTTCCAGGGCGCGCTGCGCCGTCGCCTCCCGCGCGGTGGCGCAGGACTCCGGCGGCGTGCCGAAGACGACCACCCGGCCGGACGGGTGCAGCGCCCGGGCCAGCGGGTGGAAGAAGTCGTAGAGCGCACGCAGCCCGGCCGAGTCGGTGATGCCGGTGGCGTCGTAGAGGAGGGCGGCCTGCGGCGGCACCCGGCCGTCGCCGCCGGTGGGCCGGATGGTGGCCGGATCGGAGATCTCCACGCCGGCCGAGGTGAGCACCTTGGCCAGCGGTTCGACCAGGCGGCCGCCGGAGGCGGCGTCGAGGCGTACCGGGCCGTGTGTCAGCGGGTCGCCGGGGCGGTACCGGCGCAGTCTGGGCGGGTCGGGCAGGCCGAGGCGCTTGACCAGCGCCCGGCCGGGACCGGTGTGGGCGAAGCTCGCGTACCTGTCACTCATGAGAGAAGCCTACTCGCGGGTAAGGTAGGAACAACCCTGCGTTCTGGAGGCGTCACCATGGAAACCGTACGCCGCGTCGCGGTCCTCGGAGGCAACCGGATCCCGTTCGCCCGCTCCAACGGTCGGTACGCAAAGGCGTCCAACCAGGACATGCTGACCGCCGCCCTGGACGGGTTGATCGCCCGGTTCGGCCTGGCCGGCGAGCGGCTCGGCGAGGTGGCCGCCGGGGCGGTGCTCAAGCACTCGAAGGACTTCAACCTCACCCGGGAGGTGGTACTCGGCTCCCGGCTCGACCCGCACACCCCGGCGTACGACCTCCAGCAGGCCTGCGGCACCGGCCTGGAGGCGGCGATCCTGGTCGCCAACAAGATCGCGCTCGGTCAGATCGACGTCGGGGTCGCCGGTGGCGTGGACACCACCTCGGACGCGCCGCTGGCCGTCAACGAGGAACTGCGGCGCACCCTGCTGGAGATCAACGCCGCCCGTACCCTCGGCGGGCGCCTGAAGGCCGCCAGCCGGCTCCGCCCGGCCCAGCCGTTCCGGCCGGAGATCCCGCGCAACGCGGAGCCGCGTACCGGACTGTCGATGGGCGAGCACGCGGCGGTCACCGCCCGGCGGTGGAACGTCGACCGGCAGGCCCAGGACGAACTCGCGGTCCGGTCGCACCAGCGGCTCGCCGCCGCGTACGACCGGGGGTTCTTCGACGACCTGGTCACGCCGTACCTCGGGCTGACCCGGGACGCGAATCTCCGCCCCGACACCAGCGTGGAGAAGCTCGGCCGGCTCAAGCCGGCCTTCGGCACCCGGGGGCCGGACGCCGAGCGGGCCAGCATGACCGCCGGCAACTCGTCCCCGCTCACCGACGGGGCGTCGACGGTGCTGCTCGCCTCCGAGGAGTGGGCCAGGGCGCACAACCTGCCGGTACTCGCCTGGTTCGGCGCGTCGACGACCGCCGCCGTCGACTTCGTGCACGGCGACGAGGGGCTGCTGATGGCCCCCGCGTACGCCGTACCCCGGCTGCTCGCCCGGACCGGGCTGACCCTGGCCGACTTCGACTACTTCGAGATCCACGAGGCGTTCGCGTCGCAGGTGCTGGCCACCCTGGCCGCCTGGGAGTCGCCGGAGTTCTGCAAGGAGAAGCTGGGCCTGGACGCCCCGCTCGGCACGATCGACCCCGACAAGCTGAACGTCAACGGCTCGTCGTTGGCCGCCGGCCACCCGTTCGCCGCCACCGGCGGCCGGATCGTGGCCACCCTGGCCAAGCTGCTCGCCGAGCGCGGCTCGGGACGCGGGTTGATCTCGATCTGCGCGGCCGGCGGCCAGGGCGTGGTGGCGATCCTGGAACGCTGAGCCCGCACCGCAGCCCGTGAGCCCGACAACCGTCGGGATCGGTGACCTGGACACCAGATGCGCTAACCGTGCGACGTAACGCCTCTCAGGTCCAGGTCGAGATCGCGACACCACTCCCAAACAACTGTTTGATAGTCGAGTCGGCGTCTCCTAGCCCAGCCGTGCCGCCACGCCCAGCCGTGCCGCCGCGCCCAGCCGTGCTGCCGGGCGCTCCGTCGCCGGCAGCGGGTCCGGCTCCGGCGGGCCGGGTCGGGTGGTGCCGCCGCCCCCACCCACCGCACCGGTGCCGGACCCCGCCGACGCTGTTCAGTCGTCGGTGACGAGTACCCCCATCGACCGGGCCGTGCCGGCGACCTGCCGCATCGCCGCCGCCACGTCGTCGGTGTTCAGGTCGGGCAACTTCCGCTCGGCGATCTCCCGGAGCTGCTGACGGGAGATCGTGGCCACCGCCTGTGAGCCGGGCCGTGCGGAACCACCGGCCAGCCCGAGCGCCTTCCGGATCAGGTACGCCGTCGGCGGCGTCTTGAACCGCAGCGCGTACGACCGGTCGTCGAAGACGGTGACGACCACCGGAACGATCTCGCCGCGCTGGGCCGAGGTGGCGGCGTCGTAGTCGAGCTTGAGCTGCCGGGTGTTGACGCCGGTCGGGCCGAGCATCTTGCCGATGTCGACCATCGCCGCGTTACCGGCGTCGAGTTCCAGCGTGAGCTGGCGGTTGATCTTCTTCTGCGGTGCCATGCCGGCGAAGCTATGGATTCCAGCGACTGGAGGGTCAACGCGATTGTCCAGGGCCCGGACCGCCCGCCGGACGGATCCGGACCGGGATGGCAGACAATGGCGGGGTGACCAGCATCCCCAACGTCCTCGCCAACCGCTACGCCTCGGCCGAGCTGGCCGCCCTCTGGTCCCCGGAGGAGAAGATCCGGATGGAGCGCCGCCTCTGGCTGGCCGTACTCCGGGCGCAGCGCGATCTCGGCGTGCCGGTGCCGGACGGCGCGGTCGAGGCGTACGAGCGGGTGCTGGACCAGGTCGACCTCGCCTCGATCGCGGCCCGGGAGCGGGTGACCCGGCACGACGTGAAGGCGCGGATCGAGGAGTTCAGCGCGCTGGCCGGGCACGAGCAGGTGCACAAGGGGATGACCTCCCGGGACCTGACCGAGAACGTCGAGCAGCTACAGGTCCGCGCCTCGCTGGAACTGGTCCGGGACCGGGTGGTCGCCGCACTGGCCCGGCTGGCCCGACTCGCCGTCGAGCACGCCGACCTGGTGCTGACCGGCCGCTCGCACAACGTCGCCGCCCAGGCGACCACGCTGGGCAAGCGGTTCGCCAGCGCCGCCGAGGAACTGCTGATCGGGTACGAGCGGCTGACCGACCTGATCGAGCGCTATCCGTTGCGCGGCGTGAAGGGGCCGGTCGGTACCGCCGCCGACCAGCTCGACCTCTTCGACGGGGACCCGGCCAAGGTGGCCGAGCTGGAGCGCCGGGTCGCCGAGCACCTCGGGTTCCGCCGGGTGCTGGACAGCGTCGGCCAGGTCTATCCGCGCTCGCTGGACTTTGACGTGATCTCCGCGTTGGCCCAGACGGCCGCCGCGCCGAGCAGCCTGGCCACCACGATCCGGCTGATGGTCGGCCAGGAACTGGCCACCGAGGGCTTCCGCCCCGGCCAGGTCGGCTCCAGCGCGATGCCGCACAAGATGAACACCCGGTCCAGCGAGCGGGTGAACGGCTTCGCGGTGATCATCCGGGGCTATCTGTCGATGGTCGGCGAGCTGGCCGGCGACCAGTGGAACGAGGGCGACGTCTCCTGCTCGGTGGTGCGCCGGGTGGCGCTGCCGGACGCGTTCTTCGCCGCCGACGGGCTGTTCCAGACCTTCCTGACCGTGCTGGACGAGTTCGGCGCGTACCCGGCGGTGATCGCCCGGGAACTGGACCGCTACCTGCCGTTCCTGGCCACCACCAAGATTCTTGTCGCGGCGGTGCGGCGCGGGGTCGGTCGGGAGACCGCGCACGAGGTGATCAAGGAGCACGCGGTCGCGGTGGCGCTGGCGATGCGGGAGAAGGGCGCCGCCGAGAACGACCTCTTCGACCGGCTCGCCGCCGACGGCCGGCTCGGGCTGACCCGGCCCGAGATCGACGAGCTGGTCGCCGACCGTGCCGGCTTCACCGGGGCGGCGTCCGCCCAGGTCCGGGCCGTGGCCGACCGGATCGCGGCGGTGGTCGCGGCGCACCCCGACGCCGCCGCGTACGACCCGGCGCCGATCCTCTGATCCCGGCCGGCAACCCGTCAGGGCGTTAGGAAGGGCCCCTTCATCTACCGAAAACGATAAGCGGGGGCCCTTCCTTGCGCTCAGTTTCGGGGTGTCGGGGTGCCGGCGGCGCTGCCGAGGTCCGGTGCGCTGGGCGCCTCGGCGATCGCCCCGGAGTCCAGCGGCTCCGCCAGGTGTGCCGTCTCGGCCGCCACCTTCGGCTGGTCGCTGGGTGGATTCTCCGGTGGCTGCCGGACGGCGACCACCGCCGTGCCGTACGCGCAGAGTTCCATCCACATCTCGCCGACCTCGCGATGGTCGAACCGCATCCCGATCACGGCGTTCGCGCCGAGCCGGGTCGCCTCCTCACCCAGCTTCTGCACGGCGTCGGTACGCCAGCGGGTGAGGTTCTCGGGCGCCTTGGGGTCATAGGCGCCACCACGGAGGTTCTTCACGCCTTCCCGGTACGGGTTCCGGGTTCGGGCCTGGGAAGATACGACCTCGCCGAGTACCGCGCGGATCTCGTACCCCGGTAGGTGATCCGTCGTCACGACCAGCACAGCTTGATGCTGGCAGAGCAGGGCCCGTGCGTTTTGCGAGGGCTGTTCACATCGCTCCAGTTTGCGAAACGGCGCGGCTGCCGCGAACCGGCCGCCGGAGCCCGTTCCCGGCCGCGTCGCCGCCAAACCGCGCGCCGGTCGCCCAAACGGCGCGGCGCGGACGTCCCATCGCAGCTGGAACGTCCGCGCCATACCCCTGAGGAGGGTGTGGGTGGTGCCTAGACGCCGGAGACGGAGGTGATCCAGGAACGGTTGTAGGCGACGCTGCCGTAGTTCTGGATGCTCTGCCCGTCGGCGGTGGAGGCGACGCCGACCTGGGCGCCGTTGTAGACCTGTGGGCCACCGGAGTCACCACGCCAGGCGTTGCCGTTGACCCGGGTGCTGCGGATCGCCCGCCCGCCGTACGCGTCGGTGACGTTCGTGCTGGTCACCCGTACCGTCGCGGTCTTCAGCGTGGTCGACGCCGAGCAGCCGCTGTAGCAGGTCATGCCCCACCCGTAGATCGAGTTGGTGGAGTTGACCGGCGGGTAGGCGCTGGACAGGGGCATGTAGCTGGTGTTGATCGAGGTGGACAGGTTGAGCAGCGCGAGGTCGTACCGGGAGTAGCTGGCGGTCACGCCACTGGTGACGCCGCCGGAGGACCGGTTGACGCTGCCGACCCGCACCGACATCGTGCCGCTGACGCAGTGCCGGGCGGTGAGCACCCAGCGGGCCGCGATGATGGTGCCGGAGCAGGTGAACGAGCCGTTGCTGAGCACGGCCGCGGCCCAGGGGGCCGAGGAGACGGTGCCGCCGCCGATGATGAAGGGGGTGGCGGGGGCGGCAGTGGCGACGGACGGCGCGACGAGCGCGCCGGCCATGGCGGTGGCGAGCATCACCAGGGTTCGGCGAAGACGCACAGGGGGCTCCTTCCGGGGGGTTTACCCGGGGTCACCGGGTCGGTTTGAGCCGCCGTAGGCGGGAGGATGTCCGCCGTACGGACCTGGACAGTCAACGTTCGGTGTAGACAACCGGACGTTTGACGCCACACGCTAAGCCGTTCGTCACCTATTCACAAGGGTGAACCTCTGTGGTCGGTTTCCGACCCTCTCCGGCGGGTGACCGGGTCCACCGGAGGCGCTCGGCCGGCACCCGGGGTCGGTCGGGGCATCGACGCGCCGGCCCGTGCATCAACTGGCTGGTCGGCCGGGTACGCTGGCTCCGCTCGCCCCTTTCGTGGGCCGGCACCCAACTGCGTACACAGTCAGGAGTGCCCAGTGCCTCGCGTCGTCGTCGACGTCATGCTCAAGCCGGAGATTCTCGATCCCCAGGGCCAGGCCGTCGCGAATGCCCTGCCGAGGCTCGGAGTCACGGACGTGTCCTCCGTGCGCATCGGCCGGCGGATCGAGATCGAGTTCACCGGCCAGCCGGACCTGGACCGGGCTCGGGAGATCGCGGACAAGCTGCTGGCCAACCCGGTGATCGAGGACTTCGCGGTCCGGGTCGTCGAGGCCGGCGACGCCGAGGAGCGCAATCCATGAGCGCCCGGATCGGCGTGGTGACGTTCCCCGGCTCGCTGGACGACCGGGACGCCGCCCGGGCCGGCCGGATCGCCGGTGCCGAGGTGGTGTCCCTCTGGCACGACGACCCCGACCTGCACGGCGTCGACGCCGTGGTGCTGCCCGGCGGCTTCTCCTACGGCGACTACCTGCGCTGCGGCGCCATCGCCCGGTTCGCCCCGGTGATGGAGTCCGTCGCCGCCGGAGCCCGGGACGGCCTGCCGGTGCTCGGCATCTGCAACGGGTTTCAGATCCTCTGCGAGGCGCACCTGCTGCCCGGCGCGCTGACCCGCAACCAGCACCTGCATTTCCGCAACCGCGACCAGGTGCTGCGGGTCGAGTCGGCGGGCACCGCCTGGACCAACGCGTTCCAGCCCGGGCAGGAGATCCTGATCCCGGTGAAGAACGGCGAGGGCTGCTATGTCGCCGACGAGCGCACCCTCGACGAGCTGGAGGCGACCGGCCGGGTGGTGGCCCGCTACCTGGGCGGCAACCCGAACGGTTCGCTGCGGGACATCGCCGGGATCAGCAACGAGGCCGGCAACGTGGTCGGGTTGATGCCGCACCCCGAGCACGCCGTGGAGGCGCTGACCGGCCCGTCCCTCGACGGACTCGGCTTCTTCACCTCGGTCCTCAAGCACCTCGCGGGAGTACCCGCATGATCGAACGGAGTGAGGTCATGGGCCAGCCAGAGCCCGCCCTCGCCGGCCACCCCTCGGCATCCGATCCCGCCCCGGTACCCGCCTCGGCCGTCGACGCGGTGGCCAGGAGGGCTGCGGCCGAGTCGTCCGTACCCGGCCAGGCGGCGCCGGTCGGCGTCGGCGCGGACTTGCCGGTCAACGGCTACCCCGGCGGCCTGGACACCGTGTCGAACGCGTCGGCCACCCCCGGCGACCTACAGCCCTACGCGGAGCTGGGCCTGCGCGACGACGAGTACGACCGGATCCGGCAGATCCTCGGCCGCCGACCCACCCAGTCCGAGCTGGCGATGTACTCGATCATGTGGAGCGAGCACTGCTCCTACAAGTCGAGCAAGGTGCACCTGCGGCAGTTCGGTGAGAAGGCTCCGCCGAGCGACCGGCTCCTCGCCGGCATCGGCGAGAACGCCGGCGTGATCCAGATCTCCGACGAACTGGCGGTGACCTTCAAGGTCGAGTCGCACAACCACCCGAGCTTCGTCGAGCCGCACCAGGGCGCGGCGACCGGTGTCGGCGGCATCGTCCGGGACATCCTGGCGATGGGTGCCCGGCCGGTCGCGGTGATGGACCCGCTGCGGTTCGGCGCCGCCGACCACCCCGACACCGCCCGGGTACTCCCCGGCGTCGTCGCCGGGATCGGCACCTACGGAAACTCGCTCGGCCTGCCCAACATTGGCGGCGAGGTGGTCTTCGACGCCTGCTACCAGGGCAACCCGCTGGTCAACGCGCTCTGCCTCGGTGTGCTGCCCGTGCGGCGGTTGCAGAACAAGGCCGCCGCCGGCCCCGGCAACGTCGTGGTGCTGCTCGGCGCCAAGACCGGACGGGACGGCATCGGCGGGGTCTCCGTGCTGGCCAGCGCCACCTTCGACGACGGCAGCGCGCAGCGCCGCCCGTCGGTGCAGGTCGGCGACCCGTTCATGGAGAAGCTGCTGATCGAGGCGTGCCTGGAGCTGTACGACGCCGGACTCGTCGTCGGCATCCAGGACCTCGGCGGCGCCGGGCTGACCTGCGCGCTCACCGAGACCGCCGCCGCGGCCGGCACCGGCATGCGGGTCTGGCTGGAGCGGGTGCCGCTGCGCGAGGCGTCCATGCAGCCGCACGAGATCCTGGCCAGCGAGTCGCAGGAGCGGATGCTGCTGATCGTCGCCCCGGAGCAGCTCGACGCGGTGCTCCGGATCGCCGAGAAGTGGGGCATTCCGGCCAGCGCGATCGGTGAGGTGACCGGTGCCCCCGAGGGCTCCGGTCCGGGCCGGCTGCTGGTCACCTGGCAGGGACACACCGTGGTCGACGTGCCGCCGGGGTCGCTGGTGGACGACGGCCCGGTCTACGCCCGCCCGATGCGGGAGCCGGCCGACCTGATCCTGCTCCAGGCGGACCGGGCCGAGACGCTGCCCCGACCGTCCACCGCCGAGGCGCTCCGGGAGACCCTGCTCCGGATGATCGCCTCGCCGAACCTCTGCGACAAGACCTGGGTCACCGAGCAGTACGACCGGTACGTGCTCGGCAACACCGTGCTGGCGCAGCCGGAGGACGCCGGAGTGATCCGGATCGACGAGCGGTCCGGGCTGGGCGTCGCCCTCTCCGTCGACGGCAACGGCCGGTACGCCCGGCTCGACCCGTACCACGGGGCGAAGCTGGCGCTCGCCGAGGCGTACCGGAACGTGGCGGTGACCGGCGCGAAGCCGATCGCGGTGACCGACTGCCTGAACTTCGGCTCGCCGGAGGACCCGGGCGTGATGTGGCAGTTCGCCGAGGCCGTACGCGGGCTCGCCGACGGCTGCGCCGAGCTGGGCATCCCGGTCACCGGTGGCAACGTCAGCTTCTACAACCAGACGGGTGCGGCGGCGATCCACCCCACCCCGGTCGTCGGGGTGCTGGGCGTGCTCGACGACGTCGCCCAGCGGGTGCCGATGGGCTTCGCCCGGACCACCGGGGCCGACCACGATCTGATCTTCCTGCTCGGTGAGACCCGGGTGGAGCTTTCCGGCTCCGAGTGGGCCTGGGTCACCCACGAGCACCTCGGCGGGGTACCGCCGAAGGTCGACCTGGCGACCGAGCGTAGCCTCGCCGAGCTGATCGCCGAGGCGGCCCGGGTCGGGCACCTGCGCTCCGCCCACGACCTCTCCGACGGCGGTCTCGCCCAGGCGCTGGTCGAGTCGACCCTCCGGCACGGCGTCGGCGCCCGGATCGCCCTGCCGGAGGGCTTCACCGCCGGCTCGATGCCGTTCGTCTTCCTGTTCAGCGAGTCGGCCGGCCGGGCGATGGTGGCGGTGCCGCGCGGGCACGAGAAGGCGTTCACCGCGCTCTGCGTCGAGCGCGGCGTGCCGTGGACCCTGATCGGGGTCACCGACACCGGCGCGGACGAGTTGGAGATCCGGGGCCAGTTCACCGTCGGCCTGCCCGAGCTGCGTACGGCGTTCAGCGCCACCCTGCCGGGCCTGTTCGGCGAGAGCGCGGCGGCGCTGGCCGAGTCGGTGGCGACCGGGACGAGCACGCCGGAGGCCGGGCCGACCGGTTCCGACCGGGCCGGGACCCAGCCGGTCACCGGCACGGACCAGCCGGTCACCGGCACGGACCAGCCGGGCTCCGGCACCGACCGGCCCGAGCCGGACGCTGCCGACCGGCCCGAGCCGGTGCACTCCGCTGCCGGCTCGGCGGCGAAGCCGGAGACGGCCGTCGCTCCCACCGCCGCCGGCCCGGAGGCCGCCACTGTCGAGGGCGTGCCTGGCGAGGGCGTGGCGGCCGAGAGCGTGGCGGCCGAGGGCGCCGCTCCCGAAGCCGCGGCTCCGAGCGAGGGCGCTCCGACCACCACCGCCACTGCCGCTCCGAGCGACGGCCCCGGGGAGCCGGAGCCGGCGGACCAGGAGCGGGCGGACCAGAGCGATGCCGGAGATCGCCGGACGGACTGACCCGGCTGCGCGGCGGTCGGGTCGATCCGGCGGCGGAGGGACCGCGTCGTGGCGGAGCTGACCGGACCATCGGACGGCTCGGCGGAGTCTGTCTACGCCCAGCCCGGTAGCGGCGCCAGGCTGGACTGGGGACTGGCCGGCGCGGCCGAACTGAGCCGGGTCTGCGCGGTACTGGTGATCGTGGACGTGCTCTCCTTCACCACGTCGGTGGAGGTGGCCGTCGCCCGGGGAATGCGGGTGCACCCGTTCCCCTGGGGTGCCCAGGCTGCGGAATACGCCACCCGGGTCGGCGCGGTCGCCGCGGTCGGCCGTCGCGCGGTCACCCCGGACCATCCCTGGTCGCTCTCCCCGGCGGCTCTGCACACCGCACCGGTCGTGCCGGATCTGGTACTGCCGTCCCCGAACGGTTCGGCGATCAGTGCCGCGGCCAGTGCGACCGGGCTGCCGGTGGTGGCGGCCTGCCTGCGTAACGCCACCGCCGTCGGGCGCTGGCTCCTCGCCCAGGGGTACGGCTCGACCAGCGCACCGATCGGCGTCGTGGCTGCCGGGGAACGCTGGCCGGACGACAGTCTCCGGCCCGGTGTCGAGGACCAGCTCGGTGCGGCGGCCGTACTGGACGCTCTCTCCACAGTGCCAGGTGGGCTCTCCGTCGAGGCGGCGCTGGCGTTGGCCGCGTTGAACAGCCTTCCCGACGTGCCGGCGGCGGTCCGGGGCAGCGTTTCCGGGCGGGAACTCGTCGCCCGGGGATTCGGTCAGGACGTCGAGATCGCGGTCCAGGTCGGTGTCTCCGACGTGGTGCCGGTACTCCGCAACGGCGTCTACTCGCCGGCCTGACCGGGACCGTTCCGCCCGTCGTCAGCCGCAGCGGCCAGCACAGCGGTGCCGCGAACCCGAAGGGGCCCGGCTCGCCATCGCGAACCGGGCCCCTTCGAATTGGTCGTGCGGGCCGCCTCAGTCGTCCAACCAGTCGAGCGACCGGCGCTCCGAACGGCTCGACTGCTGCGGCGCACCGGACCGGCTGTGCCCGGCCCGCGGCGCGTCGTCGTAGTAGCCGGCACCCTGCTGCTGGTCGTAGCCGGCGCGGTCGTCGTAGCTGCTCTGGTCGTCGTAACCACCACGCGGCTGTTCGTATCCGGCACCGGTGGTCGGCTGTTCGTAGCCGGCCCGGTCGGCGCCGTACCCCTGTTCGTAACCGGCCCGGTTGTCGTAACCCTGCTGGTCGTAGCCGTCGTCGGCGCGCGCGTATCCGGCACCCGTACGCGGCTCGTCGCCGTAGCCGGCCTGACCCGCGCCGTAGCCTCCGGCGTCGTACCCGTCGTCGTCCCGCCCGTACTGCTGGGTGGGCTCGTACCCAGCGGCGTGGCCGGCGCCCGAGGACGGCCGGTAGGCGTTCGTGTCGTACGGGTCGGCCGCCGGGCCGTACTCGTCGGCACCGCCCCGGCCGCCGGTGTAGCGCCCGGTCGGCTCGTCGTACCCGTCGTCGTAGCCACCGGCACCGTTGGCGGAGTATCCACCACCGGAGACGGGGGCACCGTACCCGGCACCCGAGCCGGGGGCGTTGCCGTAGCCGGCCCCGGAGGCGGGGGCGCCGTAGCCGGCACCCGAGCCGGGAGCGTTGCCGTACGCGCCGGCACCGGACCCGGGGCGGTCACCGTAGCCGTTGGCGTCGCCGCCCCAGCCCGGCTGTCCGGCGGCGCCGTAGCCCGGCGCCTGGGGCGCGGGAAGCGGTGCACCGTACGGGTCCGGGAACTCGTCGTCGACCAGCGGTGCACTGTGCATCATGGTCGGCGCGTCGGCGAGGTTGCCGCCCCGGTTGACCATCGTCGGGTCGGCACCGGCCCGGTTGGTGACCCGGGTGGCGTCGTCGTCGCCCCGGTAGCCACCCCGGCCGGCTCCGGCACCTCCGCGCGGTCCCGGCCCGCCGGGACCGTCCTCGTCGTCGTCCCCGCCGTCTTCCTTGCGGCGCATCAGCAGCAGCACGATCGCGCCGACACCGAGGGCGACGAGCAGGCCGCCGGCCAGGATCAGCACCCAGGAGCCGAGTCCGCCGCCGGACTCCTCGTTGGCGGCCTGGTCGGGCGCGCCCGCCTCCTGGCTCTCCTCGGCACCGGCCTCCTCGGTCGGCTCCTCCTCGGCGGCGTCCTCGGTCGGCTCGACCGTGGCCTCCGGGGTCGCGGTCGGCGCGCCGGCCAGGGCGAGCTGGATGCCCTGCCCGTTGACCCGGGCACCGGCGGCCCCGTTCACGTCTTTGGTGTCGCTGATGCCGTCCTTGGTGGCCCGGATCTGGAGCCGTCCCGGCGCGATCGGCCGGTCCTGGGAGCCCCTGAACTGGTAGTTCCCGTTGCTGCTCGTGGTGGTGTTGTGGGTCCGGCCCTGCCCGTCGGTCAGCCGTATGCTGGCGTTGGGAACCCCTTCGCCGGTGGCCTCGTTGGTGACCCGTCCCGACACCTCGGCGACCGTCTGCACCTCCGGCGGCGCCTCCGGCCCGCGCACGGTGATCCTCGTTGAGGCCGATTTGCTGTCGTTACCGACCTGGGCGGTGACCTGGATGTTGCCGGACCGAGTCTGTCCGGCCGCGACGTTTCCGGCGCGGAGCGTGACGCTGTAGGACTTGGTCGCACCGAGGTCGATGGTGTCGATGAAGCCGCACCGGTCGCCCTGGCACTGCACCTCGTTGAAATCCCGGACGTTGATGTTGAACGAGGTCTCCCCGCCCAGCACGCCGCCGTTGTTGTTCTTGACGGTGAAGCTGAGCGTGGTGGTCTGCCCCGCGTTCAGGTTGGTGTTGACGCCCGTGATCGTTACGTCCGGATCGTCAGCCAGCGCTGGTGTGGTGGGGAGAGCGAATACAGCGCTGGCTGCCAGCGCCACGACCACACCGGCCCGGGAGATCCAGGCTCGTCGGTGTGCTGTCACGTCCACCGCCTTCCGGGGCTCCGCCGCCGACCCGTCGTCGGCGGGGATCTACCCATACGACTACACCGTCGGCAACTATGCCTTGTCCGACCGGATGAGCGCGACCCAGGGGCGGCGAAAAATGCCATGAAGCCGGGTCGTATCGTCCCGACGTGTCCTCTCCGCACATTAAGTCCGCAGCGGTCACGGCCGCGCTGGCGGACCTCGACGCCGGCCGTACGCCGGACCGGACGACCTCGCGGGACGCCGTTCGTGCCCTGCTGAGCGAGCTGGCCCGGGCAGTTCCCGGCCGGGCGGTGGAGGTCCGGGTGCCACCCTATGGGGCGATCCAGTGTTGCCCCGGGCCGCGGCACACCCGTGGTACGCCGCCGAACGTGGTGGAGATGGCACCGGAGACCTGGATCCGGCTGGCGACCGGGCGGTTGTCGTGGTCGACGGCGGTCGCCGACGGGCTGGTGCAAACCAGTGGCAATCGTTCTGATATCTCTCCTTTCCTCCCGATTTAACCGAACCATTCCATCACCATCTGTCACTTACAGGGGTCATAACGTGGCTCTCTGTATCGGCTGCGGTTCGCGTACACTGTCTGAGTCGACAGAACCCGAAATCAGCCGGGTGACAGGCGAGTCCGAGCAGATCAGCAAGAGGGAGCGGCAGGTGCCCCGAGGCGACGGCCGGTTGAGCCATGACCTCGACCCCCAACGACCCGGCCCACAGGACGCGTGCGGTGTTTTCGGAGTCTGGGCTCCGGGCGAAGAGGTGGCGAAGCTCACCTACTTCGGTCTCTACGCGCTCCAGCACCGCGGTCAGGAGGCTGCCGGCATCGCCGTCAGCGACGGGTCGGGCGTGGTGGTCTACAAGGATCTCGGCCTGGTCGCCCAGGTCTTCGACGAGCCGACGCTGGCGAGCCTGCGCGGCCACCTGGCGATCGGACACACCCGATACTCCACCACCGGTGGTTCGACCTGGGAAAACGCCCAACCGACCATCCGGGCCAACACGGCGGGCACCACGATCGCGCTGGCCCACAACGGCAACCTGGTCAACACGGCCGAACTCGCCCGGGACGCGATCGAGCGCGGCATGGACTCGGACGGTTCGACCTCCGACACCGCCCTGGTGACCACGCTGCTGGCCAGCCGCCCCGACCTCTCGGTCGAGGCCGTCGCGCTGGAGGTGCTGCCGACGCTGCGCGGCGCGTTCAGTTTCGTCTTCATGGACGAGACCACCCTCTACGCCGCCCGTGACGCGTACGGGGTCCGTCCGCTGGTGCTCGGCCGGCTGGAGCGCGGCTGGGTGGTGGCGAGCGAGACCGCCGCGCTGGACATCGTCGGCGCGAGCGTGGTCCGGGAGATCGAGCCCGGCGAGCTGATCGCCATCGACGAGCACGGCCTGCGGTCGGCCCGGTTCGCCGCGCCGGAGCCGAAGGGCTGCCTCTTCGAGTACGTCTACATCGCCCGGCCGGACACCACGATCGCCGGGCGCAACATCCACGCCGCCAGGGTCGCGATCGGCCGGAAGCTCGCCCGGGAGCACCCGGTCGAGGCCGACCTGGTGATCCCGGTGCCCGAGTCCGGCACTCCGGCCGCGATCGGCTACGCCGAGGAGTCCGGCATCACCTACGGCGCCGGCCTGATGAAGAACCCGTACGTCGGGCGCACCTTCATCCAGCCGTCGCAGACGCTCCGTCAGCTCGGCATCCGGCTCAAGCTCAACCCGCTCCGGGAGAACGTCCGGGGCAAGCGGGTGGTCGTGGTGGACGACTCGATCGTGCGCGGCAACACCCAACGGGCGATCGTCCGGATGCTGCGCGAGGCCGGTGCCCTGGAGGTGCACGTCAGGATCTCCTCGCCGCCGGTCAACTGGCCCTGCTTCTACGGCATCGACTTCGCCACCCGGGCGGAGCTGCTCGCCAACGGGCTGGACAACGAGGGCATCCGGCGGTCCATCGGGGCCGACAGCCTCGGGTACGTCTCGCTGGCGGGTCTCATCGCGGCCACCGAACAGCCGAAGACCCGGCTCTGCCGGGCCTGCTTCGACGGGGAATATCCAATCGAGCTGCCGGCGGGGAACCTGATCGGCAAGCACGTACTCGAAGGAGTTGACCGCCGGGTCGCCGGCGCCGGGGCGGAGGAGGTCGCCTCGACCGGGGCCACCCGCGGTCCGGGCGGTCAGCCGTTCGTGAGCAGTCCCAGTGGCGGCGAGGTGTCGTCGCACGCGTAGGCACCACGCCGGGCACCGCTGATGGGCACGACGCCCGGCGCCAGGACCGGCCCAACCGGACACACCGGCCGGGCAGCAGGAAGTCGAGCGATCCTCGACCGCTACCGACGCGGCCAGCCGCGAGAACCACTAAGGGGAGAACCGTGACGCACGTGACCGAGCGCAGTGGTGCAGGAAACGGCCCGGGCGGCACCCATCAGCCCTGGACGGCGGGAATGGGCCGGTCCGGACGCAAGCGCACCGTGTCGTACGCGGACGCCGGCGTCTCGATCCACGCCGGTGAGCGCGCGGTCGAACTGCTCCGCCCGAAGGTGCAGGGCACCCGGCGTCCCGAGGTGATGGGCGACATCGGCGGCTTCGCCGGCCTGTTCCGGCTGGACACCCAGAAATACCGCAACCCGATCCTCGCCTCCTCCACCGACGGGGTCGGCACCAAGCTGGTCATCGCGCAGCAGATGGACATCCACGACACCGTCGGCATCGACCTGGTGGCGATGGTGGTGGACGACCTGGTCGCCTGTGGCGCCGAGCCGCTCTTCCTGCTCGACTACATCGCCTGCGGCGAGGTCGTACCGGACAAGGTCGCCGAGATCGGCGCCGGCATCGCCGACGGCTGCCGGTACGCCGGCTGCGCGCTGCTCGGTGGCGAGACCGCCGAGCATCCCGGGGTGCTCCGCCCCGACGAGTACGACGTCTCGGCCACCGGCGTGGGCGTGGTGGAGGAGAGCGAGATCCTCCGCCCGGAGCGGGTCGAGGTCGGCGACGTCGTGATCGCGATGGGCTCCTCGGGCCTGCACTCCAACGGCTACTCCCTGGTCCGGCACGTGCTGCTCGGCGCCGGCCGGATGCGGCTGGACAGCGTGATCGAGGACTTCGGCAAGCAGCGCACCCTGGGTGAGGAGCTGCTGACCCCGACCAAGATCTACGCGCAGGACTGCCTGAAGCTGATCGCCGAGGCCGAGGTACGCGCCCTGGCGCACGTCACCGGCGGCGGCATCCCGGGCAACCTGGTCCGGGTGCTTCCCGAGAACGTCGACGCGGTGGTCAACCGGGCCACCTGGCGGCCGCAGCCGATCTTCGACCTGGTCCAGGCCAAGGGCCGGATCGAGGACCAGGACATGGAGTCCACCTTCAACATGGGCGTGGGCATGTTCGCGATCGTCTCGGCCGAGGACGCCGACCGGGCGCTCGCCTGCCTGACCGGCCGCGGTGTCGAGGCGTGGCAGGCCGGCGAGATCATCGAGGGCACCGGCGAGGTGCACATGATCGGCCAGCACACCCGAGGCTGACCCGAGCGAGGCCGGGTCGAGTACAACAAAAACGCCAAAACCCGCATCCGCGATATTGCCCGTGATTCTCGGCATACCTGGTCAGGACTTCACCGGGGTGGCTACCGCCACCTAGCCTGAGGGGCACCTCAGAGGCGGGGGAGGAGGGCCATGGCTGTCCGTGGACAGGAGTTTTCCGGCATGCGGGGGATCGCCGCGGTCCCCAGCTACGTGGTCATGCAGCCGACCACGCTCTGCAACCTCGACTGCGCGTACTGCTATCTCCCGTTGCGGGCGGCGGACCGCCGGATGACGGTACCGGTGGCGGCGGCAGTGGCCGGCCCGGTCAACGACTGGGCCCGGCAGGGGCGGTTCTCGGTGGTCTGGCACGGGGGCGAGCCGCTCGCCGCCGGACGGGAGCACCTGGCGGCCCTGCTGGCGCCCTTCGACCCCGCCGTCGAGCACCACGTGCAGACCAACGCGACGTTGATCGACGACGCCTGGTGCGAGTTCTTCGCCGCGCACCGGATCCGGGTCAGCGTCAGCGTCGACGGGCCCCGGGAGCGCAACCGGGAGCGGGTCGGCCGGGGCGGCCAGCCGTCGTACGACCGGATCATGGCCGGCGTCGAAGCGCTGCGCCGACACGGGATCGCCTACTCGGCGCTCTGCGTGGTCGGTCGGCCGGAACCGGGACTCGCCACCGAGCTGTACGACTACTTCCTCGACCTCGGCTGCGACGTGCTGGGGATCAACATCGAGGAGACGGAGGGGGTCAACACCCGGCGCAACGCCCACCCGGCGGAGCTGGTCAGCGGCTTCTGGGCCGAACTCGTCGCCGCCTGGCGCCGGAACCCCCGGATCCATCTCCGGGAGGTCGAGTGGTCGCTGCGGTACGCGGCGGCGGTCCTCGACGGGGCCGAGGACGACGTACTGCCCCGCCAGCTCGATCCCATCCCGACCATCGGGTACGACGGCTCGGTGGTGCTGCTCTCTCCCGAGCTGGCCGGCTTCACCGACCGGGACTACGGCGACTTCACCAGCGGGAACGTCCTGGAGACCCCGTTGCGGGACATCCTCGCCTCGGCCGGGCGGACGCCGTGGGTGGCGGAGTTCCTCACCGGGGTGGAGAACTGCCGCGCCCAGTGCCCCTACTTCGGGTTCTGCGGGGGTGGGCACGCCGCCAACCGCTACTTCGAGCAGGGGCGTTTCGACGGTACGGAGACCGACCACTGCCGCAACAGCAAGATCCGTCTACTAGAGGGAGTGTTGGACCATGCCCGAGATCACGAGCCAACGGCCGCCTGAGCCCGTCGAGGCCGTACCGCACGATCGGGTGGCCGCCCGGGTGCGGGATGCTCGGGCCGGGCTCACCAGCCTGCTGCGGGAGGCGGCGGAGGCGCGCCGGCTCCGGGACGAGGTGGCGACCGGCGGGGACGGCGCGAGCGCGGTCTGCGCCTGGAACCACTTCGAGAACATCCCGACGTTCTACAACTGGAACAACCGCCCTCGCTGAACCGGCTGCGCCCTGCCCCGGTGTGCCGGGCGTCCCGTTCCGCCCGTCCGGAGTCGGACGTCCCGCCGTGGGGCGGTGACCGCATCGCGACGGCTCGGCCGCGCCCTACCGGTGATGGACGGTCACGACCAGCGGAAGGACCTGCCAGCGGGCTGGAGACATGCTCCGACCCCGGCAGGTCCTTACCGTTTGGCGTCCCGATCGGCGCCGGCCCGCAGACACTCGGACACGCGTGAGCACGCGGTGTTACCGCGTGCTCAGATGTGACCAGAGGTCAGCGGGCCGAGACCCAGTTACCCGGGTCGTCGTCCGCGGCGTGATCCTCGTCATCGTCGTCGACATACTCTTTGTAGTCGTCGTCGAAGTCGTGGTCCGACTTGCGGCTGCCGCCGAGTTCTCGCTGCAAGGCGGCGAGGTCGGTGTTCGGGGAGTGGTACTTCAACTCCCGGGCGACCTTAGTCTGCTTGGCCTTAGCACGGCCGCGCCCCATGGCTCGACCCCCTCGCACAGAATTCGGGGCAGCCCGAAGGCGGGCCCCGATGACGTCAGGCATCTCTCGTGGCTCTTACGGTACATGGGGATGCCCCGGTTCGGCACCTCGGGTTACCACCGCCCGTGCCCGCGCGTCGCGGGACATCGACGGGCGGTGCCATCCTACTCAGTAAGGAGCGCCTGCCCGTCCTGTCCGTGACGTGTTTGAGGCCTCCGGACCCATCGGTCCAGTACAGCGTACTTTCCGCCTGATTGGCCGGCAATCCGCCGGAGGTCCGTCCCGTCGGGGCGCGGAGCCGGGGTACCCCGCTCGGCTCCGCCCCTGGACCGACGGGAACCCTCAACGCAGGTGGATGGTGCGCAACCGGCCGACCTCGGCCATCCGGCGCTCGGCGAGCCGGTCGGCGGCGACCGCCGGCGGCACCCCCTCGGCGTCGGCCAGCCGCAGGATCTCCCGGGTGGTGTCGTAGATCCGGGTCGCCCGCAGCTTGGCCCGCTCGAAGTTGAAGCCCTCGATCTCGTCGGCGACCTGGATCACCCCGCCCGCGTTCACCACGTAGTCGGGGGCGTACAGCACGCCCCGGTCGGCGAGCAGCTTCTCGATGCCCGGGTGTGCGAGCTGGTTGTTCGCCGCGCCGACCACCACCGAGGCGCGCAGCGCCGGCACGGTGTCGTCGTCCAGGGCGCCGCCGAGGGCGCAGGGGGCGTACACGTCGATGTCGGAGGTGATCAGGGCCTGGGTGTCGGCCACCACGTCGACCTGCGGGTAGGCCTGCCGGACCCAGGCCAGCGCGTTGGGGTTCACGTCGGTCGCCACCACCGAGGCGCCGTCGTCGATCAGGTGGCCGGTCAGGTGCTTGCCGACCTTGCCGAGCCCGGAGACCCCGACCCGACGCCCGGCCAGGGTCGGTGAGCCCCAGGCGTGCTCGGCGGCGGCCCGCATCCCCTGGAAGACCCCCCAGGCGGTCAGCACCGAGGAGTCACCGGCGCCGCCGTGCTCGACGCTGCGGCCGGTCACGTAGCGGGTCTCCCGGGCGACCAGGTCCATGTCGGCGACGTAGGTGCCGACGTCGCAGGCCGTGTAGTAGCGGCCGCCCAGCGACTCGACGAAGCGGCCGTACGCCCGCAGCAGCGGCTCGGTCTTGATCCGCTCCGGGTCGCCCCAGATGACCGCCTTGCCGCCGCCGAGGTCCAACCCGGCCAGTGCGTTCTTGTACGCCATGCCACGGGACAGGTCGAGCACGTCGTGCAGCGCCTCGGCCTCGGTGTCGTACGGGTAGAACCGGGTGCCGCCGAGCGCGGGGCCGAGGGCGGTCGAGTAGATGGCGATGATCGCCTTGAGTCCGGTCTGCTTGTCCTGGCAGAACACGACCTGCTCGTGGCCGTCGGATTCCGGACCGTCGGTACTGGCGAATACGTCCATGTCTCGCTCCTGATCTGGAGGTGGGCATCCTTGTGGGACGCGGTGGGAGGGGGGCTCCCGGTGCCGGCGGGGGATGTTGCCGGCCTGCTCCGAGCCTAATCGCGATCGCCCCGGGCGTGGTCGCGGCCAGCGCGCCCGAGATTGATTGGAGATGCTGGAGACTCCTCGGCTCTCGTTTCGTGGGAGGATCGCGCCGTGCCGTCGCTCTTCGCTTCCTACCTGCGGGTGTACGAGCCGTTGACCGCCTTCGACCGGGACCGGCAACTCTTCTGGCGTCGCTACGTCAAGGAGGGCCGGGCGGTGGCGCCGCTGGAGGGGCCGGTACGGCAGCGGACGGCGGTGATCGAGGCGCTCGGTGCCGGCTGGACCCGGCTGCCCGACCTGCCCGAGGAGGCGTACGTCCTGGAGGCGGACGACACGCTGCTGGTCTGCCCCTGGAACCTGCGGGTACGGGTCGCCGAGGCGGCGCTGAGCGCCCGGGACGGCGTCCCTCCGGTGCTGGCCGACGCGTTCGTCCCGCCGGTGCTGGCCGGGCAGGCGAAGGCCGTGGTGGAGGACTGGCGCAGTGGCGCGCGGGTGCTGGAGCACGGGGTGCCGAGGCTGCACGAGCAGATCGCCACCTGGGGGGTGCCGCTGCGCTGGTTCGTCTTCGTCGACCCGGAGGAGCGCGAGCTGACCACCCGGCCGGACCGGCGGGTGCTGCGGTACCGCACCGAGATCTCCAAGGCCCGGCGGCGGGCCTCCCGGGGCCTGTCGGTGCTGCGCAAGTCGGTCGGGGACGCGCCGATCACCGAGGCCGTCGAGGAGGGGGCCCGCTGGCTGGAGGAGTTCCATCCCCGGTCGGTGGTGGAGCTGGACTACGGCGGGCTGGTGGACCTGCTCCCGGACGAGGCGCTGGCCGCGGACGACTCCCCGGAGCTGGTCGCGGCCGGGTTGGCCGGGCTGTCCCGGGGTGACGCGGACGCGGCCACCGAGGCGTACGAGAAGCTGGTGGCGCGGTGGCGGGCGGTCCAGTTACTGGAGCGTTGCAATTAGCGAACAATGCGGCTCAGAGCCCATTGGGAGCGCACACAGGTGAATGCCGCTCGTAACATCGGCGTCACGAGGGGCAATCGGCCGTCCGGTTAAGTCTTTTTCTGGCATAAAAAAGGGCCATATATCGGTCATTGTTCATCCGTCCATCCAGGGACCTTCGGCCGTTCGGCCCATGTCGGACATCGGGGACTAGCCGGACCATGGGAGACGCGTCGGCCGGCGGGACCCCGGCCGATGTCTATAGGCACCTGTGGAGGAGTGACCGATGGCATCGCGTACGCATGAACCTGAGCCGCTACTCACGCCGGCAGAGGTCGCGTCGATGTTCCGTGTCGACCCGAAGACCGTGACCCGGTGGGCTAAGGCGGGGAAGCTCAGCGCGATCAGAACGCTGGGCGGGCACCGCCGTTACCGCGAGTCGGAGGTTCGTGCCCTGCTGCAGGGCCAGATCCCCCAGCAGCGGCAGGGCGACTGAGACTCGAACGAACGTCGGCTCAGGGGTGGGGCTCGTACCAGCGTACGAATCCCACCCCTGAATCGTGTCCGGGACGCCTCAGCTCCCGGCCAGCGCCGCCTCTTCCAGACCCGCCCCGTCCACCAGCCGGCCGTCGCGCAGCGTCAGGACCCGGTCCGCCAGGTCGATCAGGGTCGGATCGTGCGTGGCCACCAGCGCGGTCATCCCCCGGGCGTGCACCAGCGCACGGAGCAGATCCATGATCGAACGTCCGGTCTCCGAGTCGAGCTGACCGGTCGGCTCGTCCGCGATCAGCAGCGCCGGATCGTTCGCCAGGGCCCGGGCCACCGCCACCCGCTGCTGCTGGCCGCCGGAGAGTTCGTACGGGCGCTGCGCCGCCTGACCGCCCAGCCCGACCAGTTCGAGCAGCATCGTCACCCGCTCCTCCCGCTCGGCCCGGCGCCGCTTCGCCAGCCGCAGCGGCACACCGACGTTCTCCGCCGCCGACAGGATCGGGATCAGCCCGAAGGACTGGAAGACGAAACCGATGGTGGAGCGGCGCAGCTCCAGCAGCTCGCTGCTCCCGGCTGCCGTGATCTCGTGCCCGGCGACGTGGATCCGTCCGTAGCTCGGCCGGTCCAGACCGCCGACCAGGTTCAGCAGGGTGGTCTTGCCCGCGCCGGAGCGGCCCCGGATCGCCACCAGCTCGCCCCGGGCGGCGGTGAACGAGACCTCCCGGACCGCGTGCACCACCCGGTCGCCGGCCGGGTACTCCCGCCCGACCCCCTCGACCCGGACCAGTTCCTCGCCCATCAGCCGCCCTCCCGCGCCGTCCCCGCCCGTGTCCTGTCGCCCCGCCCCGCCGGTCACGGCTGCTCCCCGTCCCCGGTGCCGCCGGGCCGGACCTGCACGTGGTCCGGCTCCAGGTTCAGCCGTACCCGGTCGCGCAGGCTCAGCGCGTCGACGAAGGCGGCCGGCAACTGCATCCGACCCGACCGGTCCAGCAGCGCGTACTCCTCGGTGACCAGCTCCTCGACGCCGTCCGCGCCGAGCCGGGTCGAGCGGCGTACCTCGGAGGCCGTCCGCCCGTCGCGGATCGCGACCGTCCGGCGGACCTGGGACGAGACGGCGTGGTCGTGCGTGACCACCACGATGGTGACGCCCAGCTCTGCGTTGATGGTGCGCAGCGCGCCGAAGACGTCGGCCGCGGTCGCCTCGTCCAACTCGCCGGTCGGCTCGTCGGCGAAGAGCACCTCCGGATCGTTCGCCACCGCGACCGCCACCGCGCAGCGCTGCTGCTCGCCGCCGCTCATCTGGTCCGGCCGGCGGTCGGCGCAGTAGCCCACGCCGACCATCTCCAGCAGCTCGGTCGCCCGCCCCCGGGCCGCCCGGCCGCGCAGCCCCCGGGCCAGCCGCATCGGCAGCTCGACGTTCTCCCGGGCGGTCAGATACGGCAGCAGGTTGCGGGCGGTCTGCTGCCAGACGAAGCCGACCGTGTGCCGGCGGTACCGCAGCCGCCGCTTCGGCGACATCGTCAACAGGTCGAAGTCGGCCACCCGGGCGATCCCGGCGGTCGGCACGTCCAGCCCGGAGAGGATGTTCAGCACCGTCGACTTGCCCGAGCCGGAGGCCCCGACGATGGCGAGCAACTCGCCCCGGTCGACCACCAGGTCCAGCCCCTGTAGCGCGACCACCTCCACGCCCTCGGTCTTGAAGATCCGGACCAGCCCGTCGCAGACGATGTGTCCGCGCAGCCGGTCCTCGCCGCCGGCCCGCGCCGCCGCCCGCTCGGCGGCCCTGCGCTGGAGTACGGCGAGGTCGGGCGCCGCCGTGGCAGTCGTCGGACTCGCCATCAGTTCTCGTCCCCTCTCCGGGCCATCAGTTCTCCTCTCCGAGACGGAGCACCTCGCCGAGGCGCATCCGCCGGTTGACCAGATTCTCGACACCGAGGGCGGCGACCAGCGCCACCACGACCAGCAGCAGTACGCCGACCACCAGCAGCGGATCCAGGTGGATCCGGGCCGGCACGCCGCCGGTGAACCCGGCGAGCCCCAACGCCGGCCCGAGCAGCCGGGGCAGCGCCACCCCGACCAGCCCACCGGCCAGTACCGCGACGCCGATCAGCGGCACCAGTTCGTAGACGAGCAGTCCCCGGCCCTGCCGCCCAGAGAGCCCCATGGTGCGCAGCCGGGACAGCATCCGGCCCCGGCCCGGCGCCTCGGCGAGTACCGCGAAGCCGACCGCCAGCAACGCCAACGCGGTCGCCCCGGCCACCCCGGTGCCGAAGGTGAAGCTGAGTAGCCGGTTGACGCCGCTGCGCTCCAGCGCCTGCCGGTGCTCCGCCCAGGTGGTGACGGTGACCGCCGTCTGCGGGCGTACCCGCTCGACCGGCTGCGCCAGCACCTTCGCCAGGTACTCCCGCTGGGCGGTGTCGACCGTCGTGGTCAGCTCGGCGACCGAGAAACCCTCCCCGGCCACCAGGAACTGGTTCGACCGGATCGGCTGGAACTCCGGCACCGGCAGCGCCTGCCAGGGCAACACCACGAACCGGCGTACGTCGGCCGCCAGTCCCGGGAAGCCGGACGCCACCCGGTCGACCCGGAACTCGTACCGGCGGCCCTGCACCTCGGTGACCGCACCGGCACCGACCGCCTCGGCCACCTCCGGCGAGACCAGCGCCGGTACCGGGCCGTCGATCCGCCCCGGCGCGGTCAGTGCGGCCGGCACGCTCACGTCGACGCCGCTCGCCGCCAGCACCCGGGCCAGCGACGGACCGTCCACCACCAACACCTGGGTCTGGCCGAGATCACGCCCGCCGAGCTTGTCCGGGGTGGGCGAGCGCAGCGGCTGGCCCACCTCGACCGCCAGCGGACTGACCGCGGCCACCCCGGGCAGCGCGCCGAGCCGGTCGGCGGTGCCCTGGTCGGAGTAGGAACCGACGAGCCGGGCGTCGGCACCGACCTCCTGGTCGGTGACCCGGTCCCGGGCCTGCGCGACGGTGCTGGTCACCACGCTGGTGAAGACCCCGGTGGCGATCGCGACGACGAGCACGGCCAGCGGTCCGACGGTCACCGGCGCGCCCCGGCCGGCCCGGGCCAGGCCGACGAACGGCACCACCGTACGGGCCCGGGCGGCGAGCCGGCCAAGCTGGCGCAGCGGCCACGGCACCAACCGCAGCGCCACCAGGGCGGCGGCCACGGCCAGCAGCACCGGCACCGACACCAGGTACGGATCGACCCCGCTGTCCTGGCTCAGCCCGCGTCGGCGCAGCAGCACCACGCCGAGCACCGCGAGCAGCAGGACGAAGAGTTCGGCGGTCAGCCGGCGGGCCGACGGGCGGTGACGCACCAGGTCCCGTCGGCGGCCCACGAAGCTCGCCCGGCGCTGGCCGAGCGTCGCCAGCAGCGGGATGGCCAGGGTGGTGCCGACAACCACCAGCGCGACCCCGAGCGGTTCGGTTCCGGCGGGGCGACCCGGCGCCAACCGGCCGAGCAGCCAGCCGGCGAGTACCGCGACCGGCAGCACGGCGACGGTCTCCCGCAGGGTACGGGCACCGATCTCCACGGCGGTCGCCCCTCGGGCCCGGAGCAGGGTGAACTCCTCCCGGCGGCGCTGCACCGCCAGCCCGGCGGCCAGGGCGACCAGCCCGAGCAGGGTGGCCAGGATGCCGGCCTGCACCACGGCGAGCAGCGCCCGCACCGCGCGGAGCTGACCGTCGTACCTGTCCAGGCTGTTGTCCAGGCCGGTCGCCAGCACCAGCCCGAGTTCCGGCGGCGTACGCCGGGTCGTCGCGACCGCGGTCAGCATCTCCGGAATGTCGGCGGTGGTCATCCGCTCCTCGTCGACCCGGTACCGCCACTCGTAGCCGATTCCGAGCACCTGGCCGGCGGCGGTGATCCCATCCAGGTCGGTCAGCAGCGTCACCCGGTGCGTGGTGCCGGCGGTCGGGTCCGGGCAGGGCACCTCGGCGATCCGGATCTCATCCCAGGCCGGCGCGGCCGGGTCGATCGGGTCGTACAGCCCGACGATCCGGACCGGGACGGAACCCTGCGTCGTGCCCCCGCCGCTCAGCACGACGAGGGTGCCGACCCGCAGCCCGAGGAGGTCGGCGGCCTCCCGGGACAGCGCCGCCTCGACCCCGTTCGGGGAGGCCGGCCAGCGTCCCTCGACGACCCGCAGCTCCCGTTCGACGTCGGCCTGGCCGCGCAGTTGCAGCTCCGGCCGGCAGGTCCCGCGCAGCGACGGCGCGTCGCCGGCCACGCTCAGGTCCTTCGGGCCGATCCGCCCGGCGAACCACTGCTGGCCGACCAGCGTGGGCAGCGGTCCGGGCAACCGCTTCCGGAACCGGTCGAGCCAGCCTGCCGCCACGCCGGCGGGCGGGCCCTCGGTGGGGTTGAACGACGCGCTGAAGGTCAGGTCCCGGACCTGGTACGGCAGCTCGCGTACGTCGTGCCGCATCCCGTCGTCGGCGAACTCGTTCGCCAGCCGGGGCGCCCCGGTGACCAGCAGCGCGGCCACCAGCCCGAGTACGCCGAGCAGCCCCAGATAACCGGCGAAGATCCGGGCTCGCCGCAGCGGCCCCGGCAGTCGCCCTCCGGCCCGCTTCGTCACCGGTGCGTCCCGCACAGTGTCCCGTCCCTCCACCGGTCCCGAACTGCTCTCCACCGGTCCCGTGCTCACCGGTCCTCCCCGATCCGGAGCTGGGCCGCGGCCAGCCGTTGCCGCATGGTGGCGGCGGTCAACCCGCTCAGCGCCATCGCGAGCAGCAGCAGTACGGCGGCGGTCCCGGCGGCCGGCAGCCAGGCGACGTCCAGCACCGGCACCGGCACCGGCCGCTGTGCCGACGGGGTGAGGATGACCAGCGGGGCCATCGTGGCGGCCACGCCGATGCCCACCGCCAACCCGACCAGCACGCCGATGCCGGCCAGGAACGCCTGCTCGACCAGGAGCGACCGGGCCAGCAGCCGGGGACCGGCGCCCAGGGTGTGCAGCACGGCCAGCTCGGTGACCCGGCGTCGGGCGGTGGCCCGGACGTCCACGGTGATGCCGACCGCCGCGAGCAGGATGGCGCCGAGCGCGGCGGCGAAGAGGGCGGCCCGGGCGCCGACGCCGTACGGGTCCTCGGCCGAGCGGCTGGCCACCTCCACCCGGTCGGCGACCTGGAGCCCGCCGAGCCCGGCCGCCGCCCGGGCCGCCTCGGCGTGCTGGTCGGGGCGGGTGGCCAGCCACCACTCCTCGGGTGCGGAGGTGACGCCCCGCTGGTGGAAGAGCGCCGTACCCAGCGACGGCAGGTCGACCAGGAGCGCGGCCGGCTCCGGTACGCCGGGCAGCGCGGCGACCGTACCCGTGATCCGTACGTCGACGGCTCCGCCGCTGAGCACCAGTACGGTCTGCTCGCCGACGCCCAGCCGCAGTGCCGCCAGCGCCTCCGGGGTGGCCACCACCGGCACCTGCCCCGGCTTGGGCGCGACGGTCACGGCGAACGAGACCGACGAGCTGACGCCCGCCCAGCCCCCCGACGGGGACGCCTGGTGCTGGGCGGTCAGCCCGCGCGGTCCCGCCGTCGCGGGTTCGGTCTTGCCGGAGCGTTGCACCGCCTGCCACTGCCGCCCGTCGGCGAGCGGCACGGCGGTCCCGTCGCCGCCGGCCGGGACGGCGCGCAGGTCGGTGAGCTGCCAGTCGACGACGTACCCGGGAGGTCCGAGGGTGTCCACCGCGAAGCCGGCCAGTGTCGGCGGCCCGTCGCCGCCGGCCGGCAGCTCCACGCTGAACCGCAGCGGCGTGTCGTCGTAGCTCGCGCCGAGCGGGATCCGGAGGTGCCCGCCGTGCGGCGCGGTGAGTACCGCCGCGGTCCGGACCGGGACGCGGGCGGAGCCGCCGGTGCCGGTGGTGGTGATCTGACCGGTCAGCCGGCGGGTCTGCGGCGGAAGCGCCACGACCGGGGCGGTCAGCCGGGCGTCGGTCATCCCGGTGAAGAGTCCGGTGGTGCCGCCGTCGACCAGGTCGCCCCGGAGCCGGACGACCCGGTCGGCCTCGGCGACGTCCAGCGCGACCATCCCGGCCGGCAGGGCGTCGGTGCCGAGCCGGGGCGTGTCCCGCCAGGCCGGCAGGACCAGCTCGGCACCGGGCAGCTCGGCGAGCTGGTCGGCCCGGGCCGGCGGCGCGACCCCGGACGACTCGACCAGCCGCAGGTCGGCGCCGACCTGGTGGTCGGCCTGGTCGGTCAGGGACCGCTCCGAGGTGGCGGCCAGGCACCAGGCGAGGGTGCCGACCGCCACCGCCAGGGCGAGCAGCAGGACCGGCCCGGCGTGCGGCCGGCGGCCGGCCTGCCACATCCCGAGCATGGTGCCGGTCCAGGACCGGCGGTCGACCCACCGCTCGGCAAGCCTGGCCATCGGGGGCAGGCCGCGCAGCGCGAGTACCGCACCGGCCAGGACTCCCACCGTCGGGGTGGCGGCGAGCAGCGGGTCGATCCCGAGGGTGCCGTCCGGGCGGGCACCGGCGAGCGGGGAGGAGTACTGCCGCAGTTGCAGCCAGCCCAGCACCGCCAGTGCGACCAGTGCGACGTCCAGCCCGGCCCGCTGCGCGATCGTCCGCCGGCTCGGCCGCGACCGGCTCGCCATCTCGCCGACGTAGCTGCCGGCGCGACGCAGCGCCGGGCCGAGCATCGCCAGCGCGCAGCCGAGCGCGGCCAGCCCGGCGATCAGCCAGGTCCGGGTGTCGAGCCGGGGGCTCAGGTGCAGCGCGGCGGCGGCCAACATCGGGGTACGGTCGGCCAGCCGGACCAGCTCGGTGGCGAGCACGGGTGAGATCACGGCGGCCGGCAGGACGACCAGCAACGCCTCCCGGGCGGCCAGTCCGGCCAACTGGCCCCGGCCGGCGCCCCGGGCCCGGAGCAGCGCCGCCTCGCCCCGGCGCTGTTCGGTGAGGAGGAGCGCGACCAGCAGCAGCGCGTACCCGCCGAGGACCACCACCAGCAGCATCGGGGTGACCAGGGCCGACCGGCCGACCAGCCCGGCCCGGTCCAGCCGCTGCACGAGTTCGCCGAGCTGGGTGGTGACCAGTCCGGAGCTGCCGAGTCCGGTCTCGGCGGGCAGGCTGGCGGTGGTCCGGTCGGCGGCCTCGCCGAGCCGGCCCAGCGAGTTCATGGTCGCGCCGGACAGGTCGGGTTCGACCAGCCAGCCGGCGGAGGCGTTGGCGATGAAGTGTGCGAGGAAGTCGGCCCGGTCGACGACCAGCGGCCCGTACGTGGCGGACCCGGTGGCGACCCCGTCGGTCACCTCGGGCACGAGCCGCCAGTACGGGTCCCGGGCGTCGCGCGGCTTCCAGATGCCGGTGACGGTCACCTCGGTGACCCGGTCGGTGACCCGGTCGGTGATCGGGATCCGGTCGCCGACCCGTGCTCCGAGGATCTTGGCGACCGGCTCGGCGAGCGCGGTCTGCACCGGCCGCCGGCCCGCGCTCGGCCAGGTGCCGTCGGTCAGCAGGGCGTGCCCGGGGAGGTCGTCGAGGAACACCACCCGGGCGAAGACCAGGCCCTGGGCGTCGGGTACGGCGTTCCCGGTGCGGCCGGCGAGCTGCCGTCCGGCGGCGTACCCCGCACCGGAGATCCCGGCGGGTGCTCCGCCGAAGCCGTCGGCGAACCGGGACCGTACCGCCGTGTCCCGCTCGGCGAGGCTCTCCGGCGTACTGCCGGCGGTGCCGCGTACCAGGATCGACCGCTCCTCCTGGGAGGCGGACGCGACGGCGCGCTCGGTGCCGGAGTCGACCACCTCCCGGCTGTAGCCGGCGAGCCCGGTGAGCAGGGCGGTGGCGATCAGGGTCGCCCCGGTAGCCGCCAGGAGCAGACTCTTCGCCCCCCGGGCACGCCGAAACACCAGCCTCATCGTTCTGCTTCTCCCCCATGGGCGAGGAGGGCGGCGTCGGTCGCCGCCCCTCCTGGCTGCGAAGCGCCCGAGGGGGAGCGAAAGGTTGGCGTGCGGGGCAGTGATTTGTCACCGGGGGCGACTTCGTAACCTGATCATGACTGAACTGAGATCGAGTCGTTGTGCGCCGCCGCCGGCCCGGGGGCACGAAGCCGCGTCCGCCGGCCGGACGGGTACCCGAAGGCCCGGGGGGGGGGGGCCCCGGGGGGGGGAAACCCCGCGCGCCCCCCCCCCCCCCCCGGGTGTTGGGGGTGCCCCCGGGGGGGGGGGGGGGGGGGGGGGGGGGGGGGGGCCCGCCCCGCCCCCCCCCCACGGCCGCTGTCTGTCGGTCTGCCGCCGGTCAGGCGAGCGGTGGGTGCCCGCCGTCCCCGTCCACCACCTCGTCCGGCTTGCCGTCCTCGTCGGCGTCGACCATCGTGATGTCGACCTTGCCGTCACCGTCGGTGTCGAACTGGAAGAGGTCCGGCTTGCCGTCGCCGTCGGTGTCGACCACCCAGACGTCGGTCTTGCCGTCCTGGTTGGCGTCCGCCCGGAGCAGTTCGATCCGTTCGTCACCGCGGGTGTCGACGGTCTCCTGCGACTCGCTCATCTGTTGCCCTTCCGTCAGCTTGAAGTTTCTGGCCACGCCGGAACCCTCGGTCCGCGTGCCGCCCGGACACCCACGAGAACCTCGAACCTCCCCGACACGACTACCGCACTGTGCCACCTCGCACTACCCCCATGGGCCCCCGAACATGCCGATCGGGGTGCGGCAACACCCGGGTCGACCAGGGCAGAGGTGGCCAAGCCGGGCGGATCGGGCGCGGCGCCGCCCGCGCGGTACGCGCCGCCGGGCGAACCGCGCGATCAGTTCGTGACGTACGGGTTGGTCTGCCGGTCCTGGTAGTTGACCTGGTCGACGGTGCCGTCGTGGTCGGTGTCCACCATCAGCCGATCGGCCCGACCATCCTCGTCGGAGTCGACCCGGATCTCGTCCGGCCGCCCGTCGAAGTCGCTGTCGGTCATCCAGGTGTCCGGCCGCCCGTCGAAGTCGGCGTCCGCCACCACCCGGTCCACCGCGCCGTCCCGGTTCGTGTCGGTGACCACCGAGTCGACCCGGCCGTCCCCGTCGTTGTCCTCCAGCACCTGGTCGACCCGACCGTCCAGGTCGGAGTCCCGCTCGACGCTGTCCAGCCGGCCGTCCCAGTCGGTGTCCTGGTAGCGCACGTCGGCCACCCGGTCGCCGTTGACGTCGAACTCGAGCAACTCGGCGTAGCCGTCGCCGTCGAGGTCGGTGGCGACCTCGGTGATGCCGCCCGCGTAGTGCGTGACGACGGAGGTGACCGGCGGAGGCTCGTCGCCGATCTCCGGCCGGTCGGGCGCCAGCGGGTCCGAGGAGAGCGGGTCCGGGGTGAGCTCCACCGCCGGGCCGAAACCCTGCTGGTCGTCGACGCCGGGCAGTTCGTGCTCCGGAAGGGCGTCATCCAGTGCGCTGGGGTCGCCGTCGTAGCTCATCTCGTACCTCCCCGGTTTCCCTGTGCCCGACGGGACCGTCGGGCACAGGGGTAACGCTAGGGCGACGAGCCCACCCGGCGACTCCCGGAAGTGTGCCACTCCGGCGGTCTGCCGGGCGGAACCCGGGGCGGCGCCGCTCGGGGCGGGCTACTGCTGTTGGATGCTCACCCCGGCGGCGGCGAGCGCCTCGATGACCCTCGCCGACTCGCCGTATCCGATCACCAGAATCGCGTCGGCGCCGAACTGCTTGATCTCCTGGGCGCCCTTGGCGAAGTCCACCGGCGGCGCGTCGGGCCCGGGCTTCACCTCGTAGTTGAAGAGCCGCACCTGGTCCGAGCCGTGCCCGGCCCGCTCCAGTTCGGCCCGGACGTTGCCCTGGAGGCCCTCGCCGTACGAGTCCTGCCGGGCGACCAGCGCGATCCGGTTCGGCCCGTCCCGCAGGATCATGTCGGCGAGCGCCCGCCCCTGGAGGATGTCCGACGGGGCGGTACGGAAGTAGAGCCCCTTGTCGTCCACCGTGCTGAGCCCGGCGTCGGTGTTGCTCGGCGAGAAGAGCACCAACCCGGCGGCGATCACGTCCGGCAGTACCGCCCGGGAGATGCCGGAGCCACCGGCTCCGATGATCACGTGCACCCCGGCGCGTACGTGCTGCGCGACCGTCGCCTTCGCGACGGCCGGGTCGGTGCCGTCGTCGCCGTCGACCCAGACCACCGGCTCGCCGAGTACGCCGTCGGCGGTGTTGACCTCGTCGATAGCCAGCGTCGCGGCCGCCGCCATCGGCGGGTAGGCCAGCGCCAGGTCGCCGGTGCGTGGCAGCAGTCCGCCGAGCTTCAGCGGCGCACCGCTGCGCTGCTCGACCGCCTTCGTCTGCTTCTTGCCGGGTGGCGGCTTCTTGGCGCTGGCCGTGGACTCGTCACCGGCGCCGAGGAATTCGGTCTTGCCGTTGTCGAGCTGATCGTCGCTGCCGAAGTGCAGGGTGGCGTAGCTCGCCGTGGAGGGCTCGCCGATGTCGGTGAAGCCGCCCCGGTTCAGCGAGACGCCCCGGTAGGCGACATCGGTGCCGTTCCGGGCGAGTTGCAGGCAGGCCGCGATCGAGTCGCAGCGTTCACCCCCGGTGGTGACCCCGACGATCTGCTTGGCGATCTCGGCCGGGTCGGTGGAGCCGGCGAGCTGCGCCGCGATCGCGCTGATCGCGACGGCGTCGTAGGACTCGGCGGCGTAGAGGAAGTCGGAAAGCTTGGGGTCCTTCCGCAACAGCCGGTTCTTGAAGTCCTCGGAGAGCGGGGTGAGCGGCGTGGTGCCCTTCATGCCCTTGAGCAGACCGGTCTGCTGGTCGAACTCCGCCTTGAAGGAGTTCTGCATGTTGCCGTCCGTGCCGTACAGCCGGACCTGGGTCGGCTGGGTCTGCTCGGCCTGCCCGGCCTCGCCGTCGCCGTCCGAACCGCAGCCAGCAAGCAGCAGTGCCGCACAGGCCGCGGCGGACAGGGCGGCGCGGCGGGTGCCGCGGAATACGAGCATGGGGTGTCCTTCCTCCCCGGAGATCCGTTGCGCAGATTAGCGCGCCTCGTTCCGGCGCGCGCCCGCGGTCGACCGCCAATTGCCGATCGAGGAGCACTATCATCCTGGTTAAGCAGCATTCATGCCGTTTGTCAGACGCTGCTTGACCTGGCGGCATACCCTTCCGCACGTGACGGACGTTCCGCAGGAGACGCTGGATGACGCCACCGCGGTGCTCACCTCCGCGTTGGCCGGTGACAGCGACGGCGTGGTCGGCACGTTCGACGCGGTGGTCGACCGGTCCGGTGTCGCCGGTGCCTACGAGGTGGCCTGGTGCCTCGCCGCCACCATGGTCGGCGACGGTGTGCCCCGGGGCGCGTGGACCCTCGACTTCCCCGGCATCGACGAGGCGGGTTACGACGCGCGCTGGGTGGCCCGGTTCGTCAGCGCGTACGCGAACGCCGACGGCGACACGGGAGCCGCGCTCTTCGGTGCCGCCCTCGCCGACGGGCAACTGCCGGACTGCCTGCTCACCCTCGCCGGGTCGGCCGTCGCAACGCTGCGGCACCGTGCCGGATAAAGCCTTCATCGACGTCCATCTTTGCATGCTCCTCGGCCGGTTTGTCCAGGGGGCACCCGCCCGGCCGGTGTGATAGCTCTGGTGCATGTCCGACGCGATGCTCAGCAAAATCCGCAAGTTGCTGGCCAAGGCGGAGGACCCGGCCTGCACGCCGGCCGAGGCCGAGGCGTTCAACGCCAAGGCGACCGAACTGATCGCGCGGTACGGAGTCGACCGGGCGTTGCTCGCCGCCCGCGACCCGGGCACCGATCCGGTCGGTGACCGGATCGTCGACATCCCCGCCCCGTACGCCCTGGACAAGGTGGGTCTGCTGGCCGGGGTCGCCGACGCGCTGCGCTGCCGGTCGGTACGCCGACGCGGCGACAGCGGGTTCGTCATGCACCTGTTCGGCTTCGCCAGCGACCTGGAACGGGTGGAGGTGCTCTTCACCTCGCTGCTGGTGCAGGCCGCGCACGGCATCTCGGTCGCACCGGTACCCCCTGGCGACCATCCGGCCGCGTTCCGCCGGTCCTGGCTGGCCGGCTTCGCCGCGGCGGTCGCCGGGCGGTTGCGCCGGGCCGAGGCGGCCGCCGCCTCCGCAGCCCCGTCCGGTGCCCCCTCGATGGCCCTGGTCCTCGCCGACCGGTCGAACCGGGTCGACCGGCGCCTCGCCGAGGCCTACCCACGACTGCGTACGGCCGCACCGCGCCGGCTGCTAGGCGGCGGTCTGGAGCAGGGCGCGGCGGCGGGTCGGCGGGCCGACCTCGGCGGCACCGGACTCAACCCCGGCCGGTCCACCCCGCTCTCGTCCGCCTGACCGTCCCGACCAGCCCGACCGTCGGACGTCGGAAAGCGTCGGCGGGGCGCCGACGGAGGTGAGAGGGTGAGGGCGGGCGGCCACGGGGGCCGCGAGACGCCGCTGCCCTGACCTCCGCCGCGCCCCGCTCGGCGGCCCGGCCCCGAGCGGCGGCAGAGGGCACCCATGACCAGGATCGGCGTCGTGCAGTGGCTGCGCCGGCGGGACCCGGAGTACCGGGTGCTCCGCCGGGGCGCCCGGCTCGCACTGGTCGCCGCCGCCGGACTCTTCGGCGGCACGTACGGGCTCGGCAACCCGCTGCTCGGGCTCTACACCCTCTTCGGGGCGATCGCGACCGGCTTCATCTCCCAGGTGCCCGGCGGTCCCACCCAGCGGGCCCGTACCCTGCTCGCCGCACTGCCGGTCGCCTGGCTCCTGGTCACCGTCGGGACGTTCCTCGCCGTCAACACCTGGGTCGCGGCGGCCGGCATGCTGGTGGTCGGCTTCGTCATCCCGTTCGCCGGAGTGGGCGGGCCACGGATCCTCGGCCTCGCCACCGGATTGCAACTCTTCTACATCGCGGCGTCGTTCCCGCCGTACCAACCGGACACCCTGCCGTCCCGGCTCGGCGGGGTGACGCTCGGGGTGGCTCTGCTGATCACCGCCGAGCTGGTGCTCTGGCCCGATCCGACACCGCCCGGCTACCGGCAGCGCCTCGGCGAGGCGGCCCACTCGGTGTACCGGTGCCTCGACCTGCTGGCCGGGCTGCCCGCCGGGGTGCCGGTCGACCGGGCCGAGATATCCCGGCGGCAGGAGGCGTCCGAGCGGGCGATGGACGGGGTGTGGCTGGCCCGGATCCCGCCGACCCAACGGCCGGCATCGGCCGGGCCGCGCGACCGGGCGCTTCGGCACGGCGACCGGCTGCTGCGCCAACTCCTCCACCACCTGGACCGGATCGCCGACGAACTCGGCGACCTCAGCGACGACGAGCTGGCCGGGTTGCTGCGGCAGTCGGCGGAGGTGCTGCACGCGGCCGCCCGGACGCTGTGCGGCGGGGCAGGGGCGGTCGAGATCATCCGGTTGACCGAACTGGAGGCCCGGATCAAGGACCTCTACGACCGGCCGCCGACCGTACCGGCGCCGCCGACCGACGCCGCCGGCCCGGCACAACTGCGCAGGGAGGCGGTCAGCCTGCGGGTCGCCGCCGAGGTCTACGGGTTCGGCGTCGCGGCCCGGATCGCCGTCGGGTTGCGCCCGCCGGCCCGGTCGCCCGGCGGGCCGGGCCTGGACGATTTCTGGTACGCCCACCGTTCGCCGTTCGCGCTCTACTGGCAGCAGTTCCGGTTCCACCTGACGACCCGCTCGGTCTACCTGCAAGGGGCGGTACGGGTCTCCCTCGCCCTGGCCGCCGCCCGGGTGGTCGCCGGCTTCCTGCACCTCAACCACGGGTTCTGGGTACTGCTGGCGATCCTCACCCTGATCCGGACCTCGGCCGTCGACACCCGCAGCGCGCTGCGCCCGGTGCTGCTGGGTACCCTGCTCGGCGCCGCCGTCGGCAGCCTGCTGCTGTACGGCGCGGGCGAGGTCCCGGAGCTGCTGCTGGCGGCCCTGCCGGTGGCGATGGTGCTGACCTTCACGATCGGGCCGCTGCTGCCGCAGCTCTGGGGGCAGTCGCTCTTCACCGTGCTGTTCGTGATGGTCTTCGCCCAGGCCGGTCCGGCGAACCTACAGATCGCCGGGGTGCGGCTGCTGGACGTCGCGATCGGCTCGGTGGTCGGGGTACTGGCCGGCCTGCTGATCTGGCCGAAGGGCGGCAGCGGGGAACTGCGCCGCTCCATCGCCCGGTATCTGGCGGTCAGCGCCGCCGCGGCCGAGGAGGTCACCCGGACCCTGGCGGGCCGGCCGTCCCGGCAGGATGCGCTCGGTGCGGCCCGGCAGGCGTGGATTCTCGCCGAGGCGTCGTTCCTGCAGTACCAGCTGGAGCGGGACGACCCCCGGCTGCCGCCGGTCAACTGGCAGGCCGCGCTCGCCGCCGGCCAGCACCTGCAGCTCGGCGCGGTGTCCCGGCTGCGCCGTGGCGCGCACGCCCGGCTGACCCGGGTGGAGGACGCCGCCGCCCCGCTCGACGACCTCGCCGGTCGGCTCCGGCGCGGCTACGCCGACCTGGCCGAGCAGTTGGCCGCGGGCCGGCTC
The DNA here is from genome assembly GCF_036421995.1 of Plantactinospora veratri. Taxonomy (NCBI): domain Bacteria; kingdom Bacillati; phylum Actinomycetota; class Actinomycetes; order Micromonosporales; family Micromonosporaceae; genus Plantactinospora; species Plantactinospora veratri. Next base: position 167,003 of record NZ_JAZGQL010000020.1, read on the forward strand.
GGCCGGCGGGTCTGCGCACCGCCGCCCCCGGAGAACTTCGACACCCGGGTACGGGATGTGCTGGCGGCAGGCGAATCCCGGGCCGCCGCACTCAACCTGGTGGACGTGGAAACCTGGCTGACCGGCGCCGGGGCCTATCTGGAGCGGATCCAGTCGGCCGGGGTGACGTCGAAGTCGAGCCCGCCGGGATCCGGGTGACCGACAGCCGTCGGCTGCGGAGTCGTCAATCCTGCTCGGCGGCGTTCCCGACCGCGCTCGCGTACCGGGAGAGCAGCTCGTGCCAGCCGGCGGTGAGCGCCTCGCGGTAGCCCTCGGCGGCCTCGCCGTGCCGGTCGAAGTCCCGGTGTTCCACCTCGACCAGGGTGGTCCCGTCGGCCTGCGGCGCGAACCGCACCTCCACCACACTGGCCTGGTCCGGGTCGGGCACAGGTGCCCGGTCCGGACCGATCTGCCAGTTGAAGACCAGGCGGCGGGGCGGCTGCCAGTCCAGCACCCGGCCCCAGTCGGAGCGGAACCCGTGCGGACCGATCTCGTACAGCATCCCGCCGCTACCGGGCTCGATGCCGAGCTTGGCCAGCTTCTGCGGGCCCGACCAGGTGTATTCCTTCACCCACCAGTCGGCGAGACCCTCCGTGAAAGCAGCGAAGGCCCGGTCTGCCGGGCCCGGGACACGGAGGCTGCTGCGCACGGAGTAGGTGCCTGTGTCCTGCTGGATGTCGGAGGCGTTCGTAGTCTCCTGTCCCATACGCCGGGACCATACCGGCTGCTGCTGAGCTGTGCAGCTTTGCATCGGCGGGCGGTCGATCCCTGCGCCGAGCGGTAGATCATCAATGGGTGTCGAGGCCGGTGCTGGCTCCCCGGCACTAGCATCGACCGGAAACGCTGTTCGCGCGGCCGATCCGGTCCGCGCCGGGGGCGACGGCGGTGCGGGAAGGAGTTCCACATGCCCGACGATCCCACCGTGACCCGCATCGACGGGCGTGCAGCACGGCGTCGACTGCTCGTGATCGCGTTGTCGTACCTGTTGGCGGTGCTGGTGTCGGCCCTGGTCGCCCGCGCGGGCCTGGCGGCGGGCCGCTCCGGGGTCGACCGGATCGGGCTGCCCTGGGCGGTTGTCGGGCTGGCCGGCATGCTCGGCGCCGGCACCATCGCCACCGCCGCCTGGTACGCCCGCCGTGGCCCCGGCACCGGGTCCCCCGATCCGGCCCGGCTGGCCCGGGCGGTGCTGCTGGCCCGGATGGGCCGGTTCGGGATGGTGCTGGTCGCGGCCGTCGCGGCGGTACTCGGCATCGTGCTGGCGCCGGACGGTGCCGAGCGCGGCTTCGCCATCCTGGTCAGTACCGGCCTCGCCGCCCTGCTCGCGCTCTTCGCCCTGCTCGCCAACGACCTCACCCGGCTCCGCCGCCGCGCCGCACCCAGCGACTGATCCGGGTAGCGGGTAGCGTCCGGCCTGCTCGGGCCGGCCAAACGCTACGCGATCCCCTCACCGGCGGCGGTCACCCGGTGCGAAAATAGAGCGGCCCCCGTCCGGCGTTTCCGCTGGTGGGGGCCGCTCTGATAGCCCGGCGAAAGGCTATGTGGCCAGGGGCGGGGTCGAACCGCCGACCTTCCGATTTTCAGTCGGACGCTCGTACCAACTGAGCTACCTGGCCGGGTTACTCGGCACATGTTACCGGTCCGGCCTACCCGCTGCCGTCCCGATCATCCGGGCCGAAACGCAGACCGCCGCGCGTTGGACGCGCGGCGAGCGGCGCTGGCGGTCCTGACGGGACTTGAACCCGCGACCTCCGCCTTGACAGGGCGGCGAGCACTCCAACTGCTCCACAGGACCTTGCTCTTACTGCTGTCCCCGGCCGAGACCGGGGTCGTGCCCCCAACGGGATTCGAACCCGTGCTACCGCCTTGAAAGGGCGGCGTCCTGGGCCGCTAGACGATGAGGGCGGCCCCGCCATCATTGCACATGACAACTTCAGCGGCTGTGCTCCCATCCGGCCCCGCCGGAGGCTCCGAAAGCATACGTGATGGCCAGCCGCCCGACCAAACCGGTATTGCCCATCGGACAAAGTCCCCTAAACCACCTCACCTCAGCCGGGTTATCCCGTACTTCCGCTTCAGCGAGCTGATCACCTGGGGACAGGCGCCGAGGGTGCGACTTCGATCACCGCCACCGTCGTGCAGCAGCACGATCGAGCCGGGCCGGGCCTGCTGGGCCACCCGCCGGCTGATCTCCGAGGTGCTGGTGTCGTCCCAGTCCACCGGGTCGACGTCCCAGTGCAGCGGCTTCATGCCGAGGGCCCGGGACACTCCGACGACGGCCGGGGTCCACTTGCCGCCCGGTTGCCGGTAGTGCCGCACCTTGACCCCGGGCACCGCCCGCTGGATCTCCTGGTTGGTCCGGCGCAGGTCGGCCCGGATCTGCGCCGCGCTCCGGGTGCCCAGCTTCAGGTCGTGCTGCCAGCTGTGGTTGCAGAGCGTGTGGCCCTCGCGCACGATCCGCCGTACCAGCGCCGGATACTTGCGGACCTTCACTCCCACCACGCAGAAGGTGGCCCGGACCCCGGCCCTGCGGAGCTGGTCGAGCACCTTCGGCGTCCACTGTGGATGCGGCCCGTCGTCGAAGGTCAGCGCGACCCCGCGTACCCCGGTCAGCCGCTGGGTGTTCAGCGGGCCGACGGTGCCTCTGGGGGCCGGCTTCTTCCGGCTCGGTTTGGCCGGCGGCTGGGTCGGTGCGGGGGTCGCCGTCGCGGTCACCTGGGGAATCGGCGGATAGGGCAGCGGTGACCTGGCCGGCGCCGGCTGCTGGTTCGCGCATCCGGTGGACAGCAGCACCAGCAGGACGAGGCCGGCGGCGAGCGCCGTACGTCGGGTCATCGGGCGGCTCCCGAGGGGATTTCGGGTTACGGCTGCCCCACGTTAGCGGAGTGCGTACGGTGGCGATGTCCCGAATGCTCGGTAGCCGGGTCAGCGCCCTGAAGATCCGGGTACGTCCCGTAGCATCGCCACCGCCTCGGCCAACGTCGCCGGCCTGCGTACCCCGGAAGGCAGCAGCTCGGACGGCCAGCCGGGCCCGGCCGCGGCCAGCAGCGGCGGCGGCCAGGCGCCGGCCCGCACCGCGTCGAGCTGGGCCGGGTCGCCGGTCGCCGGTCGCTGTGACCAGACCACCACGGCCTGCGGGGCGGTCCGGGCCACGGCCTCGACCAGGGCCGTCACCGGCACCCGCGCGCCGAGCAGCCGGCAGTGCACCCCCGCCTCGGCGAGCGCGGCGGCGAGCGCCTCCAGCGGCAGGCTGTGCTGCTCCTCGTCGGCGCAGGAGAGCAGGATCCGGGGTGGCGACGCGCCGGCCGGCGGTCGGGGCACCGCGGCCAGCGCCTCCGACACACAGCGGGAGAGCAGGTGCTCCACCTCGACGAACGCCGCGCTGGCGGCGTGCCGGTCACCGATGCCGGCCAGCACCGGCCGGAGTACCCGCTCCCAGGCGGCGACGACGCCGTCGGCCTCGATCGCCGAGCTGATGCCGGCACGCATCGCCAGCGGGTCGAGTCGCATCGCCGCCCGCGCCAGGCCCCGGGCCGCCGGCCCGGACCGGCCCACCGCGATCACCGTGCCGCCACCGGCCCGCGCCACCGGCACCGCCCGGTCCGGCTGCTTCCCGGGTACGGTGCCCCAGCGCGCCCAGTGCGCCGCCTCGGCCGGGGCGATCCCCTCGGCGGTCAGCCGGCGCATCACGTCCAGCCGGTCGAGGTCCTCGACGCTGTACCGCCGGTGCTGCCCCGGGACGTGCCGGCTCGGGCCCAGTCCGTATCGCCGGTGCCAGCTCCGCAGGGTGGTGACGGCGATGCCGAGCCGCCGCGCGACAGCACCGGCGCTCAGCGCGTCATCGGCCACCCGACCGCTCCGCCGGGTTCTCCTCCTGACCCGTGGGGGCAGGGACCTGCTCCCACCGGCCGCGGTTGCCCGACCGGCGCGGTGGCCCGGACGGTGCATCGGGGGGAGGCGACTGCGCCGGGCCGGTCAGCCGGCTGAGCACCCCAGCCAGCCACGGCGCGTACGCCTCCGGGTCGGCGTCGAGCCCGGCCCGCAGCTCGTCGGGGTGTACCCAGCGCAGGTCGGCCACCTCGTCCGGGTCGGGCAGCACCGCCCGGTCGGCGTCGAAGTCGCCCCGGAGCACGTGGTCGTACTCGTACTCGACCCGGCCGCTGCCGGGGTCCTCGGCCCGGTAGAGGTAGACCCCGATCTCGGTCAGCGGTACCGCCTCGATGCCGAGTTCCTCGCGCAGTCGCCGGCCGGCGGCGGTGCCGAGCGACTGGCCGGGCTCCGGGTGCCCGCAGCAGGTGTTGGCCCAGCGCAGCGGGAACCGGGTCTTGGCGGCGGCCCGCTGCTGGAGCAGGATCCGCCCGGCCCGGTCGACCAGCAGTACGGAGAAGGCCCGGTGGAGCTGGCCCGGCGACCGGTGCGCCTCGTCGACGGTACGGGCACCGAGCGGGGCGCCGGCCTCGTCGACCAGCTCCACCAGGTGCCGTTCCCGGTCGGTCGGGCGGTCCCGCTCCCCGCCGTACTCCGGCCGCTGCGCGCCCTCGCCCCGGCCCGACGTGTCGCGGTCGGCTGTCATTGGCCACCTCCAGTCACCCGGGCGGCGGCGAGCTTCCCGGAGATCATCACCATAGGCACGCCCACCCCGGGCTGTGTGCCGGAGCCCACGAACACCACGTTCGGCAGGTCGCGGTGCAGGTTGCCGGGGCGGAACGGGCCGGTCTGCCACAGGCTGTGCGCGGCCGCGAACGGCGTACCGGCGGCCATCCCCGCGTCGGCCCAGTCGGCCGGGGTGACGATCCGGAGCACCTCGACGCTCTCGGCCAGCCCGACGTAGCCCCGGCGTTCCAGGGTGACCAGCAGGTCGTCGGCGTACCGCTGCGGCAGGTCGCCCCGCCAGTCCAGCCCGGCGCCCCGGTCGAGGTTCGGCACCGGGGCGAGCACGTAGTAGCCGTGCCGGTCGGCCGGTGCCGTCGACGGGTCGGTCCGGCTCGGGTTGGTGACCAGCAGCGACGGGTCCGACATCAGCTCGCCGCGCCGGATCACCTCGTCGAAGGTGCGCCGCCAGGCCCGCCCGAAGTGGATGTTGTGGTGGGCGATGCCCCGGTAGCCCTGCCGGGCGCCGACGTGCAGCACGACGCAGGAGGGCGAGTAGCGCAGCCGGCGCGGTGCCGCCCCGTCGGGCAGCAGGTCACGGTATGCCACCGGCAGGTCCGGGTTGAGTACCACCACGTCGGCGGGGACGAACGAGCCGTCGGCGGTGTGTACCCCGGTGGCCCGGCCGGCCGAGGTCTCCACCCGGTCGACCGTGCTGCCGTAGCGGATCTGCACGCCGTGCTTTTCGGCGGCGCCGGCCAGGGCCCGGGAGACGGCGTGGATGCCGCCGCGCGGGAAGTACACCCCGGCGACCGAGTCGAGGTAGGAGATCACCGTGTAGATGGCGAGCGCGTCGTGTGGGGCGAGGCCGGCGTACATGGCCTGGAAGGAGAAGATCCGCCGGGTACGCGGGTCGGCGAAGAACTGGTCGATCTTGGTTTGCAGTCGCCGGAACGCACCGGCGGCGACCAGCCGGACCAGGTTGGCGGTGAGCAGGTCGGTCGGGCGGTCCAGGTTGCGGTCGATGAAGTCCGCGCGTTCGAGCTGCCAGAGCCGGCGGGCATAGTCGACGAACCGCAGGTAGCCGTCGGCCTCCCGGGGGCCGCAGACCCGGGCGATCTCCCCGGCCATCCGTGCGGTGTCGGTGAGGACGTCCAGGGTGGACCCGTCCGGATAGTGCGCCCGGTACGCCGGGTCGAGCGGGACGAGGTCGAGCCAGTCGTGCAGCTCCTCGCCGACCGCGCCGAGCGCCTCGGCGATCAGGTCGGGCATGGTCAGCACGGTCGGCCCGGTGTCGAACTCGTATCCGTCGACAGTGAGCCGGCCGGCCCGTCCGCCCGGCACGGCCTCGCGCTCCAGCACGGTGACCTGGCGGCCGGCGCCGGCCAGGTGCAGGGCGCAGGCGAGGCCGCCGAGCCCGGCGCCGACCACCACCACCCGGTCGGTCCGTCCACTCACGGTTCGCACCCGATCACCTCCTGGATCGACCATCATCCTGCGCCTCAGGTCGCCGGAGGCATCCTTCTGCCGATTTTGTAGCTGAAAGATCCCTTGTTGGCGCCTGGCCGGGCCGCGATCCCGAGCAGCCGGAGTCGGTCGAGCGTACCCTGAGGCATACGAGTTGCGTCGATTGATGCGTCGATACTCCTGGAGGGTCGGTGGACACCAGTCTCGGCGGGTCCTATGAGCGCTGCCGTGAGCTGCACAAACGGCACGGCCGGACCTACTATCTCGCGACCAGGCTGCTGCCCGCCTGGAAACGGCGGCACGTGCACGCGCTCTACGGCTTCACCCGGTACGCCGACGAGATCGTGGACCGGACCGAGGAACTCCCGACCCCGGTCCGGAGCGCCCGGCTCGCCGACTGGTCGGACCGGTTCCTCGCCGGGCTGCGGGGCGAGCCGGTGACCGATCCGCTGCTGCCGGCCGTGCTGCACACCATCGCGGTCTTCGACCTCGACCGGGCGGACTTCGCGGCGTTCCTGCGCAGCATGGCGATGGACCTGACCGTGACCAGCTATCCCCGCTACGCCGACCTGCTCGAATACATGGCGGGTTCGGCGGCGGCGATCGGCACGATGATGCTGCCGATCCTGGGCAGCGCCGACCCGGCCGCCGCCCGGGAGCCGGCCCGGCAGCTCGGCTTCGCCTTCCAGCTCACCAACTTCATCCGCGACGTCGCCGAGGACCTGGAGCGGGGCCGGGTCTACCTGCCGGCCGAGGACCTGGCGAGGTTCGGGGTCACCCCGGCCGACCTGGTCGCGGCGGCGCGGCGGGGGCGGGCCACACCCCGGATCCGGCAACTGATCGAGTACGAGGTGAGCCGAGCCCGGCGGCATTACGTCGCCGCGGCGCCCGGGGTGACGCTGCTCGCCCCGGCCTCGCAGTCCTGCATCCGCACCGCCTACCTGCTCTACGGCGGAATCCTCGACGAGGTGGTCGCCGCCGGGTACGACGTCTTCGCCGGCCGGGCCGTGGTGCCGCGCCGACGCCGGGCGGCGGTCGCCGCCCGGGCCCTGGTGACCTCGACCGGCACTCCGGTGGTGGCACCCGGGGCGCCACCCCGGACCGGGCGCGGGGTGGCGGAGCGGCTGGCTGTCCCCTGATGCTGCCCCTGGTCAGCCTTTGATGCTGCCGGTGGTCAGGCCGGACATGATGTTGCGCTGGAAGATCAGGAAGATGACCACGGTCGGGATCGCCGCGATCACCGAGGCGGCGATCACGACGTTCATCGGGGTACCGCCGGAGAAGGCGTAGATGCCGACGCTGACCGTACGGGTCTCCGGCGACGGCATCACCAGCTTCGGCCAGAGGAAGTCCTTCCAGACCGCCGTCACGGCGAAGATGGAGACCACCCCGAGGATGGGGCGCGACATCGGCAGGATGATCGACCAGAGCGTCCGCAGCGGCGTCGCACCGTCCATCAGGGCCGCCGCCATCAGCTCCTCGGGGATCGAGTCGAAGAAGCGCTTCAGCAGGAAGATGTTGAAGGCGTTCGCGACCAGGGGCAGCCAGATCGCGAACGGCGAGTCGAGCAGGTTGATGTGCAGGATCGGCAGGTCGATCACGGTCACGTACTGCGGAACGATCAGGACCATCGCCGGGATCATCAGCGTCGCCAGCATCAGGCCGAGGATCGCGTTGCCGAAGACCGGCCGCAGCTTCGACAGCGAGTACGCCGCCGCGGTGTCCAGGACGAGCTGGAACAGCAGCGCCCCGGCCGCGTAGTAGAACGTGTTGAAGAGCAGCTTCGCCAGGTCCAGGTTGTTCCACGCGTCGACGTAGTTCTGCGGCTGCGGGTCGCGCGGGAAGAGTGTCGGCGGGGTCTGGGCGATCTCCTGGCCGGACTTTAGCGCTCCGGTGACCATCCAGTAGAGCGGACCGAGGAAGACCAGCGTGAACACCACCACCACGACGGTGAGCAGCGTCCAGTAGACGATCCTGCCGCGTCCCCGGCGGAGCTGGGCGGGGGAGATGAGGGTCCGGGTGCCGGAGTCCTGTGCCATGTCTCGCCTGTCCTAGTCCTGTTTCGCGGTCAGTCGGGCGTAGACGGCGGAGAAGCCGGCCAGTACCACGAGCATGATCACGCCGAGCGCCGCCGCGCCGTTGAGGTCGTTCTGGAAGAACCCGTGCTGGTAGATCAGGTACGCCACCGAGGTCGCCGAGTCCTCCGCGCCCGCCCCGTTGGCGAGGATCAGCGGCTCGATGAAGAGCTGCATGGTGGCGACGATCTGGAGCATCGCCAGCAGCAGGAGGATCAGCCGGGTCTGCGGGACGGTGACGTTGACGATCCGCCGCCAGATCCCGGCGCCGTCCAGCTCGGCGGCCTCGTAGAGTTCGCCGGGGATGTTCTGCAACGCCGCCAGATAGATCAGCACCGCGCTGCCCATGTTCATCCAGGTGGAGGCGATCACCATCGCCGGCATCGTCATCTCCGGCGACTGCATCCACTCCGAGGTCGGCAGGTGCAGCGCCCTGAGGACCGCGTTGAAGAGCCCGGCCTCGCTGGGGTCGTAGGCGTAGTACTTGAAGAGGAAGAGTGCCGAGGCCGGCGGCAGCATCACCGGCAGGTAGACCAGGATCCGCAGGTACCCCTTGGCGTGCCGGAACTCGTTGAGCAGGATCGCCACGAAGAACGGCACCGCGTAGCCGAGGACGAGCGCCAGCACCGTGAAGTAGATGGTGTTCTTCCAGGCGGGCCAGAAGCTCGGGTCGTCGAGGATCCGCAGGTAGTTGTCCCAGCCGACCCAGGTGGTCTCGCCCCGTCGGGTGCGCTGGAAGCTCATCACGACGCCGCGGATCATCGGGTACCAGGAGAAGACGGCGAAGCAGGCGACCGCGCCGATCAGGAACGCGTGCCCGGTGAGGTTGTCCCGGATCTTCCGGCCGAGGCCGCTGCTGGGCCGTGGCGGTGCCGGGTACGGCCGGGCGGGACGACCCGGTCTGGTGGTACCCGGGGCGGTGGTGATCGCCAAGGCAACTCCAAAGTCGGTGACCGTACGGTGCGGCGGCGGGATGGGGACCGGTGCCGTCGGCCCCCACCCCGTCGGGCTCAGCTCTCGGCGGCCAGCAGTTGGTTGACCTTCTCCTCGGCCGTCTTGAGCAGCGCGTCGACGTTCGCGTTCGGGTTCGTCAACACCCCGGACATCGCCGCGTCGAGCACCGCGTAGATCGCCTGCGCGTTGCGCGGCTCACCCTTGATCGGGACCGGGGTCGCCTCGAAGAGCGCGAAGTTCGCGGTGTCGAGGTTGGCGTTCGCCTTGCGCAGTTCGAGTTCCTGCTTCTGCGCCTCGCTGCCGTTCGCGAAGAGCAGCGGCTGCGGCAGCCCGACCGGGTAGTTCTGCGGCTTGGCGCGTACGTAGTCGAACTGGCCCTTGCCCGGGGTCAGCTTCTGGTACGCGATCCACTTCAGGCCGGCCTTGACCTGCTCCGGGGAGAGGCCCTTCTTGAAGAAGTAGCCCTCGCCGCCGCCGAGCGTCCCCTTCGCCGGGCCGTCCTGGCCGGGCATCGGCGCCATCGCCCAGTCCTGGAACTTGCCCTGGAACTGGCTGACGATCGCCTGGGTGGAGTCGGGCGCACCGATGAACATGCCGACCTTGCCGGCGGCGGCGTTGGTCAGCAGGTCGCCCCACTGGAGCAGTTGGCGGGCGCCCATGCTGTTGTCGCCGTACCGCATGTCCTTGAGGTTCTGCAGGACCTGCCGGCCCATCGGGTTGTTGAAGTCGGCCTTCTTGCCGTCCGGGGTCAGGACCTGGCCGCCCTGGGAGTAGAGCAGGGCGGTGAAGTGCCAGCCTCCGGTGTTGCCGGCGCTGTATTCCGAGTATCCGGCGACGCCGTTGCCGAGCGCGGAGATCTTCCTGGCGGCGGCCCGGACGTCGGCCCAGGTCTTGGGCGGGTTGTTCACGTCCAGCCCGGCCTGCTGGAAGAGCGCCTTGTTGTAGACCAGCCCCATCGAGTAGTTCTTCACCGGTACGGCGTAGAGCTTGCCGCCGTCGGTGAAGACCTCCTTGAGGGCCGGGTCGACGCTGTCCCAGGTCGGCACGTTCTCCTTGTTGGCGTACTCGGTGATGTCCATCGCCTGACCGGAGTCCAGCACCTGTTGCAGGTCGGTCATGTACCCGTAGAACACGTCGGTCACGGTGCCGCCGGCGAGCCGGGCGGTGAAGTCCGGCGGGTTGTTGCACTGCTCGCCGACGCTCACGCTCTTGATGACGATGTCGGGGTTCTGCCGCTGGAACTCGGCGACGTCGGCGTTCCAGTTCTGCAACAGCTCCTTCTGGGAGCCGACCGGCTGGCAGTCGACCGTGATGGTGACCTTGCCGCCGGCGTTCGAGTCGCCGTCGTCGCTCTTCGTGGAGCATGCCGTGAGGCTGAGTCCCAGGCCGGCCACGAGCGCCAGCGCCGCGGCCTTCCGGTACTGCGGTACGGACATCTGTCCATCCCTTCGGGAACGGGTGGCTCCATGACCTGTGCTGATCCGCGGGATCGTCACCGTGGCGGTGCCTTGGGCTGGTCCGCACCCGCCGTATGGCCGGGCCCTGGAGCTGTGTGGCGTCGTGTGTGAGTGCGGTCACTGTAACGAGACGAACTCATTCCAGCAAGATGTCGATCGTCTGCTGCAAAGACACGACTTGATTACGGCAGATGATGACAACGGATTGCCCTCGTACCCGAAATCAGGACAGACGAGACCCCGGTGGCCGACAGATCGGGGCGGAGCGGGAGCTAGCTTCCGCCGAGGCCGCGTATCGCCCGGTCGAGGTCCCGGCCGCGCAGCGGCGGCGGCACGGCGCCGAGCAGGAACCGGTCCGGGCGTACGACCAGCACGGTCGGCCCCCGGCCGAGCGCACCGGCGACGTCCCCGATCGACCGGCTGCCCGGCCGTCGCGGGTCCGCGGACCCGGTCGTCAGGGTCACCGCGTCCCGGGCGGCGATCCAGGCGAGCGCCTCGGCGTCGGCGACGGCGGCCGGATCACAGCCGACCCCGATCACCGCCCAGCCGCGGCCGAGCAGGTCGTCGAGCCGGCCGGGCCCGGCGACCGTCTCCACCAGCGGGTTCGGCAGCATCCGGCCCGCACCGCGCAGCTCGCCCGCGGCACCCCTCGGCAGCGCCGGTCGCGGCCGGCTCTGCCGAGCGGCCAGCGCCGGCAGCCCGGGGATCGCGGCCAGCGCCCGGATCAGCGACCGGAGTACCGCCGACCCGGTGCGGCTGCGGGTCTGCAACACCCGGCCGACCGCCAGGCTCACCCGGGTCATCTCCGCCACGTGCGGCCGGCGTTCCCGCTCGTACCCGTCGAGCAGCCCCTCGTCGGCGAGCCCCCGCAGCACCTCGGCGAGCCGCCAGCCGAGACTCTGCGCGTCCCGGACGCCGCTGGCCAGGCCCTGGGCGGCGAACGGCGGCATCAGGTGCGCCGCGTCCCCGGCGAGCAGGATCCGGTCGCGGCGCCACCGCGACGCCTGCCGGGCATGGAAGGTGAAGACCGCCACCCGCCGGATCCGGACCGTCTCCGGCGGTGTCCACCCGGCGACCAGCCTGCGGACCGAATCCACCTCGCTGACCTGGGTCGGATCCTCGTCCGGGTGCAGCATCCACTCCCAGCGGCGCCGGCCGGGGCTGGACATCGTCACCAGGGGCCGGCGCGGGTCGAGCACCATCGAGGTGGACGCTTCCCCGTCGGTCTCGTCGGTCTCGGCGTCCACGACCAGCCACGGCACGGCGTACGTCCGGCCCTGTAGGGGCAGCTCGGCGAGTCGGCGTACGGTGCTGGACGCGCCGTCGCAGCCAACCACCCAGCGGGCCCGTACGGTCGTACCGTCGTCCAGCCCGACCCGGACATGGTCGCCGGCCGGTTCGAGGGCGGCCACCGCACGGCCGAGCCGGACCGCCACCCCGGGCAGCCCGGCGACGCCGGCCCGCAGCGCCGCCTCCAGGGCCGGCTGGTCGATCAGCGCCGCCGCCGGCACCCCGAATCCGCTCTCCACCGGGGAGAGGCTGAGCAGCACCCTGTGGTCGGGGGCGAGGAATCGGGACCACCGGATACCGACCGCCCACCGGTCGAGGTCGGCGACCCCCGGAAGGCCGACCAGCACCCGCAGCGCCTCGGCGTCGAGCACGGCGGCCCGGGGCAGGGCGGCGGGCGCCTCCTCGGGATCGACGACCATCGTCGAGACGCCGTACCGGCCCAGCAGCGCGGCCAGTACCCCGCCGACCGGCCCGTACCCGGCGACCAGCACGTCGACGTCGATCATCGGGCTGCCCCCTCCCACGACCGCGCACCGGCCCGACCGTCCGCCGGACCGGGCCGGGCAGCCGCAGCGTACGCCCCGAGCCGGGTACGCCGGGTGATCCGATCCACCTGGCCGGCCGGGGGCGGATCGGGAAAGCTGGCGGTATGGCTGAACAGGAACGGACGCACGTGAAGACCGACGAGAGCGCGACCACGGACGTGACGGCGGAGGTCGACGTGGTGGTGGTCGGGCTGGGCGTGGGCGGTGAGGAGACGGCGAACCGGCTCGCCGCGGCGGGACTCTCGGTCGTCGGCATCGAGCGCGACCTCGTCGGCGGTGAGTGTCCGTACTGGGGGTGCGTGCCAAGCAAGATCATGATCCGGGCCGCGAACGCGCTGGCCGAGGCGCGCCGGGTCGACCACCTGGCCGGACAGGCCCGGGTCGAGCCGGACTTCAGCATCGTGGCCAAGCGGATCCGCGAGGAGGCCACCGCCGGCTGGACCGACGACGCCGGGGTCGAGCGGTTCACCTCCAAGGGCGGCCGGTTCGTCCGGGGCGCCGGCCGACTGGTCGGCCCCGGCCTGGTCCGGGTCGGCGACGAGACGTTCCAGGCCCGGGTCGGCGTCGTGCTGGGTACCGGCACCACCCCGGTGATCCCGCCGGTGCCCGGGCTCGCCGGCACGCCGTACTGGACCAACCGGGACGCGATGGAGCTGGCCGAGCTGCCCGATTCGGTGGTGATCCTCGGCGGTGGGGCGATCGGCGCGGAGGTGGCCCAGGTGCTGGCCCGGTTCGGTGTCCGGGTCGGCATGGTGGAGGCGGGCGAGCGGATCCTCGCCCAGGAGGAGCCGGAGTCGTCGGAGCGGGTCGCCGCGGCACTGCGCGCGGACGGCGTGACGGTGCACACCGGAGCCCGGGCCGAACGGGTGGCGCACGACGAGAGCGGCTTCACCGTGCACCTGGCCAACGGCGACCAGCTCCGGGCCGAACGGCTGCTGGTCGCCACCGGCCGGCGGGCCGTACTCGACACGCTCGGCCTGGAGACGGTCGGGCTGGATCCGACGGGACGGTTCGTGGCCACGGACGACCGGATGCGGGCCGGCGACGGGGTCTGGGCGGTCGGCGACCTGACCGGGCACGGCGCCTTCACCCACGTGGCGATGTACCAGGCCGGGATCGCGATCGACGACATCCTGCGCCGGGCCGGCGTACTCGACGACACGGCCGGCGACGGGCCGCGGGCGGACTACCGGGCACTGCCCCGGGTCACCTTCACCGATCCCGAGGTGGGTGCGGTCGGGCTGACCGAGCGGCAGGCGCGGGACCGGGGACTGAACGTCCGGACCGCCTTCACCCCGCTCTCCGAGTCCAGCCGGGGCTGGATCCACCAGGTGGGCGACGAGGGTTTCATCAAGCTGGTCGCCGACGCCGACCGGGGCGTACTGGTCGGCGCGACCTCGGCCGGACCGGTCGGTGGCGAGGTGCTCGGCGCGCTGGCGGTGGCGGTACACGCCGAGGTGCCGGTGAGGACGCTGGCCGGGATGATCTACGCCTATCCGACGTTCCACCGCGCGATCGAGACGGCGGTGCGCGGACTGTTGCAGTAGGCCGGCGAACTTTGGTTCGGTTTTTGCAAGTACCTGTCGTACTATCGCGGCCGTGACCAGAAGACTCACCGAGGTGGCCCGGAAGGCCGGGGTCAGCGAGGCCACGGTGAGCCGGGTGCTCAACGGCCGGGGCGGCGTCTCCGAGAGCACCCGGGTCGCCGTGCTCACCGCGCTGGACGTGCTCGGCTACGAGCGCCCCAGCAAGCTGCGCGGCGAGCGGGCCCGGTTGGTCGGGCTCGTCCTGCCGGAGTTGCAGAACCCGATCTTCCCGGCCCTGGCCGAGGTGGTCACCGGGTCGCTGGCCCAGCGCGGGCTCACCCCGGCGCTCTGCGCCCGGACCATCGGCGGAATCTCCGAGATGGACTACGTGGAGATGCTGCTGGACCACCAGGTCTCCGGAGTGATCTTCGCCGGTGGCTCGTACGCGCTGGCCGACGCGCCGCACGACCACTACCGGCGGCTCACCGACCGGGGCCTGCCGGTGGTACTGGTCAACGCTGGTGTCGACGAGTTGGGCTTCCCCTGCGTGTCGACCGACGACGCGGTGGCGGTCGAGCAGGCGTACGGGCACCTGCGCTCGCTCGGTCACGAGCGGATCGGCCTGGTGCTGGGCCCGGCCGACCACGTGCCGTCCCGCCGGAAACTGGCCGCGATGGCGAACGTCGCCGGTTGGGCCGACGACGAGGAGTGTGTCGAGCGGTCCAGCTTCTCCATGGAGGGCGCCCGGGTCGCGGCGAGCAAGCTGATCGAGCGCGGCGTCACCGGGATCATCTGCGCCAGCGACGTGATGGCGCTCGGCACCATCCGGGCGGCCCGCCGGCTGGGACGGTCGGTGCCGGCCGACATCTCGGTGGTCGGCTTCGACGACTCGGCGCTGATGACCTGCACCGACCCGCCGCTGACCACCGTGCGGCAGCCGATCGAGATGATGGGCCAGGCCGCGGTGGACCTGCTGGTGAACCAGATCGAGGGGGTCGGGGTGCTCACCGACGAGCTGCTCTTCGAACCCGAACTGGTGGTACGCGGATCGACCGCGCCGGCACCCGGGCACTGACCGCCGCCGGGAACCTTCACCACGTCGTACCGCGGCACGGTCGACCCGCCCGGGCCGACCGCCCGGGCTGACCGGGCACTTCCGGTTCCTGCCCACCGGCGGCGTGACAACCGGCGCCCCTGCTCGGCGCGGCTCTGCCACCCGGCTGCCTCCCGCCGAGGCCGGCGAACTCAAGTCGTCATCTTTCAGAGTTCTGTCGGATTATTGCGGTGCCGCAATCGAGTTTGTATCGTCATCGGCACGAAACGAGGCACATCAGAGGTCCCCGCACCCTCCGACCCCGGGCCCAGGGTGCAGGTGCCGGTGGAACGCTCGCCGGACCGATCCAGGAAGCAGGTACTCGTGTCCACATCAGAGCGCGACCGCCGGTGGTGGCGAGACGCGGTGATCTACCAGGTCTACCCGCGCAGCTTCGCCGACGACAACGGCGACGGCGTCGGCGACATCGCCGGGATCCGGAAGCGGCTGGGCTACCTGTCCGGGCTGGGCGTCGACGCCATCTGGTTCGGTCCGTGGTATCCGTCGCCGATGGCCGACGCCGGCTACGACGTCTCCGACTTCCGGGCCGTCGAGCCGGTCTTCGGCACGCTCGCCGAGGTCGAGGAGCTGATCGCCGAGGCGCACGGGCAGGGCCTGCGGATCATCGCCGACCTGGTGCCGAACCACTGCTCGGACCGGCATCCCTGGTTCCAGGCCGCGCTGGCCGGCGGTCCGGGCGCGCCGGAGCGGGAACTCTTCTGGTTCCGTCCCGGGCGCGGCCCGGACGGGGACCAGCCGCCGACCGACTGGATCGGCGAGTTCGGCGGCCAGACCTGGACCCGGACCACCAACCCGGACGGCACCCCCGGCGACTGGTACCTGCACCTCTTCGCCGCCGAGCAGCCCGACTTCAACTGGGACCACCCACGGGTACGCGCCGAGTTCGAGGAGATCCTCCGCTTCTGGTTCGACCGGGGTGTGGACGGCATCCGGATCGACTCGGCGGCACTGCTGCTCAAGGACGCCACCCTGCCCGAGGTGGTCGACGGCGCGCCGCACCCGTTCCACGACCTGGACGGGGTGCACGACATCTACCGGAGCTGGCGGCGGATCGCCGACAGCTATCCCGAGCCGCGCGCGCTGATCGGCGAGGTGTGGTTGCCGGACCGGCAGCGGTTCACCAACTACCTGCGCCCGGACGAGCTGCACACCGCCTTCAACTTCGACTTCCTCACCTGCGCCTGGGACGCGGCGAAGCTGCGGGAGAGCATCGACGGCACCCTCGCCGAGCACGCCCCGATCGGCGCCCCGGCCACCTGGGTGCTCTCCAACCACGACGTGACCCGGGTGGTCACCCGGTACGGCCGGGCCGACACCACGTTCAGCTTCGCCAGCAAGCGCGAGGGGACGTACACCGACCTGGAACTGGGTACGGTGCGGGCCCGGGCCGCCGCGCTGCTCTCGCTCTCCCTGCCCGGCGCCGCCTACGTCTACCAGGGCGAGGAACTGGGCCTCTGGGAGGTCGAGGACATCCCACCGGCGCTGCGGCAGGACCCGATGTATCCGCGCTCCGGATTCGTCGACCCCGGCCGGGACGGTTGCCGGGTGCCGCTGCCGTGGTCGGGTGACACCGCGCCGTTCGGGTTCAGCCCGGACGACGCCTCCACCCCGCCCTGGCTGCCGCAGCCGGCCGCCTGGAAGGACCAGACCGTGCAGGCGCAGACCGACGATCCGCACTCGATGCTGGAGCTGTACCGCGAGGCGATCCGGATCCGCCGTACCCTGCCCGCGCTCGGCGACGGCACGCTGCGCTGGCTGCCGGCGCCGGACGGCGTACTGGCCTTCGCCCGCGATCCCGGGTTCGCCTGCGTGGTGAACCTCTCCGATGCTCCCGTGGAGCTTCCGCCGCATCAGAGCCGCCTGCTGGCCAGCCGGCCGGTGGACGGTGACCTGTTGCCCCCCGACACCGCCGTCTGGCTGCGTACCGCCGAAGCGAGTTGACGGTGCGCGGGCCGGGCGTGGCGGCCACCGCCCCTGCGGTGCTGCCGGCTCCGGTGGGTACGCCGACCCCACCGGTGTCGCGGTGACGCACGCCGGCGGTGGGGACGCCGACCCCGCCGCCGGCGGGCTCACCGCCGAGGTGGTCCGCCGGCCCCCGAGGTGGTCCGCCGGCCCTCTCCCGACCGCTGGGGTTGTCCGGCGCGACTACGGTGGGCCGGGGCTCACCAGGGAGGTTGGCCAAATGGGAAAGACGTACGACCGGATCGACGGCAGGTTGCGCACCTTCATCGAACAGCAGAAGGTCTTCTTCGTGGCGACCGCGCCGCTCGCCGCCGACGGGCACGTCAACCTCTCGCCGAAGGGGCTCGCCGGGTCGCTCGCGGTGCTCGACGAGCGGACCGTGGCATACCTCGACTTCGGCGGCAGCGGGGCGGAGACCGTCGCGCACCTGCGGGAGAACGAGCGGATAACGCTGATGTGGTGCGCCTTCGACGGCCCGCCGAACATCGTCCGGGTGCACGGCCGGGGCGAGGCGGTGTTCCGGGACGACCCCCGGTGGGCGGAGCTGATCCGGCACTTCCCGGAGCAGGCCGGCTCGCCGGGACTGCGGGCGATCGTGCTGGTCGCCGCGCGGCGGATCAGTGACAGTTGCGGCTACTCCATCCCCTTCATGGACTACCGCGAGGAGCGGACGCTGCACGCCGACTACTTCGGCCGGAAGACCGACGAGGAGTTCGCCGCGTACTGCGAGCGCAAGGACCACGTCGGCAGCAGCATCGACGACCTGCCCGCGCTGCCCCTCCCGCTGCCGCCGCTGCCGGCCTGACCCCGGGGGCGCCCCGCCGGTCCGACCCGGCCCGCCCGCCGGGCCTCACGCCTGGGCGTACGACCCGTGCCGGCCCTCGCCGGAGGTGAACCGGGCCACCCCTTCGGTGGCGTCGGTGGCGAGCGAGTTCATCCCGTACGCCAACTCGGTGCGCATGGCCTCCTCCTCCGACCGGCCGGCGGCGGCCAGCATGGAGAGCCGGTCGTTGCGCAGGCAGGTCTGCGGGAAGCCGGCGATCTCGGCGGCCAGCGTCTCGGCGGCCGCCCGTGCCTCGCCCGGCTCGACGAGCCGGTTGACCAGCCCCATCTCGTACGCCTCCGGCGCCGGGACGGGCCGACCGGTCAGGATCAGGTCCATCGCCCGGCTCTGTCCGATCAGCCGGGCCAGCCGCACCGTCCCGCCGTCGATCAGCGGTACGCCCCAACGTCGGCTGAACACCCCGAACACGGCATCGGACTCGGCGACCCGCAGGTCGCACCAGAGCGCCAGCTCCAGACCGCCCGCGACGGCGTACCCGGAGACGGCGGCGATCACCGGCTTGCCGAGCCGCATCCGGGTCGGGCCCATCGGCCCGTCGCCCTCCGGCTCGACCCGGTTGCCGCTCGGCGTGGTGATCGCCTTCAGGTCGGCGCCGGAACAGAACGTCCCGCCCTCGCCCCAGAGCACCGCGGCCGACGCCTCCCGGTCGGCGTCGAAGCTCCGGAACGCGGCGGCCAGCTCCCGCGCGGTCGGGCCGTCCACCGCGTTCCTGGTCTCCGGCCGGGACAGGACGACCGTCCGCACCGGACCGTTCTGCTCAACTCGTACGCCCACCGAACAAGGATGCCGCCCCGGCCCCGGCTCCGCACCCCCCAATATCGCCGGTGGGTTTCAGCCTGTCCGGCCCGACCGGCCTCTGATCGCGCCCAGCGAGGCGGCGACGACACAGCCGATGCCGAGCAACTGTGGCCAGCCCAGCGTCTCGTGCAGCAGGGTGAGGCCGACCAGCGCCGCGATCGCCGGTTCCAGGCTGAGCAGCACCGCGAAGACCCGGGCCGGCATCCGGCGCAGTGCCGCCATCTCGGCCGAGTACGGCAGCACCGAGGAGAGCAGCGCGACGCCGAGCCCCAGCGCCATGGTCCACGGGTCGAACAGCGCCGATCCGCTGCCGGCGACCCCGAACGGCAGTACGCAGACCGCCCCGACCGCCATGCCGAGGGCGAGACCGCGGCTGCCGCCCAGCCGGGTGCTGACCGCCTTGCCGAGTACCACGTAACCGGCCCAGCCCAGCGCGACGAGCCCGCAGCAGAGCAGCGCCGTACCGTCGAGCCGGCCCGTGCCGTCCGGGGCGCCGCCAGAGCCGGCGCCGCCGCCGGTCAGGGTGCCGAGGTCGAGCAGGCCGGCGAGCAGCGCCACCCCCAGCCCGGCCAGCACGACCCAGCCGAGGTCCCGGGCCCGACGGCTGGTCGCGACCGAGACCAGCAGCGGGCCGGTGAACGCGATGGTGACCGCGATGCCGAGCGGCACCCGTTGCAGAGCGGTGTAGAAGGCGAGGTTCATCCCGGCCATCGCCACCCCGAAGGCCGCGACCAGCCCGGCGGTGCGCCAGCCGAGCCGCAGCGCCGGCCGGGCCACCGCGAGCAGCACCAGGGCGCCGAAACCGAGCCGCAGTGTGGTCGTGCCGCCGGGGCTGGTGGTGCGGAACAGTTGGGTGGCGATCGCCGCACCGACCTGGGTGGAGACCATGCCGAGCAGCATCAGCAGCGGTGGCGGCACCGCGTCCGGCCCGGCCAGGGCGGCGAACCGGCCCGCGCCGGCCCGCGCCGGCTCCGCCCCCGGCGGGCCCACGGTGCAGGTGTACGTCCCGGACATGCCGATCATCCTCCGGCCCGGTGCGCCCCGAAGGCGAGCGGGTTACCGGCTGGTGATCGTGTCGAAGCCGCTGACGGCCAGTTCGGCCAGCTCGTCGAGGGCCTGCCGGGCCCGGGCAGCCGTCTGCGGCTCCCGCTCGGGCAGGCCGCTGGCGACGAACTCGTCCTCGTCGAGCCGGAGCAGTTGGCTCAGGTCGGCGGAGACCCACAGGTCGAGGTCCAGGTCCGGCACCACGACGACACCGTCCCGTACGGTCGCCGGCCGGGACACGTCGCAGTACCAGCCCTTGAGCGTGCCGGCGGCGTCGTACACCTCCTTGACCGAGTACCACCGGTCCCGCCAGTAGTGCTCGGTCCAGACGTCACCCGGCACGAACTGGACGAAGCCCATGTCCCGGACGACGTCCTTGCCCCACGGAGCCCGGACCACCAGGTGGATGCCGTCGTCGGAGAGCACCGACGCGGGATAGCACAGGTCCGGCCGGGGAGCCTTGACGAGGCGGACGGTCACCGGCTGGCCGACCGCGAGAACCTCACCACCACCACCGTTGCCGTTGTCCCGGACCGTCATGCCGTCCCCCCCGCGTCGCCGTCTCGTCGTGGCCGACGGTACCGGACCCCTAGGTGGTGGCTTCGGGGTCCGGCCAGGGAAGCGACCCGGATGTCCGGGGCGCGGTACGGCAACAGACTCGGACAATGAAGATCAGCAAGGGTCGTACCCGCGCCATCGCCCTGGTGGCCGCCACCGCACTCGGCGCCGCCCCACTCGCCTCGCCCGCGACCGCCGCCGCCTCGGCGGCCTCGACCCGGCACAGGCCCGCGGCCTGCCCGGCCGGCCAGTTGGAGACGGCCGCCCTGGAACGGGCGATGGCCGGCCTTCCCGACGAGGCGGTGGCGACCAGCGCGCAGGTCCGGGTGACCACTCCCGCCGGCTGCTGGACCGGCGCCACCGGCGTGGCGAAGCTAGGCAGCCAGGCACCGGTGCCGCGCAACGCCCGGTTCCGGGTCGGCAGCGTGACCAAGGTGTTCACCGCCACGGTGCTGCTCAAGCTCGCCGCCGAGGGCCGGATCGACCTGGGCGCCCCGGTCCAGCGGTACCTGCCGGGCCTGCTGCCCGCCGACTATCCGACGGTGACCGTACGCCAACTGCTCGACCACACCAGCGGACTGCCCAGCCCGACCCTTCCGGACGACATCGAGTGGGCGCTCGCGCACCGCTACGACCGGTGGACACCGGAGCAACTCGTCCGGCTCGGGCTGCGCAACGAGCGCGCGTTCGACCCCGGGAAGAAGCAGCAGTACACCAACATGGGTTACATCGTCGCCGGCATGCTGATCGAGAAGGTGACCGGCCACTCGTACGCCCGGGAGATGCGGAAGCAGATCTTCCAGCCGCTCGGCCTGCACGACACGTACGTCCCCGGCGACGACCCGACGATCCGGGGCCCGCACGCGCACGGCTACCAGAGCGTGTCCCGGAACGGGACCAGCACGCTGGTCGACGTGACCAACTGGAACCAGAGCATCACCCCGGCCGCCGGTGACCTGATCTCGACCCTGGCCGACCTGGACACCTTCGCCGAAGCGTTGTTCGGCGGCCGGCTGCTCCCGGCCGCCCAGCTCGCCGAGATGTTCACCCTGCCGGCGGTCGACGACGTCGACGGCGGACCCGCGCTCTACAGCGTCGGGCTGACCGCCTTCCGGCTGCCGACCGGGGAAACCCTCTGGGTCAAGTCCGGCTCCCGGTACGGCTACTCCGCCGCGCTCGCCGGCACCCGGGACGGGGCGTTCCGGGTCGCCTACTCGGTGACCTCGACCGACGCCAAGGGCGACGGCCAGAACCGGGTCACCGGGGCCATCGTCGAAGCGGTGCTGGGCATGCGCTGACGAACAACGTCCCCGGGTGACGTGCCGGGGCGGCCGGTGCCGGCTGGTCAGGAGGGCGGCGAGAAGGGCCACTCCTCGAACGCCGCACACCGGCCGTCCCCGGCGAAGGTCATGATCCAGAGGTCCCGGAACTCCTCGCCGTTGCCGTACCGGACCTGGATCCGGGCCACCCCGACGTCGCCGTCCACCGCGACGATCTCGCTGGTCATCTCGAACTCCTCGTCCGGACCCTCCCGCTCGGCCTCCCACATCTCGCCGATGTCGCGCAGGCCGACCACCGGCCGCTGGTACGGCCCCGGTGAGTAGCTCGCGTCGGGGGTGAAGAGCGCGGAGAGTGGTTCGGTGCCCGGGGCACGCCAGGCCCGCTCGTAGCCGACGATCCAGTCCTGCACCCGATTCCGGTCCATGAGGCCCTCCATGAGGCTCGACCCTGCCACGTCAGGCCGCCTGGCGGCCGGCGAACCGTTCCGTCGGCCGCAGCGGCGGGCTGGTCGTCCCCGAGCCGGCGGCGATCCCGGCGAGCAGGTCCCGCAGCGCGTCCCGGGCGTCCCGCCGGGGTCGCCAACCCCACTCCCGCTCGGCCCGCGAGCAGTCCAGCAGCGGTACCGCCGCACCCATCTCCAGCCAGCCCTCGTCCACCGGCACCAGCCGGGTCCACCAGGCGGCCCGGGCCAGCAGCCGGAGCAGAGCCAGCGGCAGCGGCACCGCCCAGCCGCCAAGCTCCGCCGCGACCAGCGGCCCGTCGACCACCGGCTCGGCGGCGATGTTGAACGCGCCGGTCCGGTCACTGCGCAACGCCCGCAGGTACGCCTCGGCGGCGTCGTCCGCGTGCACCACCTGGACCCGGAGCCGCCGGTGTCTCGGCACCACCGGCAGCCGCCCCGAGCGGAGCAGCGAGACCGGGGCGAACCGGCCGAGGAAGTACCGGGTGACCTCGGCGCCCGCGTCGTGCTGAAGCACCAGCGCGGTGCGTAACCGGGTGACCCGGAGTATCGGATAGTCCCGCTCGGCGTCGGCGAGCATCGCCTCCACGGCCGCCTTGTCGACGCTGTAACCGGAGCGTCCGACGCCGGTGACCGGCCAGGTCTCGTCGACCCGCCGGTCCTTCGGCCCGGGGGCGTACGTGCCGACCGACGAGGCGTACACCAGCTTCGGCACCCCGGCCGCCAGCATCGCGTTGACGACGTGCCGGCTGCCGTTGATGTTGGTCTGGCGCAGCCGCGCCCGGTGATGACCGGGCTGGACCTGCCAGGCCAGGTGCACCACCGCGTCCACCCCGGCGAGCCGTTCGGCGAGCGAGTGCAGGCAGCCGGGGTCACCCAGGTCGGCGGAGTGCCACCGTACCCGGTCGTACGGCGGGCCGGCGTCCGGCGGCGGGCAGCGCCGGGCGATGCCGATCACCTCGATGTCCGACTCGCGGGCCAGCCGGCGCAGCAACGCCGTACCGACGTTGCCGGTGGCTCCGGTGATCGCGATCCGCATGTCGGCCGGTCTACCCGGAGGACGCCCGGGTAACCCGGCCGGGTGATAACGGCCCGCACCGTCGGGCCGCGAGGTTTGTCCGGCCTCGCGCCGGGTAGTCCGGGTCGGTGCGAGCGATCCTGAAACTAGAGCAGGCGACCGGCCTGGACCAGACGGCGGAACGCATGCAGCGGATCGTCGCTGCGGCGATCCGGCCGCAGTGGCTGCGCGACCTCCTGCACGGGGTGCCGATCGGGCATCCGCTGCACCCGGCGCTGGTGCAGGTGCCGCTCGGTGCCTGGATAAGTACGGCGGTCCTGGACCTGATGCCGAACCAGCGGCGGGCCGCCACCACCCTGGTGGCGGTCGGCACGGCCGTCGCGGTGCCGACCGCGATCTCCGGCTGGAACGACTGGGGTGCGCTCTCCCGGGAGCAGCAGCGGGTGGGCCTGGTGCACGCGCTCGCCAACGGCGTCGCCATCGCGATGTACGCCGGCTCGCTGGCCGCCCGACTCTCCGGCCGGCCCGGCCTCGGCCGTACCCTCGGCTACCTGGGCCTGGCCGCAGCCGGCAGCGGCGGGTTCATCGGCGGACACCTCGCCTACAAGCAGGCGGCCAACGTCAACCAGGGGGTGCCGGACCTGCGCCGGATCGAGGACGGCTGGCACGCGTTGGCCGACATGTCCGCGCTGCCGGAGAAGGAGCTGCTGACCCGCCGGATCGACGACATCGCGGTCATCGTCTACCGGGACGGCGACGACGTCACGGTGATGCTGGAACGCTGCGCCCACCAGAGCGGCCCGCTCGGTGCCGGCGAGGTCGTCCAGGAGAACGGGCGGACCTGCGTGAAGTGCCCCTGGCACGGCAGCATGTTCGAACTCGACGGCGGCGAGGTGGTGCACGGCCCGGCCAGCACCGACCAGCAGATCCTGCCCACCCGGGTGGTCGGCGGCGTACTACAGACCCGCCTGCCCTGAGGACAGTCCACACTTGATCCTTACGTTCCGCAATCGAGGCGTTTCTTTCCGGAGTTCGTGGCGCTAGCCTGTGCAGGGTTTGCATCCGTCTGAATCAGCGGATATGTGCGCTCCACTCCCGGTACGGCGTTCTGCATCGGCGTGGGCCGCATGTCACCCGTATCGCTCGGAGGACTCCATGGAGCGCTCGCCCATGCTCGAACACTTCGCTGAGGAACTGCGGCTCGCCAGGTCGGCGGCAGGTATGTCGCAGGAAGCGCTGGCCGAGGCGATCAACTATTCCCAGGCGATGGTGGCCAAGGTGGAGAACTGCGGGCGGCGTCCGAGCCTGGACTTCGCCCGCCGATGCGACAGGCTGTTCGACACAGACGGGCGGTTCGAACGGATCCAGAAGCGGATCAGCCGAGAGATCATCGTGCAGTATTTCCGCGAGTGGGCGGGAGTCGAGCAGGAGGCCAAAGCGCTGCGCTGGTTCGAACCGGCGTACGTGCCGGGCCTTCTCCAGACCGAGGCGTACGCCCGGACAGTGCTGTCCAGCACCGGCCTGCTCACCACCGAGGAGGTCGAGCAGCAGGTGACCGCCCGGCTGGACCGACAGGAGATCCTGACCCGGGACAAGCCCCCACTGTTCACGGTCGTTCTTGACGAGTCCGCGCTGCGCCGGCCGATCGGCGGCCCTGCGGTGATGCGTGAACAGCTCCTGCACCTGGTCAAGGTCGGTACCAGCCTGCCTCAGGTGCGGATCCACGTCGTACCGTCCAGAGTCGGCGCGTACGCCGGGCTCGACGGGCCGTTCATCATCGCCACCCCGCCCGTCGGCGAGCCGGTCGCGTACTTCGAAGGCCACTTCCACGGGCAGATGGTCGACCGTGCGGACTACGTGAACCATATGCTCGATGTCTGGGACTCGATTCGGGGCGAGGCGCTCCCTCACCAGCAGTCGATCGAGTTGATAGCGGAGGTGGCGGAGACGTGGACCTGACCAACGCGGAATGGCGGAAGAGCAGCCGGAGCAACAGCAGCGGTGGTGCCTGCGTAGAGGTCGCGGCCAACCTCCCCAACGTCGTGGCGGTCCGGGACAGCAAGGATCCTGCCGGGCCGGCGCTGACCTTCGGCCCTGAACCGTGGCTAGCCTTCGTCGCCCACGTCGGAGTCCTGGCCGACCGGCACACCGCATAGGGCCTGTCCGTCGCCTGATGGCTGTCACGGGCCGGCCGTCCCTGCCCGTTCAGTCGGGTTGCCGGTGTCGACCGTTGCCGAAGGACGGCCGGCGACCCGAGCGGGTGCGCAGTCCGAAGACCGCACCGACCTGTGCGCCGACGATGCTGGCCACGGCGATCACCGCGGAGACCGCGAGCGGGCGGTTGAGTTCCTCCGCCGCACCGGCCCGGGAGGCGGTGACCGTGTACCTGGTGCCGTCGTCGTCACCACCGGAGGGCTGCGCGGGCGGCGGCTCGGCCGGCGGCCGCGTACCGGGCGGTGGCTGGGGTGTCTCCGGCTGTCCAGCCTCCGGTTGCCCGGCCTTCGGCGCCGGGTCGGCGGGTACGGTCTGCGGCCAGCCGCCGGGCGGTGGCGGGGTCGCGACCAGCCCGGTGGCGTGCTGGCGGGCACCCCGGTCCTCGGCGGCCGGCGGCAGGTTCAGTAGCTGACCCGGCCGGATCCGGTCCGGGTCGCGGATCTCGTTGAGCCGGGCCAGTTCCGGATAGCGGTCGAAGTCGCCGAGGTAGCGGCCGGCGATGTGGCCCAGGTAGTCGCCCTTCTCCACCCGGTAGACCGGCTCCGGCTGCTCCTCCGGCTTCCCGGCCAGCCACTGCGGTGCGGGCCCGGAGGCCGGTTCCGCCGCCAGCCAGTGCGGCGCCGGCCCCGACGCCGGCCCGTCCCCGCTGATTGGCTGCACCCCGGGCGCCGCCTGCCCGACGCCGACCGGCTGCCCGGCCGTCTCCGGTGGCCCTGCCAGGCCCGGTCGGGCGGCTGCTGTCGCCGACGTCGGTCCGAGGACCGTGCTGGCGGCGGTGGCGGCCGGGCTGACCGCCAGGACCAGCGCGACCGAGCCGACCAGGGTCGCGGCCCAGCGTTGCTGACGGCCGAGTCCGGGCAGCCGGATCGCCGGGCGGCGCAGGATCCGGGCCGGGATCTCGACGACTACCGAGAGCGCGAAGGTGGCCCAGCCGGCCCAGCCGACGACCGCCAGTGCCCGGAGGAAGAGCTGCCCGTCGTCCCGGCTGGTCAGCGCGGTGCCGATCTCGTCGAGCCCCGGCACGTGGTCCGGCAGCGGATTGCCGGCCAGGGCGAGCAGCGCGAGGGGCGCGCCGACCAGCAGTCCGATCAGGACGATCAACGCCCCGAGCCCGGTGCAGAACTGGCCGGCCCGGCGGGCCGCCCGGGATGCAGGCATGGCTATGCCCCCTATTCAGCGGTTCGTCGTGGTGAGGAGTGTCGCGGTGGCCGTACCGGGCACCGTGATGTTGTCGGCGAAACCGAACAGGTCGAGGAAGACCGTGTCGTAGTCGAGTTCGAGGTTGACCGTCAGCGTGGAGTTGTCCCCGGCGACCGCGAAGTCGACGTCCCAACGCTGGACGCCGTCCACGCTCGCGAGGTAGTTGCCGACCGCCGTCCGGGCGGCGGGCTGGTCCAACAGGGTGGTGCCGTCGAGGAGCAACTGCCCGAGGTCGATCGCCTGGCCGCCGGCTCGGGCCGCCTCGGCCGCCAGGTTGTCGGCCCGCTGCATCGTGCGGAGCTGGCCGGCCCCGTCGTACGCCAGCCCGATGATCGCGAGTACGCCGATCAGCGCGACCGCGAGGAAGAGGCTGACCCGCCCCGAGTCCGGCCCGAACTGGTGATCCGACCCGACCGGGTCACCGGAGGCGGGGCGTCGGGCGCTCACCGGGCGCTCCGGCCACGGTAGCGGTCCAGCGGGGAGGCGAACGTCGCCTCGACGGTGCTGTACCTCCGGACACCGGGCAGCAGCGGCATCCGCAGGTCCTGGACGGAGACGTCACAGGTGACCGTGACGACGACCGAGGCGTCGGTGCCGAGGCCGGTCACGTACACCTCGTCGAAGCCGGCCCGCCGGCCGTCGACCGTACCGGCGAAGTCCAACTCCGGCTCGTCCGAACAGGAGAGTCTTTCCGCGTCGAGCCGGCTCCGTACCGCCGCCCGTGCCGCGTCCCGCCCGTCACCCGCCGTACGCGAGATCGAGGCGGCCCGGGCGGCGTCGTGCGCGGCGGCCTCGATCGCCTCGTGCGCGACGGCGGTCCGGCCGGCTACCCCGGCCAGCGCGACCAGGGCGAGGAAGGCCGGGGTGAGGATCGCGGTCTCCACCGAGACCGACCCCCGGTCCCGGGCGCGCCCCCGCGGCCGCCGCGCGCCGCCCCGCACGGTCACGGCGCCTCCTCGTCGGTGAACCGCTCCACGGTGCCGAAGGCCGTCTCGCTGATCGGCGGCAGTGAGATCAGCGGCACCACCCGGAGCGGTTCCCCGGTGACGGTGGCGCTGACCTGCGTGTCGTCCGGCTCCACGGCGGTGACCGTGACCTCCCAGCCGACCAGCCAGTCGCCGGCCCGTTCCAGGAAGTCCTCGGCGCGCTGCTGCCCCACTCCCGGCTCGGCCTGGTAGGCGCGCTGCGCGCTCACCGCCGACTGGGCGGCGTTCAGCGCGGTGGCCCGGGCGATGAACCAGGCGGCGGCCTGGATCGAGGCGAGCAGCAGGATCAGGATGGCCGGCATCAGTACGGCCAGCTCGACGGGGTTGGCACCCCGGTCCCGCTGTACGCCGGCCAGCCGCCCGCCGACGATCCGGCGCCACCGGCCCCCGGCGGTCGTCGCCGGAGGCCGGTGCCGGATGCGGTCGCGCGGTCCTGGCACGGATCAGTCCTGCGGCAGTCCGGGGTCGCCACCGGTGTCGGCGCCACCGCCCGGCTCCGGAATGGCGTCCATCCAGTCGGTGACGCTGCGGGACACGGCGACGGTGACGGCCAGGGCCGCAGCCACCAGACCAAAGATGATCACTGCGGTCGGGACCGGGCTGTCACCGCGATCCGCCTCGCCGGTACGGCGCAGTTCGGCGATCCGCACGACGAACGCAATGTGCAGGTAGTTGATGATCGACATTGCGGTCTCCCTTCAGGGCAACGGTGGGTCGGGGTCAGATCCGGGCCACGAACGGATAGAGCACGAAGCCGACGAGTACGAAGACCAGCAGCGCGCCCGGCACGTCCAGCCGGCTGGTCACCGCCTCGGCCCGGGCCAGGTTGTCGGTCCGGATCTGGTCGCGCAGCGAGTCGGCCCGGCCCCGCAGCGAGTCGTGCACCTGTGCGCCCTCGGTGCCGGAGGACTGCATGATCGCCCCCACGTCGCCGAGTTCCGGGATGCCGATCTTCTCGGCCAGCTCGCGCAGCTCGTCCCAGGGCGAGTGCATCTGCAACTGGGCCAGCCGCAGCGCCTCCCGGATCCGCTCGAAGACCCAGCCGTCGCAGACCTCGGCCGCCCGCTCCAGCGCCTGTACCGGACCGTGCGCGGCCGACAGTTGCAGGGCGACCAGGTCCAGATAGGCGCAGACGGCCTGCCGGAACTCGCGCCGGGCCCGCTCCGCCTTGACGAGCACACTCCGGTGCGCCATCAGCACGCAGAGCAGCGCGAAGCCGAGCGCACCGACGGTCGGCACCACGAACGGCAGCCGGATCCCGGCCAGGAAGAGGATCGCTGTCGACACCGCGGGAGTGGCCAGCCCGATCAACCCGGAGAGCAGCAGCGACAGCGTGTACTGCTCCGGCGACTGCCCGATCAGCGCGAGCTGCCGGTGCGGTGGACGCAGCCAGCGGGCCGCACCGGCGAGCCAGTCGAGGTCGCGGCGGGACGCCCGGGCCGGCCGGCTCAGCCCGGCCGGCTGGTGCAGCCGGCGCAGCGCCGGACCGAGCGCCGGAGTCGCCGGCAACGCCTCCCGGACCAGCAGGAACAGTCCCAGCCCGACGGCGGCGCCGCCGAGTACCCCGAAGGTCAGGTGCCAGTTCAGAATCATTTCAGCGCCGCCTCGCGGTCCGGCGGGGCGAGGAACCGGGCCGGCCGGGGCGGCAGGCTCATCGCCCGTACCCAGGCCAGCAGGGCGACGAAGGCGGCACCGAGCAGCACCATCACCAACTGCCCGTCCGGGGTGCCGTACGGCTCCATGTAGTCCGGGTTCACCAGCCCGTACGCCAGGACCAGCAGGGTCATCCCGGTCAGGAAGCGCACCGCGAACCGGGGTTGCGCCCGCTTCGCCTCCACCTCACGCCGGGTCACCACCTCGGCCGCCGCCGCCGAGGCGATCGCCCCGAGCACGTCACCCAACCGCTCGCCCCGGTCGGTCAGGTGCAGGATCAGCGCGGCGACCACCTGGTCGCAGACCGGGTCACCGATCTCCTCGGCGAAGGCCAGCAGCGCGGCCCGCCCCTGCCAGCCGGCCGCCAGCCTGGCGGCGAGCAGCCGTACCTCCTCGTCGACCTGGTCCGGTGCGGTCGCGACCGTACCGATGATCGCCTGCTGGAGGCCCTGGCCGGTGCCGGAGACGTCCTTCAGCCGGCGGGTCCACTCGCCGATCGCCTCGATCCGGTTGATCGCCCGCCGTTCGGCCCGACCGGTGCCGAGCAGCCACGGCACGCCCGGCACCGCGGCGGCGACCAGCAGGCCGACCACCGGCAACCCGGTGAGCAGGAACGCCACCGCCCCGGCCACGATCGCCCCGACCAGCAGCGTCTGGTGCGCCCGCCGCTCCCGGGCACTCGTGCCGGGACCGAGCCAGAGTCGACGCAGCATCGAGTCGCGGCGTGGCGTCGCCGGCCGCTTCGTCCCGACCAGCGCGGCCACCACCAGCACCAGCCCGGTCGCGCAGGCGATTCCGGAGAGTACGGCGATCAGCTCGATGTTCGACGGCAGCGTCACGATGCCACCCCCGAGCCCCGGGCACACACACCGGGGCAGACCAGGAGTCTCATGCCGGCCGCCCGAGTCGACTGTGCCGGGGGCGCCGCCACGCACCCGTACCCGCCTCGATGTAGCGGGTCAGCAGCCGCGCGTCGTAGCCGACCCGGAGCAACTGGTCGCGGACCCGCTCCGGCAGGTGCCGGGGGACCGCCCGGCCGTCCGGCCCCGGCCCGAAGACGGTGGTCGTGGTGATCCGGTTGCCCTCGCCGACCCCGACCACCTCCTCGACGTGCGAGACGAAGCGGTGCTTTCGACCACCGATCGCGGTCTCGTCCTCGATGGTCACGTAGACGATCAGGTCGAGCGCGTTGCCGGCCATCCGCCGGGCCTGCTCGACGGTCATCTCCCGGCCGTGCGACAGCGCCAGCTCGATGATCCGCTCGCTGACCCCGGCCGGGGTACGGGCGTGGATGGTGCACATCGAACCCCGGCTGGTGGTCATCGCCTGGAGCATCGGCACGATCTCCCGGGACCGGACCTCGCCGACGATGATCCGGAGTACGCCCATCCGCAGCGCCACCGGGATCAGGTCGGCGATGGTCACCTCACCCGCCGGCCGGCCGTCCGGCCCCCGGTCGCCGTGCC
Organism: Plantactinospora veratri; assembly: GCF_036421995.1. Lineage (NCBI taxonomy): Bacteria > Bacillati > Actinomycetota > Actinomycetes > Micromonosporales > Micromonosporaceae > Plantactinospora > Plantactinospora veratri. The sequence continues at coordinate 197,541 of NZ_JAZGQL010000020.1, forward strand.
CCTCCCGGGACTCGAAGCTCATCACCGCCCGGTGCTTGCGACCCCGCCGGGCGGGCAGCAGCTCCCGGCTCTCCTCCAGCAGCACGTACGGCTCGTCGGCCGGGATCTCGTCCATCATGGCCCGGATCACGGTGGTCTTGCCCGCCCCGGCCAGCCCGGCGACCATGATGTTCAGCCCGGCCCGCATCGCCGCCCGGAGGAAGTCCCGGACCAGCACGTCGAGCATCTCGTCCAGGTCGGCCCGGCCGCCGGAGATGTCGTCGAGGGTCACCTCGATGGTGTTGTGCTTGCGGATCACCGCGTACGGGCGGTGGCTGACCAGGAAGACCGCCGCCAGCCGGCTGCCGTCCGGCAGTTGCAGGTCCAGGGTCGGCTTGGAGGTGGAGAGCGACCGCTCGGTGGCGCCGGCCCGCCGCGCCGCCGCCTGGAGGATCTCCACCATCTCCTCGTCGCTGTCGGCGATCGGCTCGGCCCAGTCGACACCGCCGCCGCGCCGGGTGATCCGCACCGAGTCGCAGCCGAGGATGTGCACCTCCTCGATCGAGTTGTCGACCAGCAGGGTCTGCAACCGCCCCAGCCCGACCAGTTCCGCGTTGACCTGGTCGAGCAGCATCCGCTCCTCGGCCGCCGACATCGGGGTACCGGCCCGGCGGGTCGAGTCGGCGTACTCGGCGACCACCGCCACGGCGAGCCGGGCCCGCTCGACGTCCTCCTCCGCGGTGCTGAACTCCCGGCCGCGCTGCCACAGGGTCAGCCGTTCGCTCAACTCGCGCCGGAGTTCCCGGACCACCGCGAAGTCGACCCGGGGCCGGGGCGGGTCGGGCGGCGTCACCGGCTGCGGCACCGCCGCGTACGGCGGCGTCGGGCCACCGCTCGGCAGCGGTACCGGCCGGTGCCCGTTGTGCGGGACGACCTGCCAGACCGGGGCGGTCGCGGCGGCGTCCGGGTCCCGGGGACGCGGGTCGGAGTAGACCGGCTCAAATCGCACCGGACACCCCCTCGATCGCGGCCGGCCAGCCGAGCCGGGCCCGGCGCCGGTCGAGTACCGCCCGGACCGGCACCTCCAGGGCGCTGGCCGCGCGCATCAGCGGCCGGTTGGCGCGTACCGTCCCGCCGTAGCTGAGCACCTCGGCGGTACGCGGGTCGTCCGGCAACTGCGCGATGACCGGGAGCCGGAGCGCCTTGCCCACCTCGCCGCGGCCGTGCTCCCCACCGACCAGCAGCAGGCGCAGCGTGTCGGCGGGTACCCGGTGTTCGGCGAAGTCCCGCTCGATGGTCCGGATCGTCGCCTGGGTGCTGGACAGGTGCGGCAGCCGGGCGGCGGTGACGACCAGCACCAGGTCGGCGGCCCGGAGCAGCGGCCACGGCGGCCCGACCACCTGGAGCCGGCCGCAGTCGACCAGCACGTCGTACGCCGGGCGGCCCTGGGCCAGCCCGGTGAAGAAGTCGGCGAACCGCTGCCAGAGCGGTACGACGCTGCCGGCCTGGGCCGGGTCGACCACCCCGGGCAGCAGCAGCCGTTCCCGCCGGGGCGCGTCGAGGTCGACGAGCTGCGACCAGAACGCCTCTTCGAGGTTGCCGTCCCGCAGTTCGCCGACGGCCAGTTCGCCGATGCCCCGGGGGCCGGGCAGCGCTCCGCCGAGATAGCCGGCCAGCACCGATCCGCCGGACGGGTCGCACTCGGCCAGCACCACCCGGTGGTGCCAGGTGAGCGTGCAGGCGAGGGCGGTCGTGGTGACCCCGGGAGATCCCTTGGCCGAGACGAGAGCGACGATGGCCACGGTCAGGCTGCCGCGTTCAGCACGACGGCGATCCGGTCGCTGGTGGCCAGGGCCACCACCGCCGGTACGTCCTTGGCCGCGAGCGCGAGGTAGAGCACCACCGAGTTGCTGGCCGGGGTGGCCATGTCGATGACGGTGGCCTGGAACCGGGTCGCCGGTGCGGCGGCGGCCCGCGCGTCGTCACCGGCGGTGCTGAACAGCAGCACCTTGTCGCCGGGGCGCAGCCGCTTCGCCGGTACCTCGCTGGGGCGCAGCCCGACCGAGATCTGCTGCTGGCCGGGGCCGAGCAGCGGCTTGTCGGTGAGCTGCGCCATGGTCAGCAGGGTGCCCGGGGTCAGCGTCACGGTGGCCCGTTTGCCGAGCACCTCGGCGATCCGGTCGGCGGCCACCGGTTCGAGGCCCTGACCGCCGGCCACCTGGACCGCCACCAGGTCGTCGGCGCTGAGCGCGGTGCCGACGGGTACGGCCCGGGCGACCGCGAGGTAGCTGCCGGTGGCCCGTACGGAGGTGATCGCGAATGCGGAGCCGAGCCCGCCGAGCGCGATCAGCAACACGGCGAGGCCGAGCAGCCCGGGTCGCATCCGGCGCTGCCGGACGATCCGGGGCGGGGTGATCGGCGCGTCGATCGGGGCCCCTGTGGTCGGACTGGTCGCCACGGTCACCTCGTCACCACCTGGAGTTCGTCGATGCGGATCGAGGTCGTGTCGGAGCGTTCGGCGGTGAGTGCGTCCTGGTCGCCCTCACCGGTGCTGCTGCCCCACGGCACTCGCCAGTGCTTGACGGCGGTGATCTCGTACCGCCCACCCGGCTCGGTGCCGCTCGCCCGCGGATAGCCGGCGTACGCGCAGGCCGCCCGGGGTGGCTGGCGCGGGTCGTGGGTGCCGGCCTTGAACGGGATGCCGGCCGAGTCGCACTCCACCGTCTCGCCGTTGCCCATCCGCCAGACGATCTTCGTCGGGATCGCCTCGATCCAGACCGTCACCTCGCCCTCGGTCGCGGTCGCCTCCTCGCCCTCCCAACTCGACGCGTCGTGCAGCCAGACCGGTACGCCGACCAGGCCGGGGGCGTCGCTCGGCGCGGTCCGGATCTCCGGCGGGTCCAGCGTCAGGCTGGCGAAGAGGTCCAGGGCCATCTGCTCGGGGTCCGGCGGCGCGAACCCGGTCGGCGGGTCGGTCAGCTCCACCACTTGGGAACTCCCCGCCGCGCTGCACGTTCGCAGGTAGGCCGTCTTTCCTGCCTCGATGTTCGGCGGCTGCGGCTCGGCCCGCTTGTAGTAGCAGTCGTCGACGCTGTTGAACCAGCCGAGCACGTCGTCGTAGCAGGGCACCTCGGTGCCGTCGTCCTTCTCGCAGACCCGGTCGCCGCCGCCGGAGCCGCCGCCGTCACCGGAGCCCGAACCGCCGCCGTCGTCGTCGCCCGGGTCGCCCGGCAGGTTCTGCCAGACGTCGCAGTTGTCCTGCCCGGGCGGGCACTCCGCGACCGGGTCGGCCCCGGCAGGACCGGCGGGCAGCACCAGCGCGGCGGCCAGGGCCAGCACGGCCACGGCACCGGTCGCCAGCGACCGCCGGGCCGACACCCCGACCGCACCCCTCGGCAGCCCTCGCCGGGTCAGCACGGCTGGTCCTGGTGCGCCGCGCCGACGTTGATCAGCCAGCGGCCGTCGGGATAGCGGGTGGCGGTCGCGGTCGCGAGGTGCCGGCCGCTGGTCGAGCCCGGGACCACCTTCTTGTCCTTCTTGTAGACCAGCCGGTAGCCGGTGGCGTCGATGCAGTCCTGGATCGAGACGGTGGCCGGGTCGGAGTCGAGGTCGACCGCGGTGACCGACGGATTGGAGACGAGCTTTCCGGTGCGCATCGCGCCGTGCTCCTTCGCGTCGCGAATGGTGAGCCTGACCCGGGTCAGTAGTGGATCGGCGAGATATTTCCGCAGTTGCGGATCGAGTGGGTCGCCGGACTGCTCCGCTTTTCGGACGGCGGCCAGATAACCTGCATAGGCGGCGAGGGCGGATTTCTCCGCCTCGGCGGCCCGGGGGTCGGCGCTGGCGGCCGGCTCGGCGTCGCCGCCGCGCGGGTCGGCGCTGCCCGGCCGGTTGCCGCAGCCTGCGCCGCCGACGAGCAGTGCCACCGCGAGCAGGGCGCTCCAGAGGTACGCCGGTTGCCGGGTTCGCAACGGTGCCTCCTCCTGCTCCGCCGCTGATCGCTCACCTGAGCAGGTTCGACCGGTCGCTCCCGCCGGTGGCTTCGGTCGGGACGTGGGCACGGCCGCTCCGCCCCGGAGACCCCTGACCGGGCCCGGCGCCGCTGCATCCACATTCGGGTGAGTCGATCTAGATTCTCGGTGTGGTATTGCCAGTCGATCTTTTTGTCGCCTGTTGGCCGGCGGTTGTGCGCCGTCCAGAGGGCGAGCATAGGCTGACCGCCGACGATACAACAGGGGCTATTTGAGAGAATACGTACGGTTACGATCTCTGTTGTCGATCGACATCGCGATCATATGATGTCGATCGATGGCAGTTATGTGATCAATAGCTGTTGGGCGGCGGAGATCTGCCGCCCCTTCCGCTCCGATTGTGCCGGCTTCGAGGAGCGAAATGCCATGGATGACGATGATCTGACAGCTTCCGTACCGGTGCTTCCCGCAGGGCGGGCCCGCGTTCAGGGGGCGTCGTCGCGGCGCCGCCCCGGCGCCGTACGGCGGGTGGGTGTGAAGTCGCCGGGGCAGGGGAGATCCGGAAATAGCGATCATGGAGTTACTCTGCGTGTTCTGGCGCGCCCCGGATCCGGGCGTACCGGGCCGCCGGCCAACGGGAGGTCGAGATGCGGGACACCGCGACACCGCGTACCCCGGTGAAGCCGGCCGGCGCGGCGGCGCACCGGCCGGTCCGATGGCTCGCGCTGCTGACCGTCGCCCCGGTACTGCGCTGGCTCGTCGCCGCCGAGTCGGTCCCGTACGGTCGGCCGCGCCGCTCCGGCTGTGACCACTGTGGTACCCCGATCGGCCCCGCCGGGTCACTGCGCGCGCTCGCCCCGTCGGCCCGTTGCCCGGGCTGCGGCGACCGGATCGGCGCCCCGCCGCTGGCGGTCGAGTTCGCCCTGCTCCTCGCGGTCGCGGCGGTGGTCGTGGCCGGACGGTCGCCGGTCGAGTCGATCGCGTTCGGCTGGTGGGCGGCGTGCGCGGTGCCGCTGCTCTTCGTCGACCTTGCCGTACACCGGCTGCCGGACCGGCTCAGCTATGCCGCCGCCGGCGGCACCCTGGCCCTGCTCGGCCTGGCCGCCCTGCTGGCCGGCGACCCCACGGCCTGGTGGCGGGCCGTACTGGCCGGGCTCGGCGCGGCCCTGTTCCTCGCCGGCACCACCCTGCTGCTCGGCCGCCGCGGCTTCGGGCTCGGCGACGCCAAGCTGGCGCTGAGCGCGGTCGCCGTACTCGGCTGGCTCGGCTGGCCGGCAGTGCTGCTCGGCACGCTGCTGACCTTCGGCACCTCGGCGCTGTGCGGGCTGGCCCTGCTGGCCACCCGCCGGATCGGCTGGGGCGGCCACCTGCCGTTCGGTCCGTTCCTCGTCCTGGGCACGCTCGGCACCCTGGCGCTGAGCTGACCCGCGCGCCCGGACAACACGGGACGGTCCCCGGCCGACGAGGCCGTCACCGGCCGAAGCGTCTCCTCCGGACGGTGGAGCGGTCGGCCCGCTGGCCGGTCGAGGTTTCTGGCCGATCACTCGACGGGCCGCCCCGCACACCGCCGCAAACGCGACGCAACCCGGCACTGCTCCGGATGCCTCGGGTGAGCAGAAGATCACCGGGACGGCCCGTCCCACCTGGTGACCGGTACCGTACGTCGGTCATCCGATCTTCGACTGTGCAATCGGGGGAACCATGAAGCTGCGTACCCGGCGCCTGCTGGCCCGGGCCGGCGCGGGCGGCCTGGCGTTGTTCACCAGCGGCGCGATGATCGCCATCGGCGGCGCCGCCCACGCGGACGCCGGTGCCGACCTGGAGCTGACCGTCTCGTCCGGCTCCGTCGCGGTCGGCGAACCGCTGGCCGCACACCGGGCGACGGCGTTGAACAAGGGCCCGGGCGACGCCGCGGGCTGGCAGTTCGAGTACGACCTCAGCGGCCTCGACGACAGTGTGGTGACGCTCGGCGACCGCCTGCACCTCGGCTGCGAGCTGACCGGCGAGAAGATCCGCTGCTCCACCATGGGCCTGGCCCCGGGGCACAGCCTCGCCCAGCCCACCCCGTTCACCCTGGCCCGGGTGCCCGGCAAGCACGGCAAGGCGGGCTCCTACACGGTCACCGCGGTCTCCGAGACCGACCCCGACCAGACGAACAACTCGGCGAAGGTCGAGGTCGAGGTCCCGGCGATCGGGGTCGACCTGGCGGTCTACGCCGATGACGTCCACCAGGTCACCGAGGAGGGCGAGTTCACCGACCGGCCCGTGCCGCCGGGTGGCCGTACCCTGACCTTCGGGGTGGTCGCCAACTTCGGTGACACCATCGCCAAGGGCGTCAGGGTGCGGGTCACCCTGCCGCAGTACCTGACCTTCGACGAGGTCGAGCCGGGCTGTGCGTACTCGGCCGGCAACCGGACGGTCACCTGCGACTACGACCAGATCACCCTGGTCCCCGCCGACCGGGACACCGACGACTCCGACGACGTCATCTCCGCCGTCGGCATCGTCTTCCCGGTGAAGGTCGCCGAGGACGCGCCCGGCCCGGTCGTCGCCCGGGGCGGCGAGATGTTCAGCAGCGCCCTCGCCGTCCAGGACGGGGTCGATTCGGCCTCGGTGGCCCGGAGCCGGAGCACCGGACTGCCCGAGGGGGCCAAGGGGATGTCGGCGAAGCAGCTCGACGACGCCGACCCGGCCGACAACACCGACACGTTCCGGGCGCACATCGGGGCACCCTCCGGCGACGGTACCGGCGGTGGCGGTGGCGGCCTCCCGGTGACCGGCGTCCAGGCCGGCCTGGTCGGCGGCGTCGGAGCCGGCGTCGTACTGCTCGGCGGGGCGCTGTTCCTGCTCGCCCGGCGCCGTCGGGTCGTACTGGTGAGCCCGGGCGACGAGAAGCCGGCTTCCTGACCGGTCGTGCATCTCCGGACGGGGCGGCGCGGCCGTCCCGTCCGGAATCCGGACCGGGTGCTGCGGGGCGGGCCCGCGCGGTCAGCCGGCCGACGGGCCCACCGAACGGCCGGCCCGGTAGACCCGCATCTTCGCCCGGCTGCCGCAGACGCTCATCGTGCACCACCGGCCGCGCCCGGCCGGGCTGTGGTCGTAGTAGACCCACTGGCACCGGTGTGCGGCACAGGACTTCAGCCGGGGCCAGGTGCCGGCGGTGGCGGCGTTCAGGATCGCCGCCGCCACCTCCGCGATCAACGCCGCCGACCCGTCGAGCCCGGCCGCCGGCACCGCCCGGGCCGCACCGGCCGCGTCGATGGTGAGCAGCAGCGGGGACGTGGCGAGGGTGTAGCGCAGCGCGGCGGCGGAGGCGCTCGGCACCTCGTTGCCGGTGTGCCCCCGGCAGGCGTCCCGTAACGCCTCCCGGAACCGTCGGGTCTCCGTCACGTCGGAATCGGTGAAGCTGAGTCCGGTCGTGCCGTGCGCGGCGGCGAAGGCGGTGAGTTCGGCGATCGTGCGCAGCCGGTCCCGGCCCGCCTCGATGTCGACGGTGTTCAACAGGTCCTGCACCAGCGCTAGCGGTCCGGGTGCGGGAGCACGGTCACCGGGCTGCCTCATGGCGCCACCGTACGCACCCGGCGCCAGATACGGAAACGTCTGTCGATGTCTTTCTCCGCCTTGGCCGGGGTCCGCCCTCCTCGGCGCCACGCCCGACCCCGACCCCGGCCCGCCCTGTCACGACGATCCGGGACCCGCTCCGGAGGGCACCGCCGGGCGTACCCGGTGCGGCGCCGGTGTCGTCGGTTCCGGCCGTCGTGACCGCCGCCTCGTCGACGATCGCCAGCAGCATGCTCCGGAGCCGGGCGTCGGCGTCCGACGACAGGAGTGCCGGTGGACAGCCGGTCGGGTGCTGCCGGCACGGTGGCGTGGCAGGGCAGGTGGCGGGCGAGGTCGGGATGGTCCGGAGCTGGAGCCCGAGCACGATCAGCCGGTCGGCACCGTGCAGGACGCCGGGGCCGGCGACGGACGCGCTGTCCTCCCCGTCGCCCCGGAAGAGGTCGGGCGGGCTGGGGCGGAGCAGCCTGCGCAGCAGGTACCGGCCCTGGCGCATCCGGCGCCGCGTCAGGTCCGACCAGGGCGGCGGCGGACCGGGCGGCATCAGCCGGGTCAGTGCCCGGACGGCCCGGTGCTGTACCACCCGGATCCGGCTCTCGGCCTGCCCCATCGCCCGGGCGGTCTCCGCCAGCGAGAACGCCTGGAGGAACCGGAGGACGAGGCAGTCCCGCTGTTCGGGGTCGAGTTGCCGGAGTGCGGCCAGCAGCGGGCCGTTCACCAGCTCGGCGGCGCCGTCCCGGGCCGGGTGGTCCGGGTCGTCGACCGGTGACGGTGGCCGGCCGCCCGGATGGTGGTCGGCGAGTACCTCCCGGGCGGTGCCGATCAGCCAGGCGCCCAGCTCACGGTCGGGACCGCTGAACGTGTCGATCCGGTGCAGCACCCGGCGTACGGCGGTCGAGGTCAGGTCGGCGGCGAGCCACCGGTCACCGACCCGGTAGTAGACGAACCGGAAGACGTTCTCCAGATAGCGCTCCACCACCCAGTGGTACGCCTCCGGCACGCCCAGCCTGACCCGGTCGGGCGGGGTGCGGGTTGGCGTGTCCGGGGCGAGCGCGTCCGGCGGGACGGCGACGGTCGGGTGGCCGGCGGCGGTCGGTGCCGTCACGGCGGCCGGGGTGGCCGGGCTCGCCGCGCGCAGGTCGGCGTACCGCTCCTCGGCGGTGGCGAGTTCCTCGCCCAGCCGTACGGCCTCCGGATGGCCGGCGGGCAGCCGGGCGGTCAGGTGCTGGCCGGCCAGCTCCATCACCTCGATCGCCGACTCGACGAGGTCGAGCCGTCGGCGCCGCATCGCCAGCGCGAGCTGGGTCTCGGCGAGGTCCCGCAGCTCCTGCGCGGTACCCGGCGGATCGGCGGCGGACCGTTCGATCGCCTGCATGGCGCTGGTTTCCGCGCTGGCCAGCAGGTCGGCCGGCCACTCCGCCGGGCGGTCGGCGCCGACGGCGGCGGTCAGCGCGGCGGTCGCGTGCCGGGCGGCCCGGCCGGACTCGCCGGTCTCCAGGCAGAGGACGGCCAGGTTGGCGTGGAGTTTCGCGCTGGTCACCGAGAGCCGGTCGGTGGTGCGCAGGGCCAGGTCGAGCAGGATCGCCGCCCGGTCCCGGTCGCCCCGGGCCGCCGCGAGGATCGCCCGGACGTTCTCGGTGGCCAGCCAGGCGTCGCTGCCCCGGGTGGTCCGCCAGGCCGCCCAGTCGAGCAGCCGTCCGGCCTCGGTGTGCAGGCCGAGCCGGGTGAGCAGCATCGCCAGCCGGTGGACGGCGCCCGGGTTCCGCTTCGTGTCGAAGGCGGCCAGCGAACTCAGCGCCGGCCGCAGCGGGTCGAACCCGGCCCGGGCCCGGTTCGGCCGCCGCAACGCCGCCTCCGCCTCGGCGATGGCCCGGGGCAGCAGTTCGTCGAGTACGAGGTCGTCAGGTGCGGATTCGGTCACGGCTGCTCCTGGCGATCCAGTACCGGAGGGTCCGGTCCAGGACCTTGTGCAGAAAACGGCGGGCCTTCCGACGCCCCAGCAGGCCCCGACTGATCATGCGGTCGAGCTGGTCACCCAGCACGTTGAGTTCCCGGAGTTCCTCGGTCAGCGCGGCCGGTTCGGCGTCGTACGCCCGTTGCAGTGCCCGGGTGTTCTCCTGGGCGATCCGGCGGGCGTCGGCGAGGACGTCGAGTTCGGCGAGGGCGTACTCGGCCTGCACCGCGATCAGTACGTTGGTGGCGTCGCCGGAACGGTTCCACTTCGGTGCCTGCTCGACGAGCATGCCGAGTACGGCCGGTGGGCCGGGCTCGTCGGAGGGGCGTCGCACCCGCTCGACCGGGCCGCCGCTGTAACCGTGGTAGTCGCCGAGTTCCTGCTCGACCTTGAGTTCGAGCGCGGCGATCTCACCGCCACCGGCGCAGCGGTGCCGCAGGTCGGCGTTGAGTACCGATCCCGTCAATCGGTGCGGGCTGGCCTCGGGCCGGGCCGGTGCCACCCAGCCGTCGTTGTCCGCCGCCCTGGCCAGGACCGGCCGGACGACGGCCCGGGGCAGCGTGCCGGTGACGCAGATCAGGCCGAGGTCGTCGCGTTGCGCGATCCGCACCACCCGACCGTCGACCGTCCCGTTGCCGGCCAGGGTCATCGTCACCGGCTCGTCCTGGGCGAGTCTTGCGAGGCAGTGCCCCGCGGTGATCACCCAGTGGCTGCTGACCAGGAACCCGACGGTGTACCCGGGTGGTGCGTCGGGCTTGTCGCGCGGACGGATCCTGACCAGATAGGAATTCCGGGACGGCACGACGGCTCAGGCGCGTTCGATGGTGAGGGTGACCTCGAACGAGACCTCGGCCGACGCCCGGGTGACGACGACGCCGCCGCTGGTGGCGAGGCTCAGCCCGAAGGTCGAGGTCACGGTCGAGACCCGGAATCCGCTCTCCTCGGGTTCGGACTCCACCGACTCGCGCAGCATCCGGGAGATGTCCCGGACGGCGGTGCCGATGTCGTCGGCGCGCTCCTGTAGCAGGGTGGTGAGCCGCCGATTCGGGCCGATCTGGCGGGGATCGGTGCCGTCGGTCGGGAAGACCTCGACTCTGACCGGTGTGTGCGACATTCGTTCCGTCCGGTGGCAGGGGGACACTCGGGCCGGCGCGGCGGGCGTGCGCCGGACGGCAAGAGTCCTAACGAGACATCGCCGCGTTATCGGTCGAGAACGGACGCGTGATTCACGTCACAACAGGCTCGCACCACTGAGCCGGTGGGTGAGCGCGGTGTGCCGGCGGCCGGTGCCGGCGGTGCGGACCGCGATCGCCAGCGCCTTGCGCGAACCGGCCAGTACCACCAGTTTCCGGGCCCGGGTCACCGCCGTGTAGAGCAGGTTCCGCTGCAACATCGTGTAGGAACTCATCGTCACCGGGATCACCACCGCCGGGTACTCGCTGCCCTGGGACCGGTGCACCGTGATGGCGTACGCGTGTTGCAGCTCGTCGAGTTCGTCGAAGTCGTACCCGATCTCCTCGGCCTCGTCGGTGCGGACGGTGAGTCTCCGGTCCTCCACCGACAGTCCGGTGACCACGCCGACGGTGCCGTTGAAGACCCCGGCGGCACCCTTGTCGTAGTTGTTCCTGATCTGGATGACCTTGTCGCCGACCCGGAATACCCGGGCGCCGTGCCGGCGCTCCGGCTGCCCCTCCCGGTAGGGCGAGATCGCCTGTTGCAGTGCGGTGTTCAGGCTGCCGGCGCCGGCCGGGCCCCGGTGCATCGGGGTGAGCACCTGGATGTCCCGGGGTTTCAGGCCGAACTTGCGCGGCACCCGGCGGGCGACGATGTCCACCACCAGTTCGGCGGTGGCCTCCGGCTCGTCCACCGGGAAGAGGAAGAAGTCGGGGTACCCGCCGAGCAGCGGCGGCTGGCCGGCGTTGATCCGGTGCGCGTTCACCACCACCCCGGACTTCTGCGCCTGCCGGAAGATCTTCGTCAACCGGACCCGGGGGATCGACCCGGCGCCGAGCACGTCCCGGAGCACCTCGCCGGCCCCGACCGAGGGCAGTTGGTCGACGTCGCCGACCAGCAGCAGGTGCGCGCCGGGCGCGACCGCCCTGACCAGCTTGTTCGCCAGGATCAGGTCGAGCATCGATGCCTCGTCCACCACCACCAGGTCGGCGTCGATCGGGTTGTCCCGGTCGTGCGTCGGGTCGCCGCCGGGCCGCAGTTGCAGCAGCCGGTGCACGGTCGCGGCCGGATGCCCGGTCAGTTCCGTCATCCGCTTCGCGGCCCGGCCGGTCGGCGCGGCCAGCACGATCTTCGCGCCCTTGGCGGCGGCGAGTGTGATCACCGAGGAGACGGTGAAACTCTTGCCGCAGCCGGGTCCGCCGGTCAGCACCGCGACCTTCGCAGTCAGCGCGAGCCGGACCGCCGCCTCCTGTTCGGGGGCCAGGTCGGCACCGGTCCGGGTACGCAGCCAGGCCAGCGCCTTCGCCCAGTCCACGGTTGCGAACGCCGGCATCCGGTCGTCGCGGTGGTGCAGCAGCCGGAGCAGGCTCGCCGCGAGGGCCGACTCGGCCCGGTGGAACGGCACCAGGTAGACCGCCGGAATGGTGGCGCCCCCGGCGCTCGGGTTCGGCACCGCCTCCCGGACCACGCCCTCGTCGGCGGCGAGGCCGGCCAGGCAGTCCCGGACCAGCTCGGCGGGAACCCCGAGGATCTCGGCGGCGTCCGCCACCAGGTTTGGTTCGGGCAGGTAGCAGTGCCCGGCGTCGGCGGCCTCGGAGAGGGTGTACTGGATGCCGGCCCGGACCCGCTGCGGGCTGTCGTGCGGGATGCCGACGGCCTGGGCGATGGTGTCGGCGGTCTTGAACCCGATCCCCCAGACGTCGGCCGCCAACCGGTACGGCTCGTTGCGGACCACCGAGATGGACCCGTCGCCGTACTTCTTGTAGATGCGTACGGCCAGCGAGGTGGAGACGCCGACGCCCTGGAGGAAGACCATCACCTCCTTGATGGACTGCTGCTCGACCCAGGCGGCGGCGATGAGCTTCGTCCGCTTCGGACCGAGTCCGGGGACCTCGACCAGCCGCCCGACCTCCTCCTCGATCACCCGCAGGGTGTCGACGCCGAAGTGCGCGACGATCCGTTCGGCCATCTTCGGGCCGATCCCCTTGATCAGCCCCGAGCCGAGGTACCGCTCGATGCCCTGCACCGTCGCCGGCAGCACCGTCGTGTACGACTGCACCTCGAACTGCCGCCCGTACTTCGGGTGCGTGCCCCAGCGCCCGACCAGCCGTACGCTCTCGCCGGGCTGCACGCCGAGCAGCGAGCCGACCACGGTCAGCAGGTCGGGGCCGCTGCGCTCGGTGGCGAACCGGGCGATGGTGTAGCCGGTCTCCTCGTTGGCGTAGGTGATCCGTTCCAGTACCGCCTCCAGCACCACCCCGGCCGGCCGGTCGGCGGGGCCGCGCCCGGCCGCCGACGCCGGCCGTACGGCGGTCGGGGACTGCTGTCCGGTCACCGGAGCATCATGGCGCACCCCTGCGTCACCCGGTGCCCGGCAGTCACGCTGGGCCCGTTGGGCCCGTCCGGCTCGCTGGCCCCGCCGGTCGCCACTCCGGTCGATCCGGGCCCCGGCCGGGGTGAGCGGGCTTAGCGTGAGGCCATGGACGACGGGGAGCGGGCGCTGGTGATCGACGGCGAACTGCACGACCTGCTGGTCATGCTCGCCAACAGCCGCAACGAGACGGTCGGCGAAACGGCCACCCGGCTGATCGAGGCGGAGTTCGACCGGATCAACCCGGGGATGCTGGACGACATCCGCCGCCCCGGAGCGGCGATCAAGCGGCTCTACGCGGCGACCGGCCGGCCGGTCCCGCCGGCCTTCCAGCAGATGGTCGAGCGCGAGTTCGGTGGTGCCGCCGGGGTGCGCGAACTCGACGACACCGGGGAACTGCAGCGGATGTAGCGACCGCCGGGGGTCGCGGGCGCGGGGAGGCGGGGCCCCGGTTGCTCCCGCAGCGGTACCGGGTCGGGTAAGAATGGCCGCGATGATCGAGGCCATCGCACTGACGAAGCAGTACCGGCGGGTCCGGGCCGTGGACGGGGTGACGTTCTCCGCCGTGCCGGGCCGGGTGACCGGATTCCTCGGGCTGAACGGCTCGGGCAAGACCACGACGCTGCGGATGCTGCTCGGGCTGAGCCGGCCGACCTCCGGCCGGGCGCTGATCAACAGGCGGCGGTTCCGGGATCTGGCGCAGCCGCTGCGGCAGGTCGGTGCGGTGCTCGAACAGGGCATCAGCCACCCCGGCCAGACCGGCCGGGCGCACCTGGCGGCCCAGGCGATCCTGGCCGGCGCCGGCCGGTCCCGGGTCGACCACCTGGTCGAGTACGTCGGCCTGGCGCACGCCGCCGACCAGCGCACCGGCGACTACTCGCTGGGCATGCGGCAGCGGCTCGCGGTGGCGACCGCGCTGCTCGGCGACCCGCCGGTGCTGATCCTGGACGAGCCGGCGAACGGTCTCGACCCGGAGGGGATCGCCTGGCTGCGCGAGCTGCTGCGCGAGCGCGCCCGGGCCGGCGGCACGGTCCTGATCTCCAGCCACCTGCTGGCCGAGCTGGCCCAGCTCATCGACGACGTGGTGATCATCGCCAAGGGTCGGGTCAGGTGTGCGGCGCCGCTCGCCGAGCTGTACGGCGGTACCACCCGTCGGCTGCGGATCCGGGGCCGTGATCCGCGTCGGCTCTGGCAGGCGTTCGAGCGGGCCGGCGGCCGGGTCAGCTCGGACGGGTACGCGCTGGAGGTGCTGGGCCTCTCGCCGGAGGAGGCGGGCGAGATCGCCTTCCAGGCGCGGGTACCGCTCTACGAACTGACCAGCGACGCCCCGAACCTCGAACAGATCTTCCTCAACCTGGCGGCCGCCTGATGATCGCACTGGTCCGCAGCGAGCTGTACCGGGTGGCCACGATCCGGTCGAGCTGGATCTCGATCGCCGTGTTCAGCGTGTTGGGTGCGCTCTTCGGGGCGGTGAACGTCGACGCCTGGGCGCTGCTGGCCGGGATGGGCGCGTTCGGTCTCGCCGTGCTGGGCGTGACTGCGCACTACCAGCACCGTACGGCGGTGCTGCTGCATCTGGCCCGACCGGGTCGGCTGCTGACCCTGCTGGGGCAGATCGTGGCGGGCGTGGTCGTGGCGGTCGGGTTCGCCGCCGTCAGCGGGGTGACCGTGTTGGCCAAGGGCGACCTGACGCAGTACCGGAACACTCTCGTGCTGGTGCCGGTGATGGCGGTCTTCGGCGCCGCCAACGCGGCGGTGGTACGCCGTCCCACCTGGCTGTTCCTCGGGTACGCCGGCTGGTTCGTCTTCGTCGAGGGCCTGCTCGGCCGGCTCTCGGCGCCGCTGCCGTTCTCGGCCTTCCTGGGCGCCGGCGGCGGTGACCGGACGAGCCTGCTGATCGCCGTCGGCTGGGCGGTGCTGGCCCTGCTCGGCGCGGCAGCCGCCGTCCGCCGGGACCTCACCGCCGACTGACCCCCGCCGCTGCCGCTACGCACCCCGTGATCACGTAGCGTCCGGCCTGCTCTAGCAGGCCAGACACTACGTGATCACGTGAGAGCGTCGTCGTCATCGTGGTCCGGCGGCAGCAGGAACGGCGGTACTTTGAGGTGCTGGGAGGCGACCGTCAGACCCTGCTGCATTGCAGCTGCCTTGGTCATCCGGTGCATCGCGTAGGCCCAGCCAACCTTTGACAACTCGTTGGCGCCGCGAGCGTATGTGGATTCGATGTAATCCTCGACAAGACGCACCCGGATCAGGTGAGGGTACCGGGCGACGTACCGCGCGATCAACGCGAGTTTGCCCTCCCGTCCGCTGTCGGGATGGTGGGTCTGATAGTCCGGTGGCATTTCTTCGGTACGACCTGCTCGCCAAGCCTCGATCAATTCGGCGATTTCGGGGTAGTCGGTGACGACGATGACGGGATTGCGTTCGCGCGGAAAGAGGACGCGGAGCCCCCAGAAGAGGGCGCGACCCTCCGCACCTACGACCTCGTCACCTCCGATGCGACGAGGAACGATGTTGGCGCCAAGTCCCCAGTGGCCGCTACCGGCCAGATAGCCCCAGGCGAGAGGTGGTGTCTTCGGCCCCTCTTCCACATAGCCGACTATCGCGAGTTCGATCTCCTGCCCGGGCGGAACGGCAAGCCCGGCCAACCTGCCCCGCACCCGATATCGATCCTTCTTGGTGGCGATGCCACGCATTTTCTTGACCTCCTGCGGCTTCGCCCTCCGCAGCGCGACGGGCGCGTTGCAGGTTGCCCGAGGCCAACGCTCCCTGGCCTCAGTCGGATGCTCACATTGGTCAGGTTGGCCGATGAGTGTCAGGTCCGCCGACGCCGACTGACGTGGTACGCAGATCACCAGGCACTCCTTGCAAACGTAAAACGCATTGTTCTCTGCCACGTTGTCTCCCGTTCCATGAAATGAGCAACCTGGGCAGCGTCCAGTCGGCCATCGGATGACGCAGTCAGAAAGTCGTCACTCGAAGGGACTGTTGCCGTTGCTGCTGGCGGTCTCGGGCCGGATCGTCGGTCGCCGGTGTCCGATCAGTGGTTCGTACTGTCGGGGCAGGTGGTCGGGGTGACGAGAAGGATGCCGTGCCAGAGGTCGAAAATGTCGGCGCCCGGCACGGGCAGACGTACGCCGCAGGCTTCGAGCAGGGCACGTAGGGTGGCCTGCCGGATGCGCGGATCGATACGCGGTCTATCGCCGATCTATCGAGTCCACCCGCAGAATCAGGGGCTGTCTCGTCTAGTAGTGCGGGCAGAACGCGGGGGGAACTCAATGAACGACCACTGGCCGGTGCCTGGCGGGGGACACTCCAAGCCGGACGGGGCGCCCCCAGGACATCCGCCGCCAGCCGCCGGCTACCCGCCGCCAGCACCGGGGTATCCGCCGCCGGTAGCGGGCTATCCGTCGCCACCGCCTGGATATTTGGGTCAGGCGTCGGCATATCAATCGCCACCCGGGCAGATGCCACCGCCTGGGCACATGCTGCCCGGGTCGATGCCGCCGCCTGGGGCGGGGCAGGTGGGCGGAACATCGCCGCAGGGTGGCGGGCGGCGGTCGTACGGGCTCTGGCTGGCGGTGGGCGCGGCCGTCCTGGTCGTACTGCTGGTGGGTGCGGCGGCGGTGGTCGTCGGCGGGGGCGGCGACGATCCGGTGGTGGCGGACCAGCCGTCCGCTTCGGCGTCACCGGAGGCCTCGGTGCATCCGGCGCAGCGGCTGGAGCAGATGCTCCGGGCGCAGGGGGAGGCGCTGCTCCGGGGCGACGAGCAGGGCTGGCTTGCCCCGATCGACCCGGGCAACCGGAAGCTCTACGAGTACTACCGAGGGCAGTTCACGGTGCTGCGGGCGCTGAAGGTCTCGGCCTGGCAGGTCCGGATGGGCATCCCGCCGATCGTGGTACTCGGCAGGGAGACCGAGGCGAGGATGATGGTCGCCTATTGTTTCGGCACCCCGAAGTGCCCGGAGTTCAAGCAGTTGCACGGCGAGGCTGCGCAGTTCACCCAGGACCTGACGGTCCGGTGGGGCGAGGACGGCACGATCCTGGTCACCGGGTCGAAGGCGGCCGAGCGGGACCGGTTCGAGGCGCGCCCGCTGCCCTGGGAGAGCGAGCGGCTGACCGTACGGGAGGGGCGGCGGGTGATCGTGGCCGCCCCCGCCGGCCAGCTGAGCCGGCTCGGCGAGGTGGTCGCCGCCGCCGACCGGGCCGCCCCGGTCGTCGACCGCTACGCCAGGCTCGCCGGGCGTGAGCCGCCCACGCACTACATCGTCTTCACGGCCGGTGAAACGGAGTGGAACGCCTGGCGGGGCGGCAAGAAGGGCAAGTGGGTCAGTGGTTACGCCTATCGGGTGGGCCTGATGACCAGCAACGTGGTGATCCGGATGAGCCGGGTCGACCGGGACTACCTGGAGACGATCCTGCGACACGAGTTCGGGCACGTGGTCACGGCGACCGGCTCCGACCCGTACGGCACATCGGTGTTCGACAAGTGGCTGGTGGAGGGGATCGCGGAGTACATCGGTCGGTCCGGCGAGCCGGCGTCCCGTACGCCCCGGATGCACTCCATCCGAACGTACGTGCGGCAGAAGGGCTGGCCGCGGACGATCAAGTTGCCGTCACTGGACGTGGAGGCGGAGGGCGTCGAGGTGGACGCCTTCTACGGCCTGAACTATCTCACCATGAGCTGCCTGGCCAAGCGGCACGGAGAGCCAAAGCTGTTCCGCTGGTGGATCGACGTGGTCCACGGCGAGGTCGACGACGACCAGGCGACCCGCAAGCACTTCGGCGAGAGCTGGGCGGCGATGGAGCGCGCCTGCCTCTCCTACATCCGCAGCACCGTCTGAGGAACGGGGAGACCGTGCACGACCAGGACCGCCCACCGCCGCCGCAGTACCCGCCGCCCGGTCATCCGGCGCCCGGTCATCCGGCGCCCGGTCATCCGGCGACGCCCTGGTCGGGGTACCCGGGCCGGCCGCCCGCGCCCCGGCCCACCGGCCCGACCGGGTGGTCGGTGGGGCGCTGGCTGGCGGTCGGCTCGGGGGCGGGCGTACTGCTGCTGGTCGGGGTGGTCTCACTGGTGCGGTTGGTGGCCAACCAGGCGGTCCACCCGGGCACCGACGTCGTACTGCCGCCGACGTCGACGCAGAGCGCCTACGTGCGGCCGGGCGAGATACTGGAGCAACTGCTCAAGGCGCAGGGCGAGGCGCTGGTCCGAGGCGACGAGCAGGGCTGGCTGGCGCCGCTCGACCCGGACAACGCGCAGCTCCGGGAGGCGTACCGCAGCCAGTTCACGTCACTTCGGGCATTGCGGGTTTCCTCCTGGCAGGCGAAGCCGATGGTCCGGCCACTGCTGAAGCTGGGTGAGGAGAGGGACACCGAGGTCATCGTCTCGTACTGCCTCGCCGTACCGAAGTGCCCGCCGGCCAGGGTCGTCGATCCAGAAGCTCCGCGACTGATCCAGGTGATGACCGTCCGTTGGGGGCCTGACGAACAGACCGTCACCATCACCGGATCCCGGGCCCCCGACCGGGATCGTTACAGTTCCCGTCCGCTGCCCTGGGAGGCCGGCGGGCTGACCTTCCGGGAGGGGCGGCGGGTGATCGTGGCCGCCCCGCCGGGCGAGACGAAGCGGCTCGCCGAGGCGGTGGCGGCAGGTGACCAGGCCGCGTCGGTCGTCGACCGGTACAGCCGGCTCGCCGGACGGGAGACGCCCGAGCGCTACATCGTCTTCCTCGCCGGTACGAAGGAGTGGCGTACCTGGTTGGGCGGCGACTCTCCGCAGTGGTCGGCGGGTTACGCGTACAACAACAACAAGATGCCCAGCAACGTGGTGCTGCGGATGGACACGATGGACGACCGGGCCGAGGTGCTGGAGACGCTGCGCCACGAGTTCGGGCACGTGATCACCGCGCCCGCGAGGGACGCCATCTTCGGCGGCAGTCACCAGTGGCTCGTGGAGGGCATCGCCGAGTACATCCAGTCGGGCGGCAAGCTGCCGCGTCGAGCCGAGTTGTCCGAGGCCCGGGCGCACCTGCGCGGTGGCGAGTGGCGGGGCAGTGTGCGACTTCCCTCGCTCGGCTTCACCTCGGCGGAGAGCGAGGTACATGCCTTCTACCAGATAAACCACGTCACCATGACGTGCGTGGCTTCCCGGCACGGCGAGGCCAAGTTGTTCCGGTGGTGGTACGAGATGGTGGCCCGGGGTTCGGAAGACTACGACCAGGCGACGCGGAAGACCCTCGGGGAGAGCATGGAGGCGCTGGATCGGGCCTGTGTCTCCTACCTGCGCCGTGCTGTCGGCTGAGTCCCTGCCCCGTGCTGGTGGTCGAGTCGCGGTGTCGGAGCCGCCAGGGCGCCGGGGAAACACTGCCCGGGCGGGGGATCCTCGGCCGCAGTCCATCGTTCAAGATAAATATCCGGCGCCCGCCCGGCGTTGGTGACCGAGAGCGAGGATTCCGTGTGCAGTCGTCCGTCCCGCCCGGCACGTACCCTGATCCTGGCCGTCCTCGTCGCCGGCCTGACCGGCACCGCGGGCACCGCCGCGCACGCGGCGGCCGAGGACACCGAACCGCCGAGTACGCCCGGCCCGATCACGGTCGCCGCCGCCACCACCACCTCCGTGGAACTCACCTGGACACCTTCGAACGACAACGTGGGGGTGGTGGAATACCACGTATCACAGATCTTCACCGATATCGCGATGCTGCACCGCACCCCCACCAACAGCATCGTGCTCACCCGCATGCAGCCGTCCCGGACCTACACCTTCGGGGTCTGGGCGGTCGACGCCGCCGGCAACCGCTCGACGGCACCGCCGTCGCTGCGCTTCACCCTGCCGCCGGGCGACAGCCAGCCGCCGACCGCACCGACCTCATTGTCCGTGGGAGAGGTCGGGGAGAGCAGCGTCGGCCTCCGCTGGAACCCCTCCACCGACAACGTGCTGCTGGCTCGGTACGAGGTGCTGTCGATCGGACCGGCCGGTGAGGCCAGCGTGGTGGGACGGGTTCCCATGCTGCCGCCCGCCTATCCCAGTACCGCGCTGACGGTCTCCGGGCTGACGCCCGGCGCGGCGTACCGGTTCGCGGTGCGGGCGGTGGACGAGGCCGGTAACCACTCGGCGCTCTCCAACCAGGTCGCCGTAACCACCGGGTCGGTGCCGACCTGCACCGCCCGGGCCCAGCGCGGTGGCGCGGAGGTCTGGATCTCGGTCCGGAACGTCGCCGCCACCCCGGTCGACGGGTGGACGCTGACCTGGGCGTTGCCGGACTCGCAGCGGATCACCGCCATCTGGAACGCGGCGCTGGTCAGCCACGCCGGCGGGGTCGTCACCGCCCGGAATCTCGGCTGGAACCCGGTGATCGCCCCGGGCGCGGCGGTGACCGTCGGATACCTCGCCGCCGGGACCTTCCAGCCGGGCCGGATCGCCCTGAACGGCAAGCTCTGTCAAACCGGCTGACCGGCCCGTGGCCCCCGGCGACCCGGACGCCGGCCCGGTTCGGGTGGAGGGCGCACCGGAGCGTGCGCGCCCTCCACGACCATCGCGCCGGCTGGCTTCCGTCCGTCGTCGGACCGGTTCGTCCCCCGGGCCGGCGGCCGCGTGTCCTGCGGTGCCGACCGGCGTTTACCTAGGTAACCGCACCTGTGCCGGTGCTGTCGATTGACAGGACTGCCGATATGAGAGGGAGTCGTCGATCCAGATGCGCCGACGGTCCGGACACTGACCGGTGGGCGGACTTCCGCCGTACGCCGCCGAGGTCGCCGCCGAGGTCGAGCGGGTGGCATCCTCGGCGGCCGGTACCGGGGAACGGGTGGCGGAACTCCTCGGGGTACTGCGCCGGCTGGTCCCGTACGAGGCGGGTGTGCTCCAGGTGCTGGATCCAGAGCGCCGCCGGTTCGAGACGATCGGCGCCGTCGGCTACCAAGAGTCGATCATGGCGCATCTGCTCGGAGCCGCGCACTACCAGGAGGTCGAGCTGCTCGGGCTGGACCGGGACCGGGCCCCGGTCCGGGTCCGGGACGCGCCGATACCGGTGGCCGAGATCTGTTCCTGGGTCGAGCACTTCGCCCCGGCCGGCTTCCGGGAGGGCGTCGGGGTCCCGCTGTTCAGCCCGGACGGCCGGCAGATAGGGGTGCTGGCCCTGCACACCGAGACCGTCGAACACCCGACCGACGAGGCTCGGGACTTTCTCGGCCTGCTCGCCCCGGTGATCGCCGACGCGGTGGATCCGATGCGTTCCGTCGCCGCGCTGTCGACGGTCGTCACCGCAGCGGTCGCCGGGGCGGTACTCACCCGTGCCGGTGACGTGCTCGCGCTGCCCGGACTGCCGGAACACCCCCGGCTGCGGCCCGGCTCGGCGGTTTTCGTCGCCGCGGCCGAGAGCCTGGCCGAGGGGGAGCGGCACGCCGCGTTCCTCTGCCCCGGCGGGCCCGAACCGGGGGACCGGGGCTATGCCCGGGTCACCGTGCTGGCCTGCCCGGGGCACACACCGGGGTACCTGCGTGCCGTGGTGCTGCTCTCGGCACCCGGTGACCTGCACGGGCTGACCCCGCGAGAACTGGAGATCCTCGGGCTGCTCGTCGACGGCTGGCCCAACCAGCGGATCGCGAACACCCTGGTGGTCGCCCCGCGTACCGTCGCCGCGCACGTCGAGCACATCCTCGCCAAGCTGGCGGCCCCGTCCCGGACCCTGGCCGCCGTACGCGCGCTGCGGCTGGGCCTCTACGTACCGCGATCGTTGTCCCGGAGCGGAAGATGAGCCGTACCCCCGCCCTCCCCGAACTGTTCCAGGAGGCGGCGTCGATCGTCGCCAGCCCGGTCGGTGCCGACCGCCCGGCACAGTGGCTGTCGCTGCTGCGCCGGGTGGTCCCGTACGACGCGATCTGGCTGTCCCTCTTCGACGACCGGTCCCACCGGTTCGCCGAGGTGGCCGGCGCCGGATACGACGACCGGATCCGGAACTACTTCCGCACCCCGGAGACGACGCGCCAGGCCGAACAGGCGGGGCTGACCGAGTCCCCCGTGCCCTGTCGCGGTCGGGACCTGCCGGTTCCGGCCGCCGAATATCCGGTCTGGAGCGACTACTACCTGCCGGCCGGCTACCGGGAGGGCTTGGCGGCCGGCCTGTTCAGCCGGGACCGCCGCCATATCGGCATGCTCCTGCTCAGTACCGAGGACCCGGACCATCCCACCGACGCGGAGCGGGACGTGATCGGCCTGCTGGCGCCCCGGATCGCCGCCACCCTCGACCCGCTGCGGTCGCTGTCGACGCTGGCCAGGGTGGTGCACGACGCCGTCGCCGGGGTGGTGCTGACCCGGGTGGGCGATCCGCTGCCCCTCTGCGGCCTGCCCGACCATCCGCAGCTCGCGGCGGGTTCGACGCTGCTCGCCGCGATCGACGAGTACGCGCCCCGGGGCGAGGGGTCGGTCTCGTTCCTCTGGCCCGTCCGGCAGCGGCGGCAGCCGCCGTCCCGACCGGCGCGTGGCGGCTGGGAGGTGCGGGACGAACTGCTCCGGGTCGTGGTGCTGAGCTGCGCCGCCGCCTTGTCGCCGCTGGTCGGGGTGGCGATGCTAGCGCCGCTGCCGGCCGGCGGTTGCCCGCTGAACCGGCGCGAGCTGGTGGTGCTGGGTCTGCTCCTGGCGGGCTGGACGGAGGAGCGGGTCGCGGTCGGGCTCGACCTGCCGGGTACGGCGATCGCCGATACGGTGCAGCGCTGCGTCGCCGGTCTGGAGGCTCCGGACCGGCATGTCGCCCTGCTGCGGGCGGCCCGGCGGGGCTGGTTCATCCCACATCTGCCCGGGGCGGCGCCGCCGAACTGAGCGCCGTTCGGGTCCGTTGCCGTTTCCGGCGGCGCTCCCCGCCGTTCTCTTAGGTAACCGCACCAGTGCGGGTGGTCTAGTGGCGGCGCTGCGGAGACGGCGAGGAGTGGATCATTATGCGGGCGACGGCTCGGTGTACCGGTACGGGGGATGGTTGACCTGCCACCCGGTGCCGCCGGGATCGTGGCCGACATGGAGCGGATCGCGGCGCTGCCGGGAGATGTGCGGGACCGGGTGCCGGAACTGCTGAGGGTACTGCACCGGCTGATGCCGAGCGGCGGCTCGATGATGCACGTGCTCGACCCGGAGCGTCGGGAGTTCGAGGTGGTGGGCGAGTCCGGTTACACGGAGGCGACTATCGCCTACATGCGCAGCTCGGAGCATTACCGGGAGATGGAGTTGCTCGGCATGGATCGGGACCGTCCGCCGATGTGCGTACGCGACGCGCCGGTGCCGCCCGGTGAGTTGCAGTCCTGGGCGGAGCACCTGGAGCCGGCGGGTTTCCGGGAGGGGATCGGCCTCACCCTGTTCAGCCGGGACGGACGGCACCTCGGACTGATCACCCTGCACACCGACGACCCGGCACAACCGAGCGACGAGATCCGGGACTTTCTCGGGCTGCTCACCCCGACGTTGGCCGACGCCGTAGACCCGATGCGGTCGATCGTCACGCTGTCGAAGATCGTCGCCGACGCGCAGTGGGGCGTGGTGCTGACCCGGGCCGGCAACGTGCTGCCGCTGCCCGGGCTGCCGGGCCATCCGCTGCTCGATGCCGGGTCGGCGGTGTTGGAGGTGGCGGCGGCAGGGCTGCGCGAGGGGCACGTGCACAACTGGTTCCTCTGCCCGTACCCGTCGTCGGACGATCCCGGCCGCCACCTCCAGGTGACCGTCCTGGCCTGTCCGGCCTCGGCGCCGGCACACCTGCTCGCGGTGCTGCTGATCTCCGCCACGCGGGATCTGCGCGGCCTGACCAGGCGGGAGTTGGAGATCCTCGGACTGCTCGTCGACGGCTGGTCCAACCAGCGGATGGCGAACCAGTTGGTGATCACCCAACGCACGGTCGCCGCGCACATAGAACACATCCTGGACAAGATGGATGCCCCGACCCGTACCCTGGCCGCCGTCCGTGCACTGCGCCTGGGCCTCTATGTTCCCCAGCCCCTTGCCCGGCTCCGACGCTGACCGTCCCGCGTCGTCGTACCGGCCTGTCCGCCGACGAAGGTTCTGTGATGACCGCTCCTCCACCATCCTCTTCGAAGGCGATCCGCGGCCTGGCCGAGATCGCCGCGGCGGTGGCCCGCGCCGGTCAGCCGGACGAGTTGCTGGCCGGGCTCGGCGCGGTGATGCCGGTCCAGGCCGCCTGGCTCGCCCTGCTCGACGACCGGCACCGCCGGTACGCCGAAGTGGCCAGCTTCGGCTACGACACCCGGATCCGGAACTACTTCGGCACGGCGGCGCTGCTGGAGCAGGTCGAACTGGTCGGGCTGACCAGCTCACCCGTGCCGCAGCGGGCCCGTGACTCGCCGGTGCCGCTGGCCGAGCTGCCGGTCTGGGGGGACTACTACTTTCCGGCCGGCTTCCGGGAGGGGATCGCGGTCGGCCTGTTCACACCGGACCGCCGGCACGTCGGGGTGCTGATCATGTGCACCGACGACCCCGGTCGGCCGACCGACGCCGAGCGGAACCTGGTCGGGGCGCTGGCTCCGCAGATCGCCGCCGCCATCGAGCAGGTACGGTCGCTGGCGGTGCTGGCCCAGGTCGTCCGGAACGCCCGGGCGGGGGCGGTGCTGACCCGTAGCGGTGCGGCACACCCGCTGCCCGGCCTGCCCGGACACCCGCTGCTGGCCCCGGATTCGGCGTTGCCGGGCGTGGCCCTGCACCAGGCCGTGCACTGCGGCGGCTCGGCCTCGTTCCTCTGGCCGGCCTGTCGGGGGCAGGAGCATGACGACCGGTCGGGGATGCTCCAGGTCGTCGTCCTGGGCTGTGCCACCGCGCCGCCGTCCGTGGTAGGGGTGCTGGTGCTGTCTCCGCTGCCGGGCGGCCGGTCGGTGCTGACCCGCCGCGAGTTGGTGGTGGTCGGCCTGCTGCTGGAGGGCTGGTCCGACCGGCGCATCGCAGTCGGCCTGGACCTGCCGGTCGGCACGGTCGCCGAGACCGTCGCGCGGATCGTGGTCAAGCTCGACGCCCCGAACCGGCATGCGGCGCTGCTCCGGACGGCGCGGCACGGCTGGTTCATCCCGCCCTGCACCGGCCGTCCCCCACTGGACTGACCGTCCGGTTCGGCCCGGACCCCGGCCCAGGTTAGTGCTCTGGATCACAAGCCGGAACATGGAGCACCGTTTGTTACTTGAGTCGTACAAGCTCAACTAACGATGGCAGGTGTGTGATGGCAACTCTTCCGGTTCTTGCTCTGACCGACGCTGTCCTGCTGCCCGGCATGGTCATCCCGGTGACCCTGGACGCGACCACCCAGGCAGCGGTGGACGCCGCCCGGGCCACGGGCGACAAGAAGCTTCTGGCCGTGCCCCGGGTCGACGGGGAGTACGGCTCCATCGGCGTCATCGCCACGATCGAGAAGGTCGGCCGGCTGCCCAGCGGCGAACCCGCCGCCGTGGTGCGCGGCGAGTCCCGGGCCCGGATCGGCTCCGGTGTGCCCGGCCCCGGTGCCGCCCTCTGGGTCGAGACCGTCCAGATCACCGAGCCGGCACCGGCCGGCCGGGCCAAGGAACTCGCCCGGGAGTACCGGGCACTGGTGACGTCACTGCTGCAACAGCGCGGCGCCTGGCAGGTCATCGACGCGGTCGAGCGGATGACCGACCTGGCCGAGCTGGCCGACTCGGCCGGCTACGCGCCGTGGCTCACCCTGGAGCAGAAGATCGAACTGCTCGCCGCGCCGGACGTGACCGCCCGGCTCGAACTGCTGGTCGGCTGGGTGAAGGCGTACCTGGCCGAGCAGGAGGTCACCGAGCAGATCAACTCCGACGTGCGGGAGGGACTGGAGAAGTCCCAGCGCGAGTTCCTGCTCCGCCAGCAGCTCGCCGCGATCCGCAAGGAGCTGGGCGAGGACGAGCCGGACGGCTCGGCCGACTACCGTTCCCGGGTCGAGTCCGCCGAACTGCCCGACAAGGTACGCGAGGCGGCACTGCGCGAGGTCGGCAAGCTGGAGCGGGCCAGCGACGCCTCCCCGGAGGCGGGCTGGATCCGTACCTGGCTGGACACGGTGCTGGAGATGCCGTGGTCCACGCGTACCGAGGACAACACCGACCTGGTCCAGGCCCGGCAGGTGCTCGACGCCGACCACGCCGGCCTGGCCGACGTGAAGGACCGGATCCTGGAGTACCTGGCGGTGCGCAACCGGCGCGCGGCCCGCAACCTCCAGGTCGTCGGCGGCCGTGGCTCGGGCGCGGTGCTCGCCCTCGGCGGCCCGCCCGGAGTCGGCAAGACCAGCCTCGGCGAGTCGGTCGCCCGGGCGCTGGGCCGGAAGTTCGTCCGGGTCTCCCTCGGCGGCATCCGGGACGAGGCCGAGATCCGTGGCCACCGCCGGACGTACGTCGGCGCGCTGCCCGGCCGGATCGTCCGGGCGCTGCGCGAGGCGGGCTCGATGAACCCGGTCGTGCTGCTCGACGAGGTCGACAAGATCTCGGCGGGGTACGCCGGTGACCCGGCCGCCGCCCTGCTGGAGGTGCTGGACCCGGCGCAGAACCACACCTTCCGGGACCACTACCTGGAGGTCGACCTCGACCTGTCCGACGTGCTCTTCCTGGCCACCGCCAACGTGGTGGAGGCGATCCCCGGCCCGCTGCTGGACCGGATGGAGCTGGTGACGCTGGACGGCTACACCGAGGAGGAGAAGGTCGCGATCGCCCGGGACCACCTGTTGCCCCGGCAGATCGAGCGGGCCGGACTGACCGCCGACGAGGTGAGCGTCTCCGACGCGGCACTGGGCCGGATCGCCGCCGAGCACACCCGCGAGGCGGGGGTACGCCAGCTCGAACGCGCGCTGGCGAAGATCCTCCGCAAGGTCGCGGTCGCGCTGGCCTCGACCGAGGGTCCGGTACGCGTCGACACCGACAACCTGGCCAGCTACCTGGGTCGGCCGAAGTTCACGCCGGAGTCGGCGGAGCGGACGGCGGTGCCCGGGGTGGCGACCGGGCTGGCGGTGACCGGTGCCGGCGGTGACGTGCTCTTCATCGAGGCGACCAGCATGGAGGGCGAGCCGGGGCTGACCCTGACCGGGCAGCTCGGCGACGTGATGAAGGAGTCGGCGCACATCGCGCTCTCCTACCTCCGGTCGAACGGCCGGGCGTTGGGGCTGGACCCGAACGCGCTGGCCGGGCGGCGGATCCACCTGCACGTGCCGGCGGGTGCGGTGCCGAAGGACGGTCCGAGCGCCGGCATCACCATGGTCACCGCGCTGGCCTCGCTGGCCAGCGGCCGGCCGGTACGCCCGGAGTTCGGCATGACCGGCGAGGTCACCCTCTCCGGCCGGGTCCTGCCGATCGGCGGGGTGAAGCAGAAGCTGCTCGCCGCGCACCGGGCGGGGCTGACCGAGGTGATCATCCCGGCCCGGAACGAGCCGGACCTGGACGACCTGCCCACCGAGGTGCGGGAGGCACTGACCGTGCACACCCTGACCGACGTGGCGGACGTACTGGCGCTGGCCCTGCGTCCGGCGGACGACCCGGGGCTGCTCGACACCGCCGACGGCCCGGCGCTGGCCGCCGCCTGAGCTGACCCGACAACGACCGACGGGCCGCCCGCGATGCGCGGGCGGCCCGTCGCCGTCTCTCTCGGGCTGCGGTGCGTTCCAGGTCAGTCCAGCACCTCCACGGGGTCACCGACGCTGACGGTACGACCCTCGGCAGGCCCGCCCGGTTCGGCCCGTACCGTCAGCTGGAGACCGAAGAGGAGCTTCCGGCCGATGTGCCGGCGTGCGGCGAGCATCCACAGCGGCTCCCGCCCCCGCTCCCCGGTCTCCTGGTCGATCGTCGCGATCAGACAGCGGCCGCACTCGTCGGCACCCTGGAACACCGCCCCGCCGATCCTGATCCGCCGGCCGACCCACTCGCCCTCGGCCCACGGCGCGGCACCGCTGATCACCACGTTCGGGCGGAACTGGATCATCGGCAGTGGCCCCTCGGCGCTGCCCGACTCCCGCAGCCAGTCGTTGAACTCGTCCAGCGACGCGGTGTTGGTCAGCAGCAGCGGGGTGCCGTCGGCGAAGCTCAGCTCGGCGCCGACCTCGGCCGGAACCGGCCAGGGAACGCGGTTGCCGGTGGGGTCGCCGAGCCAGACCAGCCGGGCGGTGCGCCCCAACAATCGGTTGAGCCAGTCGTCCGCCTCCGGGCCGGCGGCGCGGACCGGTGCGGGCGGCCGTCCCCGGTAGACCCGGACCTGGAGCGCTTCGCCGTCGGTCGGTTCGGCCAGGTCGAGCGGGGGCAGCCCCGGCGCGTCCAGGGTCAGCCCGCCGGGCCGGGACACCGCGCGCATCGTCACCAGTTCCCGGTGCTGGCGCTGGGTCAGCCCGAGCCCGTGTGCGTCAACGATGAGCCAGCGCCGGTCGCCGTCGAGACCCCACGGTTCGACCCGCGCCGTGTCGCGGTCCATCCGGCGGCACCCCTTCACCGGGTACGTGTACATGGAGGTGACTCGCATCCGGTCAGGATGACATGACGTGGTGTGACGGGGGTAACTCCGCTGCGGCAGATTTCAGCCGGCCGGCAGCGGCGGGTAGAGGTGGTAGCCGGCCACCCGCTCCGGGGTGCTGCCGGGCATCCGCCGGGCCAGTTCGGCGTCCAGCGGTGAGCCGATCGGAGTCAACACGGCCTGCGGCTGCGGGTGCCAGTAGCCGGGGTACCGGTTGAGTCCCCGGTCGAGCCGGTCGTCGACGACGCCGCAGGTGGTCCGCTCCGCACTCAGATATGTGATCCAGTTGCAGGTCCAGTACCCGCCGTGCACCTGGCTCAGCCCCCGCTCGCGCAGCACCGCCAGCACCTCCGACCGTTCCGCGCGTTCCGCCCGGTATTCGTCGACGGTGTCGACCAGGCTCACCGTGGCGGCCAGCATGGTGAGCGCGAGCGCGGCGATCGGCAGCGCCGCCGGTATCGCCGGCCGGCCGCCGGCCCGGACCAGCCGGTAGAGCGGCCAGAGCGCCACCGGCAGCGAGACCAGCAGCACCGACAGGTAGCGGGCGCTCTCCACCGGTGAGTCAGCGGCGGCCGGGCTGCGTACGTAGCTGAGCACGCTGAGCAGGCCGGCGGCGGCGAGTACCAGCCAGGTCACTGCCCGGGTGCGGTCGACGGGGTCCAGCGTTGCGGGGGTACGCAGCCGGCGTACCGCGAGCAGTAGGGCGGCGGTGAGCAGGAGCAGCACGACGGGCCCCCACCAGAGCGACCAGCCGGCGCAGTAACTCGGCTCGCACAGGCCCATCCCGAGCGGCAGGCCCAGCCAGGCACCGCCGACGATCCGGTCCCACAGGCCGGCGTCGGTGCCGGCCCCGTTGAGCCGGAGGAAGACCGCGAGCGAGTTGTCGGCCCAGCCGGCCTGCACGTTCCCGACGATCAGCGGCAGTACCCCGACCAGCAGCCCGGCCCCGACCAGCCCGGCGGTGCGCCGGGTCAGCACCCGGGCGGTGCCGAGCACCATCAGCGCACCGAGCAGGTACGGTGCCGGCAGCCAGTGGTTCCAGGCGACCAGCCCGAACAGGGCGCCCCAGCCGGCGAAGGCGTACCAGCGGGTCGTGGCCCGGGTGGCCAGCAGGTAGCCGAGCAGCAGCAGCCCGGCGACCATCGGGGCGGTTTCCGGATAGCCCCCACCGGCGATCAACTGGTTCTTCACGATCCGGTCGGAGCCCAGCGCCAGCAGCCCGACGGTCAGCACCGCCAGGCCGGCGGTGAAGACGCGGCGGACCAGCAGGTACATCAGCACCAGGAAGAGCGCGTAGAGCAGCAGCGTGGGAATGCGCAGCGCGGTCACCGACGGTCCGGCCAGCGCGACCAGCGGCGCCGCCAGGTACGCCTCGACGGTGCCCATGTAGTGCTGCCCGTAGAAGAAGACCGGCAGGTCCCGCCCCTGCGCGATGTGCAGCGCGGCCAGTCCCATCGTGGCCTCGTCGCTGTTGGTGGGCGGGGTGCCGGCCACGGTCAGCCAGATCCGCCAGAGCACGCCGAGCGCGCCCAGCGCGGCGGCGAGCAGGCCGTAGCGGCCGGGGCGGGGGAGGCGGAGCGGCACGAGTCGCGAGTCTGTCACACCTTCAGCGGTTTCGTTCCGCGCCGACCGCCGTCCGACCGCCGTCCGACCGCCGTCCGGGCGGTACCGCCGAAGGTTGACCTCGACATTGCTTGAGGTCGTACTGTCGGTGGGCGCCGATAAGGTCCGGGCGATTCGGTGTTCACGGAGGGTGCCAGCGATGAGTATGGAAGTCACGGCGTGGAACTCGCTCTACCACGCGATGCACGCCCAGCAGGACAGACGGCCGTTCTCGATGGCCACGCTCCGGCGCATCGCCGGCTTCGCCCGGCCGCACCGCCGCCGGTTGATCAACTATCTGCTGCTCAGCGTGGTGATGTCGGTCCTCGCGGTGGCCACGCCGGTGCTGGCCGGCCGGGTGGTCGACGGCATCGTCAGCGGCGGGAGCACCGACCTGGTCGTCGGGCTCGCCGTGCTGATCGGCGTCGTCGCGCTGGTCGAGGCCGGTCTCGCGCTGCTCACCCGCTATTTCTCGGCGAGCATCGGCGAGGGGCTCATCCTCGACCTGCGTACCGCGGTCTTCGACCACGTGCAGAAGATGCCGGTCGCCTTCTTCACCCGGACCCGCACCGGCGCCCTGGTCAGCCGGCTCAACAACGACGTGATCGGCGCGCAGCGGGCCTTCTCCGACACCCTCTCCGGGGTGGTCGGCAACCTCGTCACGCTGCTGCTCACCCTGGTGGTGATGATCGGCATCTCCTGGCGGATCACCCTGCTCGCGCTCGTGCTGCTGCCGGTCTTCGTGCTGCCGGCCCGCCGGATGGGCAGCCGGCTGGCCCGGCTGGAGCGCGAGGCCGCCAACCACAACGCGACGATGAGCACCCAGATGACCGAGCGGTTCTCCGCGCCCGGCGCGACCCTGGTCAAGCTC
Source organism: Plantactinospora veratri (assembly GCF_036421995.1). Taxonomy (NCBI): domain Bacteria; kingdom Bacillati; phylum Actinomycetota; class Actinomycetes; order Micromonosporales; family Micromonosporaceae; genus Plantactinospora; species Plantactinospora veratri. The sequence continues at coordinate 228,486 of NZ_JAZGQL010000020.1, forward strand.
TTCGGCCGGCCGGCGGAGGAGTCCGCCGAGTTCGCGCTGCGCGCCCGGCGGGTCCGCGACATCGGGGTTCGCACCGCCATGGTCCAGTCGGTCTTCATCACCGCGCTCACCCTGGTCTCGGCGCTGGCTCTCGCCCTGGTGTACGGCCTCGGTGGCCTCTACGCGCTGCGCGGGCAACTGGAGCCGGGTGCCGTGGTCGCGCTCGCCCTGCTGCTGACCCGGCTCTACGCCCCGCTGACCGCGTTGGCCAGCGTCCGGGTCGAGGTGATGAGCGCGCTGGTCAGCTTCGAGCGGGTCTTCGAGATCCTCGACCTCAAGCCGCTGATCACCGAGAAGCCCGACGCGCGCGAGGTGCCGGAGGGACCGGTCTCGGTCGAGCTGGACGGGGTGACCTTCGGCTACCCGTCGGCGGAGAAGGTCTCGCTCGCCTCCCTCGAAGAGGTGGCGGCCCTGGACACCCGGGGCGGGGTCGACGTGCTGCACGACGTCTCGTTCCGGGTCGAGCCGGGCCAACTCGTCGCCCTGGTCGGTTCCTCCGGAGCCGGCAAGTCCACCATCGCCCAGCTCGTACCCCGGCTCTACGACACCGACTCCGGCGCCGTACGCCTGGCCGGGCAGGACGTCCGGGACCTCTCCGCCGACTCGATCCGGGCCACTCTCGGCCTGGTCACCCAGGACGGGCACCTGTTCCACGACACCATCCGGAGCAACCTGCTGCTGGCCCGGCCCGACGCGACGGAGCAGGAGCTGTGGGACGCGCTGCGCCGGGCCCGGCTCGCCGACCTGATCGAGGGGCTGCCCGACGGGCTCGACACCGTGGTCGGCGAGCGTGGCTACCGGCTCTCCGGCGGTGAGCGGCAGCGGTTGACCATCGCGCGGCTGCTGCTTGCCCGGCCTCGGGTGGTGATCCTGGACGAGGCGACCGCGCACCTCGACTCCACCTCCGAGGCGGCGGTGCAGGCGGCGCTCGGCGAGGCGCTGGCCGACCGTACGGCGTTGGTGATCGCGCACCGGCTCTCCACCGTACGGGCCGCCGACCAGATCCTGGTGGTGGAGGAGGGCCGGATCGTGGAGCGCGGCACCCACGACGAACTGCTCGCCGCCGGCGGCCGCTACGAGGAGCTGTACCGGACCCAGTTCAACCAGCCCGACCAGGTCGGGGCTGACCGGGGCGAGCTGGTGCCCGGCTAACGTGCCGGCTCCTCCGGTGGTACGCGGCCGGCCGTCGGCATCAGCACGGCGGCCAGGACCAGTGCGCCCGCTGCCGCGTAGAAGGCCCACCGGTAGCCGGCGACCTCGGCCGCTTTCGCGGTGGCCCCGGAATCCGATGCCGCCCCGGCACGACTGATCGCGATCGCGGCGAAGGTGGCCAGGCCGAGAGCGCTGCCGAGTTGCTGGGTCGTGGTCTGGACACCGGAGCCGAGACCGGCATCGTCGTCGGTCACCCCGTGCAGGGCCGCGTTCTGGAGCGCCGGGAAGGCGATGCCCAGCCCCACCGCGATCAGCACCGTCGCGGGTAGCAGGGCTTCGAGATAACCGCTGCTCACCGACATCCGGAGCGCCAGATACAGCAGGCCGCCGGCGCTGAGCACCAGGCCCGTGACGATGGTCCAGGTGATGCCGAGTCGAGCGGTCAACGCGGTCGACGCCATCAACCCGCCGAGGAAGGCCACACAGAACGGAAGGTACGCCAGTCCCGTGACCAGCGGTCGGTAGTCGAGGACGTTCTGCATGTACAGGGTGAGCAGGAACATCGTGGCAGCCAGTCCGCTGGTCAGCGCCATTGTCGCCAGGTTCGCCGAGAGGCGGGGACGGCTGGCGAAGAAGCTCATCGGCACCAGCGGTTCCACGCTCCTGGTCTGCACGGCGACGAAGGCGGTGAGGGCGGCCAGCCCGGCCAGAAGCGGGACGAGGACGACCGGGGCGGTCCACCCGTTGTGGCCGGCCGCGAGTAGACCGGCGACCAGGGCGATCAGACCGGTGGTGACGAGCGTCGCGCCCGCCCAGTCGATCCGCCGCGCACCGGAACCCCGCTGTGCGTCCACCAACCGGGGGATGACCAGCAGTACGACGGCAGCAACCGGCAGGTTGACGAAGAAGACCCAGCGCCACCCCGCGAATTCCGTCAGGGTGCCGGAGAGCAACACCCCGGCTATGGCGCCGAGCCCGCTCAGGCCGCCCCAGATTGCCAGCGCGCGGGCCCGCTCCCGCGCATCGGTGAACATCAAGACGATCATCGACAGGGCGGACGGTGCCGCCAGCGCCTCCCCGACACCCTGGCCGAACCGGCCGGCGACCAGCATGCCGGTGTTCACCGCGACGCCACTGGTCAACGAGGCCACCGCGAACACCGCCGTGCCGACCAGGAATATCCGGCGCCGCCCGTACAGGTCGGCCAGCCGGCCGCCGAGCAACAGCAGCCCACCGGCGGTCACCACGTAGGCGTTGACCACCCAGGCGAGGTCGGCCGTGGACGCGTCCAGTTCCCGCTGTACCGAGGGCAGCGCGATGTTCACGATCGAGCTGTCCACGGTGAAGGTGAACTGGATCAGCGCCAACACCGCGAGTACCGGCCAGCGGCGTGGCTCCGCGGTATCGCCCTGCGCCGGCCTGCGGGGCTGGAGGTCCTCAGTCATGTGATCAACCGAACCTTTAGCCGGCTGGCCTGTCCAACACGCGGCGACAGTCTTGACAAACAACTCTTGTCGTCGCAGCCTGCGCGGGGTGGACCTCGATCTTCGCCAACTCCGGGCATTCGTCGCGACTGCCGAGGAACTGCACTTCCGGCGGGCGGCGGACCGGCTGTACCTCACCCAGCAGGCACTGTCCCATCGTGTCCACCGGCTGGAGAAGACGCTGGGCGGGCCGCTGTTCGTCCGCGGCCACCACGTCGTCGAGCTGACCGACCTGGGGCGGCGGCTGCTGCCGCTGTCGCGGCGGGTGCTCGGCGCCGCCGACGAGATCGTGGCCGCGGCACACCTCGACCGGCAGCCGCTGCGCCTCGACACGTTCCGGCCGATCGCCGCGTCCTCGATGCTCCAGCGGCTGGTCTCCGACCTCGGCGATCTGCCGCTGGAGCTGAGCACCCGACACAGTCTGGGCACCGCCCTGTCGGCGTTGCAACGCGGCGAGATCGACGTCGCACTCGGCCGGGTACACGGTCCGGCCGAGCCCGGCGCTGTCGAGCTGGCCCACCGGCTGGTCCGGCTGGAACCCCTGAACGCTCTGGTGTCGGACCGTCACCCCCTGGCGACCCGACCGGCGTTGCGTCCGGCCGACCTGGCGCCGTACGGGATCTGGTCTCCGGCCGTCGCGGGCGCCACCGAGTTGGACGGATATCTGCGTGCCCTCGGTGACGACCTGCGGATCCCGGTGACCGTCGGGCCCGCGTTCGTCACCTTCGAGCAGGTGGTGGTGCAGCTACAGGCGCAGGGGCAGTGGATCTGGCTGCTCGGTGCCGACGTTCGGGCCACCCCTCCGCCCGCGATGGCGCTGATTCCGCTGGTCGATCCGACCCCGCTCTACCCGTGGTCGCTGGTCTGGCGTCGCGACCGGATCCATCCGCTGCTCAGCCGACTGCTACGTACGGTCGCCACGATCGCCGAGCGGGCCGACTGGCTGTCCTTCGACCCCGCCCGGCACTGGCTGCCCACCCCGGACCGTGCGGCGGTACGCGTACTCGACCGGCCGGCGGCCGAGGAGACGGACGAGACGGGGGACAGCGTGTCGGACCGGCGTGGCCGGGCCTGACAATGACGGGGTGACAACCCAGCCGCCCCGAGCCGAGCCGTCTCGTCCCGTGTCGTCCACCGCGTCGGTTCCCGCCCAGCCGTCGCCGTCGGAGACGCCGCCGCTGCCGGACACCACCCCGCCGCTGCCGGACCGAACGCCGCCGGAGACGGCGCCGGTGCCGGAGTCGCCCAGCACGCCGCCCGCCGCTGCCGAACCGACACCTTCGCCGCCGCCCCCGGCACCGCCGGTATCGGCTCCGGAGTCGGAGTCGGCAAAGCCGGAGCCGACGAAACCCAACCCGGACAACTCGGCCCATCCGACGAAGGTGCGGATCGACACCCCTGGCGCCAGCATCGAGATCGAGGCCGACGAGCCGCTCGCGGAGGTAGTGGCGACCGCGCTGCGACTGTTCCACGAGGCCGGCGGCTGGCCGCAGGTGAACAGCCGGTCCGCCGGGTTCGCCCAGGCCGAACGCCGGGAGACCCATCCGGTGCAGCCGAGTTCGATGCCGTACGGGCCGGGGTCATATCCCGTACAGATGCCGTAACCGCCGGGCGCGGGTGATCAGCAGGCGCGGCCGGACCCAGCCGAGGAAGCGGGCGTACATCCGGGCCGGGTCGGGTGCCGTGTCGGGGTTGAGCCGGTGCAGGTCCTCGATCGCCGCCTGGAGCAGGGTGGCGAGGTAGATGTGCCACATCGTGCCGTCGAGCGCTGGCGCGTACCCGGGGCTCGCCGGGCCCTTCATCATCGCGACGCTGCCGGGACGCGAGGAGGTCGTGTTTCTCGACAACCGTCTCCAGGGCCAGATGGTCGAACGGCCGGGCGAGGTGACCGAGGTGCGTGACCACTGGGAGGACATCCTCGCCGAGGCGCTGATCCTTCCACAGTCGACCGAGTTGTTATCGAAGGTGGCGAAGACATGGACCTGAGCGGCGCGTGCTGGCGCAAGAGCACCCGCAGCGGTTCGAACCAGGCGGCGTGTGTCGAGGTTGCGGTCGGCCTGCCGGGGGCGGTCGGGGTCCGGGACAGCAAGGACCCGTCGGGGCCGGTGCTCGTCTTCGCCGCCGAAGCGTGGCGGGCCTTCGTCAGCCAGCAGATTCCGTGCCGCACGGCCAGGTGACCACCACGGCGAGTCACGCCAGCGGGCGAAGCAAGTACCGTGGCCTGGTGGGCAACCCCTTGCAGACCCTCTCCCTGGCCGACCTGCGACGCCGTACCAGCGAGAAGTGGCGGCGGTATCCGCCGGACGTACTCCCGCTCTGGGTCGCCGAGATGGACGTGCCGCTCGCCGAGCCGGTCGCGCGGGCGCTGACCGACGCCGTCGCGCTCGGTGACACCGGCTACCCGCCGGACGGTACGGACTACGCCTCGGCGCTCGCCGGCTTCGCCCGGGAACGCTGGGGCTGGGCCCCGAAGGTCGAGCACACCCGGCTGGTCCCCGACGTGATGCTCGGCGTCGTAGAGATGGTCAAGCTGGTCACCGGGTACGGCGACGCGGTGGTGATCAGCCCGCCGGTCTATCCACCGTTCTACGACTTCCTCCGGAGCGCCGAGCGGCGGATCGTCGAGGCGCCGCTGAACGCGGAGTACCGGCTCGACCCGGACGCCCTGGAGCGGGCCTTCGCCGAGGCCGTCGACGGGGGCCGGCCGGCCGCCTACCTGCTGTGCAGCCCGCACAACCCGACCGGCACCGTGCACACCGCCGACGAACTCGCGATGGTGATCGAACTCTCCGACCGGTACGGCGTACGCGTCGTGGTGGACGAGATCCACGCCCCGCTGATCTATCCGGGCGTGACGTTCCGGCCGTACCTCTCGATGCCCGGTGGTGAACGCGGCCTCGCGCTGCACTCCGCGTCGAAGGCGTGGAACCTGGCCGGGGTGAAGGCGGCGCTCGCGGTCGCCGGGCCGGCGGCCGCCGACGACCTGGCCCGGATGCCGAAGGTGGCCGGCGACGGTGCCAGCCATCTGGGCGCGCTCGCGCACACCGCCGCGTTCCGCTACGGCGGCTCGTGGCTCGACGAACTGCTGGCCGGGCTCGACCAGAACCGTCGGCTCCTCGGTGACCTGCTCGCCGAGCACCTGCCGCAGGTGCGGTACCGGGCGCCGGAGGGCACCTATCTGACCTGGCTGGACTGCCGGGGCCTGGACCTGCCGGGCGGTGCTTCCGGTGCGCCGGCCGACCCCGCCGAGGTGTTCCTGGAGCGCGGCCGGGTCGCGCTGGTCTCCGGACCGCTCTTCGGGACCGGTGGTGCCGGACACGCCCGGTTCAACCTGGCCACCTCTCCGGAACTGGTCACCGAGGCCGTCCGCCGGATGGCCGCCGCCCTGCGCTGACCTGTCCGCGCCGGGCCGGAAGCCGCCGTCGATCGGGGCATCCGGTACGACGGTTCCCGGTGGCAGACTGCTCGACATGACGGGTGCGGATCCGACGGCCGGGGACCTGCGGGTGACGCTCGGCGGGGGTACGGGCCAGCCGGTACTGCTGTTGCTGCACGGGATGGGCGCCACCGGTGCGGTGTGGCGGGGCTGGGCGGAGCTGCTCGCCGATCGCTGGCCGGGACGCTGGCTGGCGCCGGATCTGCCCGGGCACGGCGGCTCCGCCGCACTCGACCGGTACTCCTTCGACTCGCTGGCCGCCGGCCTGGCCGGACTGCTCTCGCCCGGCGACCGGGTGGTGGTGCTCGGGCACTCGCTGGGCGGTGCGGTCGGGCTGGCCCTGGCGGGGCGCGGGCCGGGCGGTCCGGCCGGTAGCGGGTCCGGCTGGGCGGTCGAGGCGGTCGTCGGGCTGGGTGTGAAGGTCGGCTGGACCGCCGAGGAACTCGCCAAGGCCGCCGCGCTGGCCGACCGTCCGGTTGCCTGGTACGACTCCCGGGCCGAGGCGGCGCGACGCCATCTGCGGGTGTCCGGGCTGGTCGGGCTCGTCGAGCCGGACGATCCGGTGGCCGACGGCGGAATCGTCCCAGCCGAGGACGGTCGCTGGCGGCTGGCGATGGATCCGCGCGCGTTCGGCGTCGGGGCTCCGGAGATGGGCGGGCTGCTGGCGGGGGTCTCCGCTCCGGTGCTGCTGGCCCGTGGCGAGCACGATCCGATGGTCGCTGACGACGAGTTGGCCCGGTTGGGTGTGCCGACGCGTACGTTGTCCGGTTTGGGGCACAACGCCCACGTCGAGGATCCGGCCCGGGTACTGGCGCTGCTCGACGGGTTGCCGGCCGTCCGGTCCTGATCCGGGTGTCCGGTTTTTGGTCATGATCGGGTGGGCGGTGGGGGCGGATCGCGGAACACCGGGTCGGGGGTGGTGGTTATACCTGGCGTACGTCCGCAGCAGCGGTCCCCCCCGGGTCTGCGGGTGGGTGGCTGGCCCCGGGAATGACGGGGCGTCGGCCGCGGTTACATCCCCCTGGCACCCCGGTAGCGGGAGCGGTCCGAGCATGACAGGCCGCCCGCCCGTGCCGGTGAGGTGTCTTTCCCCGAGTTTCTTCGGGTTTCTTTCCTTTCGACACGCCGCTGGTGTGGTGTTGTCGTTCCCCCGGAATGGAAGGCGACCATCATGACTTTCGTCAGCCGATGGCTACCGGCCATCACCGAGACTCCGATGCGTAAGACCGCGCTGGGTATCGCCGGACTCGCCGTTGTCGGTGGCGCGTTCGCCGGCCCGGTGATCGCGATGGACACCCCGACGACGGGGTCGCCGACCGCCGCGTCGGTGACCGCGGACATCAAGCAGATCGACAAGCGGGCGCCGTCGAAGATGCTGGACTACCAGTACAAGGCGCAGGAGAACTTCTACTACTGCGCGCCCGCGGCGACCCGGATCGCGCTGTCGGCGCAGGGGCACACCCCGTCGCAGGACGAGGTGGCCAAGCGGCTGGGTACGACCGAGGCGGGTACGAACTCGGCCGAGGACACCACCCGGGTGCTCAACTCCGCCGGTGGTAGGGACTACCAGACGGTGGCGATCCCGGACAGCACCGCCAAGCCGGAGCAGATGGACCGGCTCCAGGTCGACATCGTCAACGCGATCGACGCCAAGCGTCCGGTGGTGATGAACATCAAGGGCACCGCCACCGACGTCGACGGTGTGCCGCACTCGTACGAGGGTGGGCACTACCTGACGGTCGTGGGGTACGACGACCACGGCCGGAAGGTGAAGATCGCCGACCCGGCGAACCCGAACCAGAGCGAGTACTGGATGAGCACCATCACCCTCGCCAACTGGGCCGCCGAACGCGGATACTCCGCATAACGCACGACCGAATGGGCCAGCCCCCTTCCCGGGGCTGGCCCATTCGTCGTCTCCGG